>DATFHJ010000347.1:0-6754 GCA_035248585.1 Thermoanaerobaculia bacterium
AACGCGTTTGAGGAGCGCGGCCAGTGCGAGTCGCCGTGCGCGTGGGGAAGCCAGTGCAGGTCGATGCCGAAGAGCTTCGGACGCAGCCGCCGGAGGAACCGTTCCGGATCGAACCGGTGGCTGCGCATCATGAGAAGGGCGAGGTTGACGATGCGCACGCGGTAGCGTGACGGCGCAGATACGCCGCGAGCGTAAGGAATCCGATCGGGTACATCTCGAAAACCGGCGACGACGGAATCGCGTCGCTGATCGGTCCGTAGAAAATGGCCCGCTCCCGAAATCGAACACGCTCGGCGGGTGAATCAGGACGACGTCAGGCTGCCGCATGCGCGAAGTGCTTCATCAGAACGTGACGCGGTAGCTGACCTTCGCCGTGCGTCCCGCTCCGGCCGGAAGAACGTCGCATTGGAGAACTCCGCGTACAACTCGTCAGTCAGGTTCTCGATCCAGACCGTGACTTCGTTGGTGAACCCCGCAACCTGAAACAGTCGCGCGCCTGCGCCGACGCCGTGGACGGTGAACGACGGAGGGTTCGGCCGACGGGCGGTACGGGTGCGTTCGCGCTCGAGGTTCGCGTTGTCTCTGCCATTCCTGCGCACGTGGTACTCGGCCCAGAAGCGGCCGTGCGCCGGCTCATACCGCACATAGACGAACGCCTTGTTCGAGTAGCTGTCGCCGGTGGGCGGGTTCGCGGCATCGATGCGGACGCCGTCGATCCACGTTGTAGTTCCCGCCGGGGACGATGCCGCTGCTCGAGCGCCATCCGAGGACGAGCTCGACGCCGTCATAACGCAGCCGCGCCGTGTTGCGCTGCTGTACGACGAACTGCGCGTGACTGGCGGCGATCGCGGCCCGGGTTCCGCGTCGAGCTGCGCGATCTTCTCGAGCGATAGGTACGCCTGGATGATGCCGCCGCGGATGTCGTTGCGAAACGCCACGGCTTCCATGAACGCGTTCGCGCGCGAGTACTTGAGGCCGAGGTCGAAGTTGTTGCTCGTCTCCGACTCGAGCGTCGTGTTCAGCAGGTGGTAACCGGAGCCTTGGTGGCGGTCCGTTGAACAGGCACTCGATGATATTCGGCGCGCGGAAGCCGCGGCCCCATGAGGCGAGCAGGCTGATCGACGGGTTGAGCTGATATTTCGAGGAGAGCGCGCCGACGAACGTGCGGTCGGAGAAGCCGAAGCCGGAAACGTTCCATCCCGGAGTCGCCTCGGCCGTGGTGTCGACGTTGTTAAAGCGGATTCCCGACGTGACGCTGAGGCGTTTGCCGATGGAGATCTCGTCCTGTGCGAAGTCGCCGTAGGCCGTGTTCGTCGCGTTGGGTGCGTTGGCGATGTCGTCCGTCTTTGACCGTGACCGAATTGCCATGCGGCGTGCGAATGGTGGGGGTCGTGGTCGAGAAGTCGGTATTGAAGCTGTCGTCGCGGGTCGCTTCGACGCCGTAGGTCACAATGTGGCGGCCGTTGCCCAGGACCTTGACGGCATCCGCGCGGAGTCCCCAGGTGTCGACGTCGCTGAAGTTCAGCGAGTGTGTGCTCGCGAAAACTTCCTTACAGATCGACGGAGACATCCTTTACACCTTCCTCCCCCTTTGTAAAGACGGGAGAGATGCTGGACAGGTGGTGAGGATATGGTGGACACATTGGTTAGTTCTCGATCGGGTCGTGCAGATCGATCTGCACGACCCGATGGTGGCAAAAGTAGACGTCGAACACGCCGTCGTTGACGGTCGGTCGCACGGCTACGAGCAAGCCGCCGCACCCGCGTCCGACACGAGCCTTCATTCCGCGGAAACTGATGTAGCCGTAGGTGTCGACCTTGCGCACGTCATCGCTCGCTCCGTACTCGACCGGCGGTGGCATAGTTGGAAGCGGCCGCGAACTGACTTGGTACTGGCTGTCTGGCGTGGCCATGCCGAGTGCCTCGTGAGGTCGTTCGAGGTTGTACCGATCACGCCAGCGATTGAATGCGCGTTGGACTTCGTTCAGATCGCGAAACGCCGTCCATCGCAGCAGTTCCTCGTCCAGAGTCCGATGAAATCGTTCATCTTTGCCCTGGGTCTGCGGGTGATAGGGCCGGGAGTGGCTGATGCGGATTCCCAGCTGCACCAGCGCCGCGGTCAGACGGGGCAGCCGATGAGTTCCGTCATCTCCCCACGGCGAACCATTGTCCATGGTCATTCGATACGGCAGTCCGTAGAGCTCGAAGACCTTCCAGAGCGCACCCTGCACGGTTTCAGTCGTCTGATCGGCACAAGCATTCAGACACAGATCAAAGCGCGAGTGATCGTCGAGCAGCGTCAGCGGGTTGCACCTCGCCGATCCAGCAGGAAACCAGCCATTGAAGTCCATCTGCCACAGATCATTGGGTGCCGGGTGCTCAAAGCGCTGCCAGGGCTGATGTTGCGCGCTAGCAACCGAATCAATCCGGCCGTGGCGTCTCAGAATCGAGTTCACGGTACTCGGATAGGGGACGCCGGTGTGTTTCAGATCGCTCAGCCGGCGGGCGATCTTTCGCGCGTCCCAATGCGTCTCGTCCCGGAGCTCGAGAATCAGGCGTACGAGTTCCTCGTCGGTTGTCGCCGCTCGTCCTATACCGTCGGAGCAGCTCATACGCCGTGGTAGGGCTGATTCCAAAGCTGCGGCAATGCGCACGGATATTCGCCCCCGGCTGACTCACCAACCTCACGAACTCGCGCTTCTCCGACATGGTC
Organism: Thermoanaerobaculia bacterium; assembly: GCA_035248585.1. GTDB lineage: Bacteria > Acidobacteriota > Thermoanaerobaculia > Gp7-AA8 > Gp7-AA8 > QHVT01. The sequence continues at coordinate 2,714 of DATFHJ010000347.1, forward strand.
GTTCGCTCCATCCACGGCATGCCACACCCTCCCTTGCTGGCGTGGCAAGAGTGTCCACCATGTCCTCGCACACCTGTCCAGTATCTCTCCCGTCTATACACCCTTGAGGGGGAGGATCGAGGAGGGGGTGGAGCCGTTCGGAGAAGTCGGAGTTCTGGCTGGTAGCGGCGGTTCGAACTTGTTCGCGTCGTCATTCCACGTGGCCAGCCGCACAGGCCCGAAGTACAGATGCCAGCGATCGTCGTCATCGGGTGCGAGAGCGACACGCTCGCCGATCAGAACCTCGCCAACGAACACCAACTCACCTCGCCACTTGATCGCCCCTGGGAGCGAACCGAGCGAACTGCGAACGAGCCCGGATACTCGATCGATGAGATGCGATCCGGGTATGACCGGCGGTACGGCTTGACGAATGCGCGCGGCCGCTCGAAATCGAGTGCCTAGTGCGGTCGCACGTCGTTGAACTCTCGCTTGAAGACATCGAAATACTTCTGCTGGGCAACGCTGCTCGCCTGCGGAGGCTTGGTCGCATCTCGTTTGCGCCGGCAGCTCGATCCCCTCGTCCTGAAGCAGACGCACGAGCTTGTCGGGACCCCATCGCGGATGCCGATCCTTGATGTTGAGCAACTCCGCGATGACCTCGGCCGAAGTCTGTCGTCTGTTTGACAGCGGACGTCGCGAACGATCCTCCAGTCCTGCTTCCCCCCCGACTCGAGCCATCGCTCGATGGTCGCGTACACGGTCGGCCGGCTCACCTCGAAGCGCCTCGCCAGCTCACTCGCTCGCCATCCCTGTCCCACAACTCCACCAACCGCCGCCGCTCGTCTTTCACGCACGTGCTCCACCCATCCCGCCTCTCCTTCGCGACCCATACTTCTCGGGTCGCGAAGGTGTAAAGGATGTCTCCGCGATCTGTAAAGTATGTCGACGTGTAGAACAGTTGGCGAGGACGCCGGAATTGGGGAAGCCCGGCGCGACGGGGCCGATGTCGATGTCGTTGACCAACTCGCGCTCGTTGCTCTGCCGGTAGAGCTGCATGTTCACGGAGTCGGCCCACGAGCGCTGCAGGGTTCCGGCATAGGAGAGCGCGGCGCGATCGAAGGACTGCGTGGGATAGAGGATGCGCACCTTGGTTGCTTCCGTGACGCCGTATTGGTCGCCGGGCAGAGCCGAAGCCCGTTTCATTCGCGTCATAACGGTTCAGTCGAAGCCGCAGCGTGTGACCTGTGGCCGGCGTGAAGCTCACGCTGCTCCAGAAGCTCGTGTCGTCCACGCCGGTGTCGAGCACGTGGGCCGTGTTGCCGAGATCGACGGCGCCGAACGTCCGGGACGGTACGTCGTAGTTTTCCAATTGCCGGCGCGTGCCGCCGAGCTGGAGGGTGAAGCGGCCTAGCTTCGCGTCGAGGCCTGCGCTGAGTCCGGAGAGATCACCGGCTGACGAGTGACGGCCTTCGACATAACCGCAGATTCGAGCTGCCGTTGAACTGTGGCTCGCTCGACACGGCGTTCATCACGCCGCCGATGGCGTCGCTGCCGTACAACACCGAGGCCGGCCCGCGGACGACTTCGATCGATGCGACGTTATGCAGATCGACGAGTCTGCGATCTCGCCGAAGTCGGTCTGCCGCCGCGGATTGTTGAGGCGCAGGCTGTCCTCGAGGAGGAGAACGCGCAGGCCGCGCTGTCCGCGAATGACGGGACGGGAGGCGTTGCCTGAAATACAATGCCACGGTCAGGAAGGATCGAGACCCGCTCCCTCGGAGACGCGAATGCGAGCCCGCAGCCCAGCACGACGAGCGCGGTTTGCAGAACCACCATCGTTCCCGGCGCGACGGCGTGCAGCAGCACGACGACGATCCAGAAGACGACCCACGCGCGCCACGACGCGCGCCGGTGGATCAGGGTGAGTGCGGCCGCCGCTGCCGCCGCTGCGCACACCAGCGCGCGATCACGAGCGGCTCGGTGATCGCGAGGCTTTCGATGCGATCCCAAAGCAACGCTGCGTGCAACGCGACGACAGAGACCGCGGCGGTCCGGATCACGCATGCGGCAAAACGGCAACGGATGGTGTGAAGGTAGCGGCGCCGCCGGATTGGCGCCGGGAGCAAGCTCACCGCGCCCGGTGATGAACGTCACGTGGCGGAGTCGCGAAGCTCATACGGCGACGAAAAGAGAACGCCTACCTTGAACGCAGCGGGCTTCGAGGTCCGCTTGATCCAACGAGGAGGTGGAGCATGGAACCGAACGCACCGAAGCTGATCCTGGTCCCGACGGACTTCAGTGCTCCCTCAGCACAGGCGCTTCGCTACGGTGCCGCGCTCGCAGAACGGTTCGGCGCCCACCTCCTCGTCATTTACGCGGACCTGTTCATGCCGCCGGTTGACTTCACGGCCAGCGCGGCGGGGACGTTCGATCTTCCGCGCGAAGAAATGATCGAGGGCGCGCGAGCAGTTACAGAAGCTCGGAGGACAACGTTCCGCGCACCGTCCCTTACGATGTTCGTGATGGTGAGTGCGCCAGTCGATGCGATCTTCACCCAGGCGTCGGAAACAGGCGTCGATCTGATCGTCATGGGAACGCACGGTCGCACGGGCCTGCGGCGCCTGCTCGTCGGATCGGTGGCCGAGGCGGTGATCCGGCTGGCGTCCGTGCCGGTAATCGTCGTGCACGAGGAGTCGAAGCTGAGCGCCGCCGCGGTCCGCCGCGTCGTCAGCGCCCCGCGATCGACGAAGGAGACCGCGGCAGCCGTGCGTTGGGCGGGTCTTCTCGAGAAAACTCCAGACGTTGATCGAGCTTCTGGGCGGACGGACCTTCAGCGCAATGACGAAGCGCTGCTAGAACCAAGTCCTTGAGATTAACGACAGAATCGAGAGGCTCATCATGACCAAAAGCGGTCTGGTGGAGGACGAGAAGAACGTTCGGGCCATGCTGTCACGTGAGGTCTCGCACATTCGCTTACTTCGCCTGGCGTATAAGGGTGACCTCACTGGCGAACCCAGCCGATTCGAGAAATACGTCTTCCTAGCGATCAGCGCATTGATGAGCACATTCGCGGACTGCACCGCCAACTCGACGAGATCGCGAGTGGGAAGGGTGTGATGTGATGAGTGGGCTTCGGCCTTGGTGAGGACCTGTGGGCGCTCCGGCTCCCCTCACTCCCCCAACAAACTCGGCCCCACCCACCCATCCTGATCCCGCACCAGCACGGCGCGGTAGTGGGGGCGGATGGTTTCGTTGAAGTATTGCCCACGGACTCGGCGGTGAGGAGGGATTGGTAAATTTCGCGGGGCACTTTGAGGTAGTCGTAGGTGCGGCCCGCGTGGAATTGGATTTCGAGGACTTGGGTGTTTGGGTTGTATTCGACGGCCGCGATGACGGACGATTTCACGCGCGTTTTGCGCAGCATACTGCACATCATAATCCCGAGAATCGAGGGACCCGATGGATCCCCTCACGGGACGTGGTGGGAGTGCGAACCAGTAGAGGAGGCGGGGATTGATTTCGATCGATTGGGGAACGGGAGAAGTCGCGGCGATCTGGATCAAGCGCTTCAAGCGAGGCCCGATGGATCCTGTGGGAGAAGCGCGGGCCGTCGCGGGGCGGGGGTTGGTGGGGAATGCGAATCAGGGTGGGAAGCGGCAGATCACGTTAATCGATGAAGCGCGGTGGGGGGAGGTGCAGAGGGCGGTAGGGGAGGAGGTGTCGCCGGTGGCGCGGCGGGCGAATGTGATGGTGCGGGGGATTGAGCTCGAGAAGTCACATCGGAAATTGCTGCGGTTGGGGGAGTGTGTGATCCGGATTTATGGGGAGACGCGGCCGTGCGAGAGGATGGGGGATTTGCAGGAGGCGATGCGGGCCCACTGGCGCGGCGGGGCGTTCGGGGAGATCATCGAGGGCGGCACGATCCGCGTTGGGGATGAGGCGGCGTGGCTGGAGGAGTGACGATGTACGTGGTGCGCGATATTTTTCGCTGTAAGCCGGGGAAGGCGAAAGAGCTGGTCGGGAAGTTCAAGAAATCCATCAAATCGATGGAACAGCTCG
>DATFHJ010000348.1:0-20167 GCA_035248585.1 Thermoanaerobaculia bacterium
AGATTCTGATGTTCGCGTTCATGGCGATCGTGGTCGTGATCGCGGGGATCGCAGCCTACGCGTACTTTTCGCCGAAGCTGCAAAGCGTCCCCAACCGCATCGAGGAAGGCTTCAAGGCCGATCGCATCAATATTCTGCTGATCGGCGTCGGCGGCGATACGCATCCCGGCGAAGGGAAAGACCTCGCCGACGCGATCATGCTCGTCAGTCTCAAGCCGTCGACGAAGCGCGTGGCGCTGATGTCGCTGCCGCGCGACTTGTACGTGCCGATGGGCGAGCACGGCATGCATCGCCTCAACGCCGCGCACAAGTTCGGCGGACCTGCCTATTTAATGGAGGTGGTCGGGAAGTCCGTCGGCGAGCCCGTCCACGCCTACGCGCGCATCGACTTCCGCGCGTTCCGCGAAGTGATCGACTCCCTCGGCGGGGTCGACATTTACGTCTACCGCCCCTTCTACGACTTCCTCTTCAAAGACGGCTTCGAGCAGGGATGGCAGCACATGAACGGACAGCGCGCGCTGCGCTACGCGCGCTATCGCTACATCCGCGCGTCGGCGGAAGGCAACGTCTTCGGCCGCGATCTGCGGCAGCAGCAAGTGATCGAGGCGATCAAGGACAAAGTGCAGAAATTGCCGCCGCAGCAGGTGCTCAAGCTCGTGGGCGTCGCGCGCGCGGTCGGCAATCACACCGACACGAACCTCACCGCGACGCAGATCGCCGATCTCTACTCGATCTTCCGCAACACCGGCCGCAACGACATCCGCAACGTCTCGCTCAAGAAATACATGGAAGTGTTCATGATCCGCGTGCCCGGCGACACGGGCGAAGCGGTGCGCCCCACGAACAACGACTTCCGCACGCTGCATCAGCTGACCGATCAGGTGTTCGATGGCCGCGCGCCGATCGTTGCGCGCGACGAAATTCAGATGACCGACGTCGCGGCTGGTGCAAGTGTTGCTAAGCAGTGACCCGGCACGCCTCAGCAACGCGCCGCAGCAGTCGCAACGCCAACAACCGAGAGGACCCTCCACATGAGCGGAACGATTGATGTGCCGAGTGGCCCTGAGCCCGAGCTCAAGGCAATCTCCAACGAACCCCCCATCGTCAAAACCGACACGCCTCTGCCGATTGATCCGGCCGTGTTGGAGACCGGAGCCGCACAGGTGCATGTCCCCATTACGTCGGATCCCGAAGTCGCCGTCGCCGAGCGCACGGACCGCCCCGCGCTGGGCGGCGACCGCCTCATCTCCGGTATCGATCTGATCGACTTCGGCGCGGGCGGCTTGATGCCGAACCACGTCTATGTCGTCAAAGGCCCGGGAGGCGTCGGCAAGTCGATTCTCGGCCTGCAATTCCTCGCCCGCGGCCTCGAGCTGCAGGAGACGGCCGTTCTGATCACCGATCAGAAGCCGCAGAACGTGATCGCGCAGGCGACCTCGGTCGGCTTCCCGATCGAAGACGCCGTGCGCCGCAGCCAGCTGCAAATCCTCAATCCGAGCGGCCGCTATTTCGACCTCGTCGAAAGCCCGGCCGACGTGATGGCGATCGTGCAGGAGCTCGGCGACTACGTGAAGCAGATCGGCGCGAAGCGGATCGTCATCGATCCGATTTACACGCTGATCAACACGCACTACTCCGGCCACTTCGCGCTGACGCTGACGCAGTCGCTGGTCAACGCGCTCGAGGATCTGCCGGTCACGATCCTCCTCGTCGCCGGCGACGAGGACAACGCGGAGCTGAATCCGATCATCCGCATGCTCGAACAGAATTCGTTCGGCGTGATCTCGCTGGAGCACGACTTCACGACCGGCGGACGGATCATGCGCCTGTCGAAGCTGCGCTACACGGACAGCGAGAATCTCACCGCGCACTACCGCATCCTCAACGGCCGCGGACTCATCAACTATCGCGGCGAAGGGGAAAAGGTCAGCGATGTGACGAAGGCGTGGGAGCACACCGATCACGCCAGCCGCACGGTGCTAATCCTCGGCTCGCAGCCGGAGACGATCCGCAAGGTAAAAGAGGCCCTCGGCTCGAACTACGACGTGCAGGCCGAGGCGGAGATCGAACGGGGCGTCGAGCGAGTCAAACGCGAGCAGCCGGGACTGGTGCTCGTGACGCCGCATCGCTCCGCCGGCGCCATCCGCGCCATCCTCGACCTCGCGCGCAACTCCGCGTCGTCGATCGCGTTCCTCTCCCCCGCCGCGAACCGCCGCACCGATCGCGTGCTCTACCTGCGCGCCGGCGCGGACGATTACTTCACCGAGCCGTTCACGCCCGCCGAGCTTCGCGCGCGCGTCGATGCGCTCGTGCGCCGCAGCGGACGCCGCCTCAACTTCCGCGACAGCGCCATCGGCGGGATTTCGGTCGAAGAGCTTTCCGCGCTCGACAACACCCACGACGACGTGTCGCGCCGCGGCAAGAAGAAAATATTGACGCCGGGCGAAAATGACGTCGCCTTCGATCCCGACTTCAACGACCGCCTGCAACGCAATATCTCGACGGTGTCGAAGTTCGACACACCCTTCGCCGTGTATTGGCTGAAGACGGAAGGCAAGGATCGCAAGATCAACACGGAGCTCGCGCAGCTCTGCCGCCAGGAAGACATCATCTGCCACAACGGCAACGGCGAGTTCGTGGCCATCCTCACCGGCACCGACGAGAACGGTGTGAAGGGATTCGAGACGCGCCTGAACGAAAAACTGGGAGCAAAGCTGGCCAACGCGAAGCGAGGGCATACGCTGTACCGGCCAGGAGAGGGTCCGGAGGGGCACGCGTAGTAAGTGGAGCGGCGGGCTTGAGCCCGCCGCTTTCATTCGGCGGGCTGAAGCCCGCCGCTCCACCCTATAATCCGCGCCCGGAATGCAGCGCGCGCAATTCGAAGACGTCCTCAAGACCCTCACCGCCGCGCGCTATGCGGACATCCGTTCCACCGCCACGCACCAGCAGCACGTGAAAGTGCGCAACGGCGAGGTCGACCACCTCTCCTCCACCGTCGACCGCGCCATCGGCGTGCGCGTTCTCGTCGGCAACGGCTGGGGCTTCGCGGCGTCGAGCGACACGAGCGAGGACTCGATCCGCCGCACCGCGGCGCGCGCGCTCGAAGTGGCGGCGGCCAGCAATCTCGCCTCGACGCAGCCCGTCACGCTGAGCGACGTCGAGCCGTACGTCGCGCGATGGGAATCGCCGTATGCGATCGATCCCTGGTCCGTGCCGATCGCGAAGAAGCTCGAGCACCTGATGAACGCCACCGAGCCGATGCGCGGCGACAAGCGCATCCATCAGGTGTCGGGCGAGATCTCCTGCTACCGCCAGGAAAAATCGTTCGCATCGACGGCCGGCAGTTTCATCGAGCAGACGACGACGCAAATGGGCGGCGGCATCGAAGCGGTCGCCATCGACGGCGATGAATTTCAGCGGCGCACCTATCCCAACCCCTTCGGCGGCGACTTTCAGGCCGAGGGCTGGGAGTTCATCGAGCGATTGGACATGCCGAAAAAAGCGCTCGAAGTGCGCGACGAAGCGCTGGCGCTCCTCGCCGCGCCGAAAGCGCCGGCCGGACGCTTCGATCTCATCGTCGGCTCGGCGCAGCTCGCGCTGCAGGTCCATGAATCATGCGGCCATCCGACCGAGCTCGATCGAGCGATGGGACTCGAGATCTCGCTCGCCGGCGGCTCGTTCCTGCAGCCGTCGATGCTCGGCAATTTCCGCTACGGCTCCGACCTCGTGAACCTCGTCGCCGACGCCACGATCCCCGGCTCGATCGGCTCGTTCGCGTTCGACGACGACGGCGTGCCCGCGCAGCGCTTCCATCTCGTCGAGAACGGCCTGTTCGTCGGCTACCTGACCGGCCGCGACACCGCGCCGTTCATCGGGCGCACCTCGAATGGAACCGTCCGCGCGGAGACCGCTGCGCGCATCCCGATCATCCGCATGACGAACATCAACCTCGAGCCCGGCGACGCGAAGCTCGCCGACATCATCGCCTCGACGAAGCGCGGCATTTTCGTGGAGACGAACAAGTCCTGGTCGATCGACGACCTCCGCCTCAACTTCCAGTTCGGCTGCGAGGTGGCCTGGGAAATCGAGAACGGCCGCCTCGGCCGCATGCTGCGCAATCCTCTCTACACGGGCAACACTCCCGATTTCTGGCGCTCCTGCGACGCGATCGGCGACCGCGATTCGTGGCAGATCTGGGGACTTCCGAACTGCGGCAAGGGCGATCCGATGCAGACCATGCGCGTCGCGCACGGCGCACCCGCGGCGCGGTTCCGCAACGTGGAGATGGGATGAGCGACGCGATTCTGCAGCGCGCGCTCGACGCCGCGAAGGCGGACGAAGCGGACGCGTCGTTCCTCTCCGTCGATCAAAACATCACCCGCTTCGCGAACTCGCAGATCCATCAGAACATGTCGGAGGAAAGCGCGTGGCTGACGCTGCGCGTGATCCTGAACGGCGCGATGGGCGTGGCGACGACGACCGTGTTCGACGACGACGAGATCGCGCGCACGGCCGAGCTCGCGCGCGAAGCGGCGCGGCATTCGAATCCGATCCAGGGCTTCAACGGCCTCTATCGCGACAACGAGCCCGCGCCCGAGCTGCACTCGTTCGACGAGCGCACCGCGGCGATCTCACCGCTCGAAAAAGCGCGCGCGTTGCGCGCGATGTTCGACCGCGGCGCGCGCGCCAGTGCACATTTTGCCGGCGCGTATTCGACCGGCGCCGCGTCGGTGTGGTGCGGCAACACGCACGGCGTCCGCCGCTTCGCGCGGATGACGCACGCCGACGCGACGGTGATCGCGATCGGCCCCAACGGCTCCGGCTACGCCACGCTGCGCGAGCGGCGCGCGGACGCGGTCGACATCGGCATGCTCGGCGACGAGGCGGTGCTGAAAGCGACGCTCGCCTCGCACCGGCACGAGGACCTCGAGCCCGGCGCGTACGACGTCATCCTCGAGCCGCCGGCGCTCGCCGAAGTGTTCGACTGGATGAACATGATCTCGTTCACGGGGCAGTCGTTCGAGGATGGCTCGTCCTTCTTCGTCGGCAACCTCGGCAAGCAGGTGCTCGGCGAGAACTTCACGCTCGTCGACGACTCGCTCGAGTACATGCCGTTCCCGTTCGACATCGAAGGGTTACCGAAGCGCCGCGTCGCGCTGATCGAAAACGGCGTCATCCGCACGCCGGTGCTCGACAAGCCCTGGGCCGACCGCCTCGGCCTCGCCACGACCGCGAACGCCTGGCACCTCGGCGCGCCCGATCACGGCAGCGCCTTCCACCTCGTCATGAGCGGCGGTACCTCGTCGCGCGAGCAGATGCTCTCCTCGACGAAGCGCGGCATCTGGATCACCCGCTTCAACTACGTCAACGGACTGCTCGAGCCGAAGAGCGCGCTCATGACCGGCACCACCCGCGACGGCACGTTCCTCGTGCGTGACGGCGAGGTCGTGGCCCGCCTGCCGAACCTGCGCTGGACGCAGTCGATGGTCGACGCGTTTTCGAACATCGAGGCCATCAGCCGCGAGCGCCGCAGCGTCGGCACCTGGTTCAATATGTTCGGCGGCACGCTCGCGCCGGTCGTGAAAATCCGCGGGTGGAACATTACTGGCAAACAGGAGCGCTGACCGATGACCCAGTACATTGTTCGCAGGCTCCTGCAGATGATCCCGATTACGTTGGGGATCCTGACGCTCATCTTTTCGCTCATTCATTTGATCCCGGGCGACCCGGCGGTGCAGATCGCCGGCGAAGGTGCGCGGCCGCAGGACGTGCAGCAGGTGCGCAAGGCGCTCGGCCTCGACCAGCCGCTCTGGAAGCAGTACATCACCTACCTCGGCAACCTCGCGCGCGGCGATCTCGGCCGCTCGTTCCGCACGAACGAGAGCGTGGCCAAGGAGATTGCGGCGCGCTATCCGGCCACGATCCAGCTTGCCTTCGGTGCGATGTTCATCGCCCTGCTCGTCGCCTTTCCGCTCGGCATCATCTCCGCGATCTATCGAAACAGCTGGATCGACAATGTCGCCCGCTTCTTCGCGCTCATCGGCGTCTCAATGCCGAGCTTCTGGTTCGGCCCGCTGCTGATCATCGCCTTCGCCATCAATCACCCCTGGTTCCCGGTCTCGGGCCGCGAGGAAGGATTCAAATCGATCGTGCTGCCCTCGGTGACGATGGGCCTCGCTCTCGCCGCGATCCTGACGCGCATGATCCGCGTCAGTCTCGCCGAGGAACTGAATCAGCTGTACGTGACGACCGCGATCGCGAAGGGCGTGACGCGCGGGAAGGCGATCTTCCGCCACGCGCTGAAAAACGCGCTCATCCCCGTCATCACGATCCTCGCGCTGCAATTCGGCTCGTTGCTCACCGGCGCGATCATCACTGAACAGATCTTCTCCTGGCCGGGACTCGGGCGCCTGCTGATCCAATCAATCACCACGCGCGACTACCCGCAGGTGCAGGCGTCGATTCTCGTGATCGCGCTGACGTACATCATGGTGAATTTCATCTCCGACCTGCTCTACGGCGTCGTCGACCCGAGGATCAAGCTCGAATGAAGCGCCTCCTGAAAAATTTCGCCTTCACCGCGGGACTGGTCCTGACGGTGCTGATCGTGCTCGCCGCGCTCGCCGCGCCGCTGCTGGCGCCGTACGACCCGAACGTGCAGGACACCGCGCGGCGGCTCGAGGCGCCGTCGAATCAGCATCTCCTCGGCCTCGACGACCTCGGCCGCGACGTGCTCTCCCGCGTCATCTTCGGCGCCCGCGTGTCGTTGCGCGTCGGCTTCAGCGTCGTCCTCCTCGCCGCCCTCACCGGCGTCACCCTCGGCGCCATCTCCGGCTACTTCGGCGGCGCCGTGGACGTGATGGTGATGCGCCTCTGCGACATCCTCCTCGCCTTCCCCGGCATCCTCCTCGCCATCGCCCTCGTCGCCGTCCTCGGCCCCAGCCTGAACAACGTCATCCTCGCCCTCGCCGTCATCGGCTGGGTCGGATACGCGCGCCTCGTCCGCGGCCAGGTGCTGAAGGTGCGCGAGATGGAGTACGTCACCGCCGCCAAAGCCCTCGGCGCCAAATCGCCGCGCGTGATCATCCGGCACGTGCTGCCGAACGTGATCAATCCGGTCATCGTCATGGCCACCCTCGGTCTCGCCGGCGCGATCCTCTCCGAGGCCGCGTTGTCGTTCCTCGGTCTCGGCGTCCAACCGCCCACCCCTTCGTGGGGCGCGATGCTGACAGCCGGACGGCGGTACCTCGGGTTAGCGAATCACCTGGCCATTTTTCCGGGGGCGGCGATCATGCTCGCGGTGATGGGGCTCAACTTCCTCGGCGATGGGCTGATCGACGCTTTGGATCCGAAGTATCGCAAGTTGATTCGCTGATTCTTTTTTTCCCGCCCGCCCCGGGCGCGGGCACGGGCACGGGCGCGGGCACGTGGAGGAACGGGGGAACGGGGGGAACCGGGCGCGAGGGTGTGGCATGCTGTGAGGATGCCGTTCGATCACGAGAAGCTGGACGTTTATCAGGTATCGATCGAGTTTGTTGCACGAGCCAATGATGTCGTCGAGCAGTTGCCACGCGGCCGTGGGTATCTCGCCGATCAGCTTCAGCGCGCGGCGCTGAGCATCGTGTTGAACATCGCTGAAGGCGCGGGAAAGTTTTCGCCGGCGGACAAGGCTGTCTTCTACACCCGCGCTCGCGGTTCGGCGACCGAAAGCGCCGCGGTCCTCGACGTTTGCCGAAGACTCAATCTCACGCCGAGTGTCGATGCTGACAAAGCCATCCTCGAGCGCATCGTCAGCATGCTCACGAAGCTCATCAAATCTCGCCGCACCGTATGACCCGTCTCCCCTTCGTGCCCGTGCCCGTGCCCGGCTTTTCAACCCCCATCCGCGTCGTCTCCCTCGTCCCTTCCCTCACCGAAACCCTCTTCGACCTCGGCGCGGGCGACTCGGTCGTAGGCATCACTGACTTCTGCATCTTTCCCGAAGACCTCCAACTTCCCCGCGTCGGCGGCACGAAGAATCCGCACATCGAAGACATTCGAACGTTGAAGCCCGACCTCGTCTACATGAACTACGAAGAAAACCTGCGCAAGCATGCGGACGCGATCAGCGAGTTCGCGCGGGTGCATGTGAGTGAGCCGAAAAGCGTGGATGACGTAGCCGCGTTGATCGCAGAGTTGGGGGAGTTGCACGGGCAAAGAGAGAGGGCAGCCGAGTTGGTGAGGGAGCTCGAGAACGAACGAGAGCAGATGAAGAAAAAACACTTCACCTTCGCCTGCGCGATCTGGAAGAAGCCGTGGATGTGGTGCGGGGGCGATACCTATGTTTCGAGTCTCGTCGAATGCGCGGGCGGGGTAAACGTGCTGCGCGAGGAGAAACGCTATCCGGCGGTGGACATCCAAAACATCGAGGCGGACGTAGTGTTCCTGCCGGATGAACCGTACGCTTTCACCCGAGACGATGCCGCCGCGATTCCGAATGCGATCGGGCCGTTTCCGGGCCACCTCTTTACGTGGCACGGGACGCGGACGATCCTCGGCCTGCGCTTTCTGCGAGACGTGATTTGATCGTTCTCTTGGCCGCCATCGCCTTCCTGCCGTTCGCCAACGGGCGCTTCGGCTTCTGGCTCGCCGCGATCATCGGTCCGGCGCTGCTGGTCCGCTTTATGCGCACGCAGCCCCTCGCCCGCGCGCTCGCCGGCGGCGTCCTGGCGATGTCGATCGCGGAGCTCTTCTGGTGGAAGGGCATCATCGCGATCCACGGCTTCGCCTTCGTCGCGGCGTCGATCGTCTTCGGGATGGTGAACGTGCTTCCGTACGTGCTCGACCGCGCCGTGGCGCGCCGCGTCCATGGCTTCGCGAATACGTTCACGCTTCCGGTCGCGATGATCGCGCTGGAAATGCTGGCGGCGCGATTCAGTCCGATTGGCTCGTGGGGCTCGTTCGCGTATACGCAGGCCGGCAATCTGCCGCTGCTGCAACTGGTGTCGATCACCGGCCTCGCGGGCGTGACGTTCCTCGTGCTCTGGACGGCGGCGATTCTGAACGGAACGACGCGCCGCGGCGTGATCGCGTACGCCGTGGTGGTCATGGCTGTCCTCGCGTTCGGAGGCGTGCGATTGCTGCGCGCACCGCGCGAGGCGCACCTGCGCGTGGCAGCCATCACGCCGGCAGTTCCGACGTACACCGTCGCCGCCTTCAAGGCCGATGCGAAACGCGCCGCGGCGATTCAGCAGGAACTGCTCGATGCCAGCGAGCGCGAAGCGCGGCGCGGAGCGAAAGTGATCGTCTGGTCGGAAGGTGCGGGTCTCGTCGACGCCCGCGACGAAGCCGCGTTCCTCGGACGCGCGGCGGCCGTCGCAAAACGCAGCGGCGCCGCGATCGCGCTGGCGTTTCTCTCGCTGCGCGGGAATGCGTTCGAGAACAAGTCCGTGCTCATCGACGAACAGGGCCGCGCGCGCTGGACCTATCACAAGGCTCATCCCGTTCCTGGGATGGAAGACCGCCTTCGCCCCGGCGACGGCAAGCTGCCGGTGGCCGACACCGCGTTCGGCCGCGTCTCCACCGCCATCTGCTTCGACGCCGATTTCCCCGAGCTCGTGCGCCAGGCCGGACGCGCCGGCGCGCGCCTCCTGATCGTGCCCGCGGATGACTGGGACGTGATCGCGTCGCTGCACGCGCGGATGGTGAAGTTCCGCGCGATCGAGGAGCAGCTGACGGTCGTGCGCTCGACGAGCAACGGGCGCTCCGTCGCCTACGATCCGTACGGGCGCGAGCTCGCGTCGGCGGATTACTTCAGCGGCGCGCGCGTGATGACGGCCACGATTCCATCACGCTGAGACCACTTCTTCCGCCCAAACGCGGATCGTCTCTTCGAGCGCTTCCAGCTGCTTCGTGAAGAAGTGATCGGCGCCGGTGATGATCACGCTCTCGGCGTTGCGCACCTGCGGCACGAGCTTCTCCAGCTTCGCGACGTCGCCATGCTCGTCCTGCGTGCCGTGGATGAAGAGCATCGGTCGCTCGCAATGGCGCAGGTATCCGAAGTCGTATTTGTTCACCGGCGTGCCGATGAGAAAAATCGCATCGACTTCCGGCAGCTCGCAGGCGACGCGGCTGGAGACCCACGAGCCGAACGAAAATCCGCCGACGAACAACTTCTTGCCGGGATGTTTCTTCTTCACCCACTCGATCGCCGCGGCGACGTCTTCCTGCTCGCCGTCGCCGGCGTCGAACTTGCCGCCGCTCACGCCCGCGCCGCGAAAGTTGAATCGCAGCGTGGCCACGTTCGCCGCCTCCAGTCCGCGCGCGGCGCGAAAGACCACCTTGTTGTGCAGCGTGCCGCCCTCGGTCGTCAGCGGATGGCAGACCACCGCCACGCCGGCCGGATCCTGCAGCTCGCGGTACAACGCTTCCAGCCTCCCGGCGGAGCTGTACAGATCGACATGACGCAGCGGTTTCGGATTCACGACGGCAACCTCACGAGCACCGAGTCGCCTTCGATGCGAACTTCATGCGTGGCGACGGTGACCTCACGATTTCCGGGGCAGGTGCCGCTGATGATATCGAAAGACCAGAGGTGCCAGGGGCAGGTGATCTCGTTGTTCACCAGATCGCCTTCTGCAAGCGGCCCGCCGCGATGCGGGCAGGTGTTGTCGGTGGCGAAGAAGCCGCCGTCCGTGTGATAGAGCGCAATCGTGCGCCCGTCGATGACGGCAGTTTTGGTTTTGCCGAGAGGGATCTCGTGCGTCTTTGCGAGCTCAACGAACACGGCGGCGGAGTTTATGACAGCCACACCGGCCGCGGCACGCCGTTTCGTCCGACCGCCGCACCGCCCTCCCACACGCCCGGGATCGGCGTCGCGCAATTGGGGCACGCGCCGTCCGCGAGGTGGTACGACGTGACGCGGAATCCGGTGCGGCCGATGACGAGCGTGTCGCACTGCGGACAGCGCGTGCCTTCCTTGTCGCCGAACGCGCCGGGGATGTTGCCGGGATAGACGTAGCGCAGCCCGGCGCGCTTGCCGATCTCGTACGCGCGCAGCAGATGCCGTGCGCTCGTCGCCGGGTTCGTCATCTTGTAATCCTCGTGGTACGCGGTGATGTGCCACGGGATGTTCGGATCGACGGAGACGAGGAACTCCGCGATCTTCGTCAGCTCCGCGTCGGAGTCATTGAAGCCCGGCACGACCAGCGTCACGATCTCCACCCAGATCCCGCGCGCCTTCAGCCCCTTGATGGTGTCGAGCACCGGCTGCAGCACGCCGCCGAGGTCGCGGTAGTGGCGGTCGTCGAACCCCTTCAGATCGACCTTGTACATCGTGAGGTACGGCGCGATGTAGTCGAGCACTTCCGGAGTGCCGTTGCCGTTCGAGACGTACGAGCAGACCAGCCCTTCTTTCTTTGCTTCCTTGAACACTTCGACGGCCCACTCCGAGGTGATGAGCGGCTCGTTGTACGTCGAGGTGATCACCTTCGCGCCGTGCTTCTTCGCGAGCTTCACCAGCTCCGCCGGCTCGACGTCCATCGGCGGCGCGATGGCCATCGGATCGCGCAGTGCCTGCGACGTGACCCAGTTCTGGCAGTAGCCGCAGTGATAGTCGCAGCCGAGCATGCCGAACGACAGCGCGAGCGCGCCGGGATAGGCGTGAAAGAACGGCTTCTTCTCGATCGGATCGACCTGCAGCGCCGCGACGTAGCCGCGCGGCACTTTCAGCACGCCGTCTTCGTTGTAGCGGACTTTGCAGATGCCTTTGAGGCCGTTGAGGATCTTGCAGCGATGGCCGCACGAGAAGCAGCGGAGGGACTTGTTCTCCAGCTTTTCGTAGAGAACGCCTTCAGTCGTTCGCTGTTCGAGGACTTCACCGAGCGCGGGCGAGGACATATCCTCTCGAAACACATGAGTGCGGGCGCGTCATCCAGCTCAGCTGTTCGTCGCCTTGGCCAGAGCGTCCAGCCCCGCGCTGATTCGATTTGCATCCGGATCGTTGGCGTCCGTCGCGCGCTTCAGGAGCAGATTGAGTGCATCCCGGGTGATCCTCGTTTCGTTTCCACCCGCAATCTGTACGAACGCCCGATAATATTTCTCGGCATCGGCGCTCTTGCCCAGGAGCGTGGAAACATCGCCGAGATCCGCCCATAGCCAGCCATCGCTCGATGCTTCCGTGTCCTTGGGATCGGCGAGCCGCGCGACGAGCACCGTGAAGATTTCCACGAGACCGGGCTCCAGGTCTTTGATGGCCGCGGTATTGAGGAGCAGCGCGGCACGAATCTCATTCATCCTGTTGTAGGTGGACTTGAGTCCTTTTTCCGTTTCGATTCGGGCGCCTGTCTTGTAGGACTCGAGTGCGTTCGTGTCGTCGCCGAGCCGTTTGAACAATCCGGCCCGTACGCCATAGAGCTCCGCGCGATCCTTGGCATCGAATTCATGGAGCCGCGGGATCAGGGATTCCGCTTTGCCGAGAGCCTGCGTCCACTTTTCGCGGGCGATCTCGTCTCTCTTGAGCTTCATCATTCCGTCCCCCTCCTTTCGGAGCGACGCAATGGCTCGGAGAGTGGTCTGTAAGTCCTCTTTCATGGATTGAGCTCCATTATGAAATCTCGTCGAGCAGCTTCAGATCGTCGTCGAGATCCAAATCGAGGTGCTGCATCAGGAGATCCTTGAGCCGCGCTTCTTCCTCGGTATTGCCGGTATGCCGCGCATAGACCCACGCAACGTGCAGAGATTTCTTGGCGACCGGACTGTAGCTGTTCATGACGGCCTTGTTTTGATCGGCAAAAAGGATCTGTACGGCAACGAGCTCCCGCTCGCGATCGGGATAGCGGACCGCCTGCGCGGTACGCTCGAGCAGGGTAATGGGATCTTCCGGCGATTCCATGACCCGTCCGAGGGCATCGGAGACGACATTGTAGATGCGCCGGTACGGGGCCTTGAACTCCGTTTCCGGCGTCCGCTTCATGTAGTCCCGTACCTGTTCTTTCACGTCGTCATAGACGACCGGCTGAAGAATTTCACTGAGCGCGTTCAAGTGGCTCGGCTCTTTCGGAAAGCGATCCGGCGCAAATACATGAATCGCGCCTCGCGGATTCACGGCCGCGCGAATGCCGGCCTCGAAAAATACGGAAGGCGATGGCGCCCCCGTGTCCGAGGCTCCCGTCCAATCCACGACGCATGCAACCGCACGGCGAAGCTGATCCGCGAGCCCGAGCGAGACGAGGCGCGGGTCTTTCAAATCCAGAAAACGGAGGAACCCGCCCTCCACCGCCGATCCACTTTCGAAGAACGCGTCTTCCAGCGCGGGGCGCAGATGTTTGTCGAGGTAGGTCCAATGCTCGTCGTGGTAGCTGCAAAGGATCAGAACGCCCTGATCCACGCCGAGCGGACGAATTCGCTCGACGCTGTTTCGGGTGGCCCGTAGTGCCGCGTAGAGCGGCAGGTCGGCGTACGAGGAGTCGGAACGGAGCCAATCAAAAGCGGCGCGGATCCTTTGCAGAAAGTCGTCGAAGCGGAGATCGAGGCCCGTCGCATTCTGGGGCCGGTCCCGATGACTTCCGTAGCCGACGTCGACGAGGAGAAACGGGCGCTGAAACGCCCCTCCTTCCTTGTCGCCCATGCTGACGATCGTCACGCCGCGGCGGGTGGCGGCGCGGATCCCGAGCAGAAACATCGCCCCCGGCTGAAAATCCGTCCCGTCAACCAGCGCGACGTCGGCCTCGACGACACTTCGAATCGTGTCGTCGAAATGGGCGGCATCGAACGCGTTCTCCAATTCGATCTTGGTGAGCACGACCCGGCCGGGCTCATAGTTCGCGGGGAGATTGCGAGAGCCGCTGAGGAGCGCTCGATCTTTCCACGATTCGTAAAAGCTGTTCCACAGCTTTTGACGTCTGCTCACGTTGCGCAGAAGGGTGTTGGCAAAATCCAGGATCGAAGAGGAAACGCCTTCCGCCTGCACCGCCACCACGTGCAGCCGGCCAGGATCGAATTGCGGAGCAGTAACAGGCTCAGGGATCCATGTCCGCAACAGGAAATCGCGCGATCCCCTCGTGTCCTCGACATGACGAAGAGTCGGGATCTGCGCTTCGCGATATCCGTCTTTTTCGATCAGTTTCCTGCATTCCGCTTCCACCAGCGATTGCAGTTCCTGCAAAGAAAACGACGACTCGCCGGCGAGCACGTTCACCAGCGCCTGCGTGAATGCGCTCGCGCCGGAAGACAACGTGAAGGAAGCAGCAGTCGGACTGCTCGAAAGCAGCGAAACGAAACGGATTTCGGTGCCCGATATCGCGCGTGCGCCCCAGGGCCTGATCGTCTGATCCTGCAGCCGGCAAGCGTCGACGATCAGCAGGACGAGGTCTGCCTCTCCCTGTTCTACCGCCGCACTCAAATTCGTGTCGACTAATTGTGCGGAGCCCTGGGTCGCGGCATTGAACGACGTCCCCTCGGGGACAATGCTGTCGGCCGTGGGGCCTACGATTCCGTGGCCGGAGAAATAGATCACCCTTACTTCGCCGGCTTTCCCCTCACTACAGAAATCGCGGAAACGGTTCTCGAGCCTGGAGGCGTTCGCAACATCGGCTTCCGGCACCCGCTGCACTTGAAACCCACGCCGTTGTAATGCCTTCTCAATGAGCTCCAAATCCGTCTTTACGGCGGGGAGCGGAGGAAATCCGTCACCATAGTTTGTCGCTCCCGCGATGAGCGCAAGGTGGCGGACCTCGTTCACGCGTTATTGCCCCCCGGCTTGTTCGGCTTGAACGTCAGCTTGATGGCCGCTTTTCCCGATGCCGTTGCAGTCCCGATGAATTCGACGCCGCCGGACGCGCCGATCTCGACGCCGATCTCGACCTGCTGCAGTTCGAACCGGCCGACGTCGACGATGTGCTCGAAGACGGCACTGAGCTGCGCCGTCGCCTGCGCGAAACTCGCTTTGAGCTTCTCGACCGGAACCTCGATCGTTTTCAGGCCGCCCGGACCCTTTGCCGTCGCCTCGACAAGGAACGTGATCGTCTCTGGATTCGTCATGACGCTCATTGTCGTCTACTTCGCGTCGTGGAGCGCGAACCAGCGCTTCATTCGCGACGCCCGCGACGTCAGCGCGTAGCAGCCCCACGCCAGGAGGATCCCGGCCAGGCCGTCGATGAGGTAGTGCCAGCCGGTGATGATCGAGCCGAGGAAGATCGTCACGACAAAGAGGCCGAACAGCACCTCGCCGCCTCTCCACAGCCGCCGCATCCAGAGGAAGACGTATGTCTGAAACGCTACGTGGAGGCTGGGAAACGCGGCCACGCCGTAGATGATGCGGATTGTCTCCGTTGGCTCGCGGCCGGCGATCACGCGCAGCACGTTTTGATAGTTGCGCATCAGCAGCGTCTGCAGCGTCTGCGTGTTCCGCAGCACGGCCTCGTACGGAAACCAGATGTCGGGAAAGCGGAAGACCGGGCCGAGCGACGGAACGAGCACGTACAGCCACGCGCCGGTGAGCCAGAGCGCGGCGTTGCCGTTGGCGAAGGCGATGCGCACGCGCGTGCTCGGGTGCGAGAAAAAGTAGCCGAGGGCAACGGTAATGCTGATCAGGAACACGTTCGCGTACGTCCAGTCGACGACGCGCAGCACGCTCTGCGCGCGGAAGAGATCGAGGAAGAAGATGTTCGGCGAGAGGCCGAAGAAGAAAACGCGGTCGAGGTTCCACAACTGCGGATCGAAGAGCACCGGATGGATCAGCGGCACGGCCAGCTTGATCCAGCCGTAGGTGAAGATCATCACGCCGGTGAAGACGACGAGGCGCAGGAGCTCGCGGATCCACGACCACTGCCGCACGATCGAAAAGTACGCGTGATCGCGGCGGATCGCGGCGATGACCACCCGCACCGCCACGCCGGCCAGCGCGTACGGCAGGAGGCCGGCGACGAACGCGATGAGCATCGCCGGCACGGAGATCGTGAGCGACGTGCGCGCGATCAAGGCGATCGCGACGAGGTTCGCGATCGTGAAGACTTCGAAGAAGTGGGGACGCAGGCGCATAGGCTGCGCCTACGGTCCCCCATGCGCCGGCTGCGGCGTCGCCTGCTGGCCGATCGGCAGGAAGAACAGCGCGACGGCGATGATCGCGTAGACGGCGAGGAGCTGGACGCCTTCGTACCAGTTCGACTCGCCGTTGATGATCAGGTACGCGAATACGGCCACGCCGAGGCCGACGGCGAGGAGCTCGAACGGCGAGAAGATGAGATCGAGCGGATGGCCGAGGCCGTACGAGACGAAGACCAGCAGCGGCGTGACGAAGAGCGCGATCTGCACGCTCGACTGCATGGAGATGTTGAGCGCCGTGTCCATCTGGTTGCGCATCGCCAGTACGACCGCGGTCGAATGTTCCGCGGCGTTGCCGACGATCGCCAGCACGACGAATCCGAGAAACACCTCGTTCAGCCCCCACGCCTTCCCGGCCTGACTCACCGCGTGCACCAATCCCTCGGCGACGACGGCCATGAGCGTGCTCGCGCCGAGCAGCACCAGCGTTGCCTTCTTCGCGCTCCACAGCTCGTACTCTTCGATCTCCGAGTGCGTGTCGGCGAGCGCGCTTTCATTGAGGCGATCCTTGTGGGTCTTGAAACTGAAGTAGAGGCCGGCGAGGTACGACAGCATCAGCACGATCGACGTGCCGATCGAGACGTCGTGAATGAGCTCCGGGTGATGCGCCTGCTGCGCGGCGCGGAAGAAGAGCGCCGGCACGAGCAGACCGCCGACCGCGAGGATGAGCTGCCCTCCCTGCGCCTCGGCCGAGAGCGTGTTGAACTTCTGCGACTCGCGCTTCCAGCCGCCCATCAGCATCGCCAGCCCAGCCACAAAGAGCAGGTTGCCGAGGATCGAGCCGGTCAGCGACGCCCGCACGACGTCAATCAGGCCTTCCTTGATGGCGATGATGGCGATGACCATCTCCGCGAAGTTGCCGAACGTCGCGTTGAGGAGCGCGCCGTACGTCGGCCCGAGGCGATGCGCGAGATGCTCCGTGCCGTGGCCGATCCAGGCTGCGACCGGCAGCACGGCGATGCACGAGAAGATGAACTGCAGGATGAGATTCCCGTGCGTGAACTGCAGAAAGAGGGCGATGGCGATGATCGCCCAGGAGAGCCAGCGGATGGCGTGTTTCAGCATGCGGCGGAGAGTTTAGACTGACACGATGTCGTTCATCGAGTCGCAGACCACGGATTTCATCGCCACGATCACGCTGAACCGCCCCGAGAAGCTGAACGCGTTCACCGGCACGATGCGCGAAGACCTCCTTGCCGCGCTGCGTGCCGCCGACGGCGACGCGAGCGCGCGCGTGGTCGTGATCACCGGCGCGGGCCGCGCCTTCTGCGCCGGCGGCGACGTGGAGTTCATGCACGAGCTGCAGCAGACGAACGACACCGCATCGTTCCGCAAGCTGCTCGATGCCGGCCGCGACATCGTGCTGCAGATCACGACGATGTCGAAGCCGGTGATCGCCTCGATCAACGGCGTGGCCGCCGGCGCCGGCTGCAATCTCGCGCTGGCATGCGACTACCGCATCGCGTCCGAGGCGGCGAAGCTCGGCGAGACCTTCATTCGCATCGGGCTGCATCCCGATTGGGGCGGCACGTGGCTGCTCCCGCGCCTCGTCGGGCGCTCCCGCGCCCTCGAGCTCTGCATGACCGGCCGCATGATTCCCGCCGCCGAGGCGTTGTCCCTCGGCATGGTCGACCGCGTCGCCTCCGACCTCGCCGCCGAGACGCTCGCGCTCGCGCGTTCGATCGCTGACGCTCCGCCATCCGCGATCGCGTTGCTCAAACGCGCGCTCGATGCCTCGGAGCGCAGCGATTTACGCGCGCAGTTGGAATTGGAGAGCGAGCACCAGTTGCAGTGCTTCGCATCGAGCGAAGCGAGGGAGCGGATCGGCGCGTTCACACGCCGTTGACACACATTTGCGCATCGATCCGAACACATTTCTGAACGCGATCCGCCGCGCGCTCTCTGCGCGCACATGGCACCGGCGCTGAAGCATTCACCGTAGCGAGGAGGTGCTCCCATGCTCCGTACGCGACTGGTGTGCTTCATCGCCTGCGCACTCGTTTCCGCTTCGCTCTTCGCCGAGCGTCCGGCCATTCCGACGCTCTCGATCGACGGCGACGATGGGAAGGTCGCGCTCGACCTGGTTGCGCTGCAGGTGCGCGTGACGATCCGCGGCCATCTCGCGCGCACCGAGTACGAGCTGACGTATCGCAACGCGCTGGATCGCGTCGTCGGCGGCGAGTTTCGCTTCCCGCTTCCCGCCGACGCGGAGGTGAGCGACCTCGGTCTCTACTTCGGCGGCAGGCTGCGGCACGGCGTGGCGGTCGAGCGCGTGCTCGCACGCGCCGCGTATGAAGAGATCGCGCATCGTGGCGTCGATCCGGCGCTCGCCGAATGGGGCTCCGGCCGCGCGTTCAAGCTGAGCGTCTATCCGATTCCGGCGAACGGCGAGAAGAAGATCTTCATCGCCTACGATCAGGAGCTGACGGCGGACGGCTACACGCTCGATCTGCGCTACGGCCGGCCGATGAAGTTCGACGCCGCCATCGACGCCGACGGACGCGCGGTCGCGGTGGAAGGCTCGGTGCCGATGCACTCCGACGGGCAGGTCGTCGACGGAATCGTGCGCGTCGCGCGCGAAGAGAATGAGACCGCGGTCATCGCGTACTCGCCCGAAGACAAGACGTGGTACGCGTCGGCGGCGATCGACGTGGCTCCCTCGGCGAACCTGCTGGCGCCCACGCCGCACGTGGTGATCCTCTACGACACGTCCTCGAGCAGCGTGCAGCAGAGCGCGCCGCGGTTGCGCCGATTCCTCTCCGCGTTTCTCGCGCAGCAGCAGGCGTGGGCCACCGCGGACGTGTTCCCGTTTCACATCGCGCTCGACACGCCTCGACGCATCAAGAACGCGGGCATGCCTGGCGGACAGCGCGACCTCGAACGGGTCCTCGGCGAGCTGCAGCCGCTCGGCGCGACGAATCTTTTCGCCGTGATCTCGCAGCTGTCCGCGATCCTCGCACCGCTGCCGCCGTCGACGCGCATCGTGCTCGTCACCGACGGCCTCACCTCCCTCGGCGACAGCCGCGACGTCGCCGCGGCGCTGCGCAAGCTCTCCGACCTGCGCCGGCCGCTCCTCGTCGTGAATGCCGCGAGCACCGCCGACGATGCGGTTCTCGCCAATGGCGCGCGTGCAACCGGCGGCTGGTCGATCGATCTGACGCGCGTCGACCCCGAAGCCGCTG
This sequence comes from Thermoanaerobaculia bacterium, assembly GCA_035248585.1. GTDB lineage: Bacteria > Acidobacteriota > Thermoanaerobaculia > Gp7-AA8 > Gp7-AA8 > QHVT01. The sequence goes on from DATFHJ010000348.1 coordinate 19,263, forward strand.
CCGCAAACGCAATGCGGCTGCCGGCGGACGTCCGCTTCGGCTCGGGCATTCTGCCGGGCCGCGTCGTCACCGCGGGCGGCGAGCGAGTCAGCATCGCCGCGCGCGCGAACGATGCCCTCATCCGGCTGCCCCACGATCTGCCGCCGCGCGAGATCGCGGAGAGCGGCATGGTGCGGCGCGCGTGGGCGCGGGCGAAGCTCCGGGAAATGCTCGCCGACGGCGCGCCGGACGAAGAGCTGGTCGCGCACGGCCGCGCGTTCACGCAGCTCACGCCGCGCACGTCGCTGCTCGTGCTCGAATCGTGGCAAGACTATGAGCTGTACGACATCCCGATGCCGCCCGATGTGCTCGAGGAGAAAGAGCGCGAGAAGCGCCAGGCCGAACGGCAAGGACAAACCGTGCAGCTGATCGCGTTTCAGCAGCCGCAGTTCACGCCCGGCTCGTGGTTCATCAAGGGACACGTCTTCACGGATGGGGATGCGCTGCCCGGCGCCACGATCAGTCTGCACGACGCCGGTCGTCTGCTCGCGGCGACGGTCACCGATGTGAACGGCCGGTATCTGCTCGCGCACGCGACGGCGCCCATGAAACCCGCCCTCGTGGCGGAGCTGTCGGGATTCAATCGCATCGAACGGCAACTCGATCCCGACACGCCGGCCGGCACCACGATCGATCTCCACATGACGATGTCCGCCGTCAGCGAATCGATCACGGTCACGGCGGAGGCTCCCTTCGACCCCGCCGGCGCCGAGAGCGCACCGGCGGTGCGTCCGTCGATCCGCACGGCCGTGATCACGACGGACGAGCTGCTGAACAAGATCGCGGCCGGCACGGAGCCGGAGAGCGACGAGGATGACCCTGAAGTGTTGGATGCGGTGAGAAAGCATCGCATCGAGCTGACGCAG
>DATFHJ010000349.1:0-3743 GCA_035248585.1 Thermoanaerobaculia bacterium
GACATCTGGGTTGCATCGGCGAACGGCGGCGAGGCCCGGCGCCTCACCTCCGACGACGGCATGGAGTATTTCCCCAAATTCTCGCCGGACGGGAAATGGATCGCCTTCACCGGCGAGTACAGCGGCAGCCGGCAGGTCTTCGTCATCAGCGCCGACGGCGGAACGCCGCGCCAGCTCACGTTCTACAACGACGTCGGCCCGCTCCCGCCGCGCGGCGGCATCGACAACCGCATCCTCGACTGGACGCCCGACGGCAAGAACATCCTCTTCAATCCGCATCGCCTCCCGTGGAGCGACCGCATGCCCGCGCACTACATCGTCCCGGCCGCGGGCGGGATGGAGACGAAGCTCGCCATCCCCGAGGGGAGCGCGGGATCGTACTCGCCGGACGGGAGCAAGCTCGCGTTCACGCACATCGAGCGCGAGTTCCGCACGTGGAAGCACTATCGCGGCGGACGCGCGCAGGAGGTCTGGATCTACGACCTCGCCGCGAACAAAGCAGAACAGCTGACCAAGAGCCCGTGGACCGACCAGCAGCCGGTGTGGGTGAAAGACACGATCTACTTCGTCTCCGACCGCGAAGACGGCGCGCGCCTCAACCTGTTCGCGTACGACCTCAAGACCAAGCAGACCAGGAAAGTCACGAATCACACCGACTACGACGTCCTGTGGCCGAGCGGTGACAAAACGCAGGTCGTGTACGAGAACGGCGGGTATCTCTATCGACTCGACTCCGCGACCGGAAAATCGGAGCGGATTCCGATTCACGTCTACGGCGACTTCCGCGCCACGGTACCGTACTTCAAGAACGTCAAGGACAACCTCGAGTCGTACGTCCTCTCGCCGACCGGCGCGCGTGCGCTCTTCGTCGCCCGCGGCGAGATCTTCAGCGTGCCGGCGAAGGAAGGGGAGATCCGCAACGAAACGAACACGCCCGGCATCCGCGAGCGCGACGCGGTGTGGTCGCCCGATGGGAAGTGGATTGCCTATCTATCGGACCGCGACGGCAGCGACTACGAGATCTACGTCCGTCCCGCGGACGGCACCGGCACGGAACGGGCGGTCACGAAGAACGCCAGCAACTGGCGCTTCGGCCCGCTCTGGTCGCCCGACTCGAAACTGCTCGCCTTCGCCGACAAAGACCTCACGCTGCGCGTCGTCGACGTCGCCAGCGGGAAGGTGACGGAGGTCGACAAGGATCCGTACGGCGACATCACCGACTATCGCTGGTCGCCCGATTCGAAGTGGCTGACCTACACGAAGCTGAACGAGGCCCGGTTCTCGTCCATCTACGTGCACAACCTCGGCGACGCGAAGTCCTATCGCCTCACCAGCGGCACCACGAACGACGGCAATCCGGTCTTCGATCCGAAGGGCCGCTACCTCTATTTCACGTCGAACCGCGACTTCAACCTCACGTTCAGCGCGTGGGAGTTCAACTACGTCTACACCAACCCGCAGCGCGTCTACGTCGGCGTGCTCGCCGCGGACGGCCCGGCGCTCTTCCTCCCGCAGAGCGATGAAGAGAAAGCGACCGCGCCTCCGGCTCCCGAGAAGAAAGAGGAGCCGAAGAAAGACGGCGCCGTCCCTGCGGCGGTCAATGTCAAGATCGATCCGGTTGGATTCGAGAATCGTGTCCGCGCGATCCCCGGCCCGTCCGGCAACTACGGCGCGCTCACCGCGCTCGCGAACGGCATCCTCTACGTCACCGGCGACGGAACGCAGGCGCTGAAGTTCTACAACATCGACGACCGCAAGGAAGAGACGATCGTCGAGAACATTCGCGACTACGACATCTCGCCGAACCGCGAGAAGCTCATCGTCCGCATCGGCAACAACCTCTCCATCATCCCCGCGAAGCCGGGCCAGAAGCCGGCCGAGTCGCAGCTGAAGCTCGACGGGATGGAGATGAAGATCGATCCGCGCGCGGAGTGGGCGCAGGAGTTCACCGACGCGTGGCGCATTCTCCGCGACTGGTTCTACGACCCGAACATGCACGGCAGCAACTGGAACGACATCCGCGCCAAGTACGGCCAGCTCGTGCCGTTCGTGGCGAACCGCAACGATCTCGATTACATCCTCGGCGAGATCGCCGGTGAGCTGAACGCCGGCCACGTTTACGTCGGGCAGGCGCCCGGCTCCGGGATCGAGCGCCGCGACAACGGTCTCCTCGGCGCGGAGATCGTGGCCGACGCCGGCTACTTCCGCGTCGCGCACATCTTCCCCGGCGAGAACTGGCAGGACGCGTTCCGCTCGCCGCTCACCGAGCCGGGCGTGAAGGTGAATGAAGGCGACTACATCCTCGCCGTCGACGGCATTTCGACGAAGGGCGTCGACAATTTCTATCGCCTGCTCGAGAACAAGGCCAGCCGCGTCGTCACGCTGCTCGTGAATTCGAAGCCCGATACGACCGGTGCGCACGAGGAGAAGGTGCGGCCGACGCGCAAGGAGACGAACCTCCGCTACCTCGATTGGGTCGCCTCGCGCCGCGCGTACGTCGAGAAGACCTCGAACGGCCGCATCGGCTACATCCATCTGCCGAACACCGGCGCGGAAGGAAACCGCGAGCTGTTCCGCGGCTTCTACCCGCAGGTCGACAAGGAGGCGCTGATCATCGACGACCGCTACAACGGCGGCGGCTTCATCCCCGATCGCATGATCGAGTTGCTCGACCGCCCGGTGCTGAACTACTGGGTGCGCCGCGGCACCGAGCCGACGTCGACGCCCGCCTACGCGCACACCGGTCCGAAGGTGATGCTGATCAACGGCTACTCCGCCTCGGGCGGCGACGCGCTGCCGTACTACTTCCGCAAGCGCAAGCTCGGCACGATCATCGGCACGCGCACGTGGGGAGGCCTCATCGGTATCTCCGGCAACCCCAACCTCATGGACGGCGGCAATGTCTCCGCCCCGCAGTTCCGCTTCCTCGACACCGAAGGCATGTGGGCCGTCGAAGGCAGCGGCGTTTCCCCCGACATCGAAGTCTACGACCGCCCCGACGAAGTCGCGGCAGGCAAGGATCCGTCGCTCGAAGCCGCGGTGAAACTGCTGCTGGAAGAGTTGAAGAAGAACCCCCCGAAGAAGGTCACGACCCCGGCGGTGCAGGTGCCGTCGCCGCGGTAGCGCTCTGGTGGAGGACAGGCACTCCTGCCTGTCCTCTTTTCCTCGGACAGGCAGGAGTGCCTGTCCTCCACTACACTTCGTCCGAGGGAGGAGAGTCCATGGCACGTACGCCGTTCCCGCGAGTCTTCTGGGTTGCGAACCTGATCGAGATTCTCGAGCGGTTCTCATACTACGGCATCTATTTCGGCTTCGGCGTGTACATGACGAGCCTCGGCTATTCGCGCGATCAGCTCGGCGTGGTGCAGACGATCTTTCTGCTGCTTTCGTACGTCGTGCCGCTGTTCTCCGGGACGCTCGCGGACAAGTACGGGTTCAAGCCCGTCTTCATCATTTCGTATCTTGCGTACCTGCCGTCGATCCTGCTGCTCATCCTCACCAAGTCGTTCTCCGGCATCGCGTTGACGATGCTCTCCATCGGCCTCGCGGCCGGCATCTTCAAGCCGCTCGTCTCCGGCACCGTGCGCGCGACGACCGACCGCACGAACGCGACGCTCGGCTTCGGCATCTTCTACGCGATGGTCAACGTCGGCGGGTCGCTCGGGCCGGTCGTCGCCGGCAAGCTGCGCGCGATCTCGTGGGACTACGCGTTCTACACCGCCGCCGCGGCGATCGTGGTGATG
>DATFHJ010000350.1:0-4196 GCA_035248585.1 Thermoanaerobaculia bacterium
AAGCCGTGCACGGCAATGAGAAGGAAGAGCAGGAAAAGAGTCTTTTTCATAGGCGATAGGCGCTCGTTCCGCGCGGTTGTTGAAACCAGCCCGGGTCGCGGTTGTAATCCATGTCGTCGCGGATCTTGAGGATCGTGAACATGCCGCCCATGTCGATCGGTCCGTACGGTCCCTGGCCGCCGCGCATGGGGATGCTGTTGCGGGGCGTGGCCATGTGCTCCATGTGCGGGCCCATGTCGCCCATGCCGCTCGTGCCCATTACCATCGTGCCGGGCGTGAGCTTGTCGAGGCGCTCCTGCGTGGGGAACGGATCGACGCCCAGCAGGTTCGGCAGGTCGTGGCCCATCTGATTCATCGTGTGATGCGTTTTGTGGCAGTGCAGCGCCCAGTCGCCGGGATTGTCGGCGACGAACTCGATGTCGCGCGTCGCGCCCACCGGCACGTTGACCGTGTTCTCGCCCCACCACGCCGACTCCGGCAGCGGGCCGGCGTCGGTGCCGGTGACGTAGAACCGGTGCCCGTGAAAATGAATCGGATGCGAGTCCATGCTCAGGTTGCCGATGCGGATGCGCACGCGGTCGCCGGTGCGCACGAGTAGCGGATCGGTGCCGGGGAAGACGCGCGAGTTGAACGTGAAGGTGTTGAAGTCGAGCATCACCGTCGGATCGGGCGTGGCCGTTCCGGGCTTGATGAACCATTCGTTGAGGAAGATGGCGAAGTCGCGGTCGACGCGGCGCGTCTTCGGATCGCGCGGATGGATGATGAAGAAACCCTGCATGCCGAGAGCCATCTGCACCATCTCGTCGAAATGCGGGTGATACATCAGCGTGCCGTTCTGCTTGAGCGTGAACTCGTACACGAACGTCTCGCCCGGCGCGATCTTCGGCTGATTGAGTCCCGTCACGCCGTCCATGCCGTTCGGCAAAATGAAGCCGTGCCAATGCATCGACGTTCCCTCGGAGAGCTTGTTCGTGACGAAGAGGCGCACGCGATCGCCTTCGACGGCTTCGATCGTCGGCCCGGGCGTCGAGCCGTTGTAGCCCCAGCAGTTGACGACGAGTCCCTCGGTGAACTCGCGCTTCACCGGCTCGGCGACGAGACGGAACTCCTTGACGCCGTTGACCATTTTGTACGGCAAAGACGGACCGACGTTCGGAGTGATGACCGACGTTCGCCGCGAACGCGTTTGTGCGGATGCAAGGCGCGGCGCGAGGAGCGCGGCGAGGGGAGAGAACAGGACGTTGCGTCGCGAGATGGACATCAGCGGTCTCCTTCGGTGGTGATTCCCTGAAGCGCGCGGTCGAGATCGATGCGCGCGGTCCAGTAGTCACGCTGCGCGTCGACGAACTCGCTCTCCGCCTCGGCCGCGCTCTGCCGCGCTTCGAGGAGCCGGAAGACGCCGACGAACATGGCGTTGTGCTCGAGCTTCGTCAGCTCGACGATGCGGTGCCGGCGCGGCACGACGACGTCGCGGTAATACTCGACGCGCGCCCGTGCCTCGGACAACGCGGCATGCGCGGCGCGCAGTCGCGACGAGGTTTCCGCGGTGAGCGCGTTGACGAGGTGCCGCGCGCGCAGCAGCTCCGCCTCGGCGCGCGTGCGCGCGGCGCGGCCGGTGTTGAAGATCGGAATCGGCACGACGAGCCCCGGACCCACGGTGTGCTCGCCGCTCGGCTCGCGCTCGTAATGGACGTCGAGCTCCACGTCGCCGAGGGCCGCGAGGCGGGCGACCGGGACGCGCTTGCGTGCGATCTCCAGCTCGCGTTGCGCAAGCTGCAGGTCGAGGCGCTGCTGCGCGGCGAGCTGCTCGAGCTGCGCTTGCTCCAGCTCGCTCTTCGGCAGCTCGGGAAACTTCTCCGGCACGCGCCATTCGATTGCCGCATCGCGAATTCCCATCGCCCGGATCAGCGTCTCGCGCGCGACGAGCAGTTTCCGCTCCGCGCGCGCGAGGTCGAGCTTCGCCTGTTCGTAGCGGGCCTGCTCGTGCTCGAGATCGAGGTCGGTAGTGTTCTCCGCGGCGTGCTGCTTGACCGCAACCTCGGCCGCGGCCTGCGCGGCTTCGAGGCGCACCCGATCCTGCGCGACGTGCTGCGATTCGGCGAGGACGTCAAAGTAGGCCGAGCGGACCTCGGCGCCGAAGCGGAGCACCGCGGCGTGGATGCGCAGCTTCGCCGCGTCGTAGCCGATACGTCCGATCGCGCGCCGGCGCGGGAGGTTGATGAGATCGATCAGCGATTGCGCGAGGCGCAGCTCGTACGGCCGGCGCGGCTCGCCGGGAAAACGCAGCTCGACTTCCAGCAGCGGATTGGCGATCGTGCTCGCGTCGATCAGCTCTGCGCGGGCGATGCCGAGCTCCGCGAGCTCGACCTGCAGGCGCGGGCTGTTGAGCAGCGCGATCGCGACGGCGTTGTCGGCGGTGAGCTCGTTGCCGAGGAGCCCGCGGAGGCGTGCGTCATCGGCGGTGCGCGCCTCGGCGTGCGATTGCGCGCCGGCGATTTCCGTGTCGCGGGGCACGCTCACGCACGCGGTGAGAAACAGCAAAGACAAAATGAGTGCATGGTCCTTCATCGTCTGACTCCGTTTCGTGAACGAGAACGGGCGGCCGATGAAGAATCAGATGCGGAAAGTCTCGACGAGCAGATGCAGGCCGACGTCGCGGTCGCAGCGCACCGCGCCATGGGCGATGAAATCGCGGTACGCCACGGGGCGCGGCAGCGGATCGAAGCGCTCCGCTGCGATCGATGCGAGACGGATCGAGCTTGGCGCGATGCCGGTGATTCGCTTCGCCGGCGGCACGGTGTCGTGCGGATCGTTGTCGTGCGAGGTGCTTGCGGCGTGGCAAAGCGGCGCGACCTCGTGGAGGACGCGGTGGAACGGCAACACGCAGCAGCCGAAATAGAAAACGGTCGCGACCAGCAGCGGAAGGGTCGTGCCGGCGATCCAGGCGGCGATGATGAAGGCGCGTCGCATCGCGGTCAGATTCTAACGCCGCGCAGGCGAAGCGCGTTCCCGATGACCGAAACGGAGCTGAAACTCATCGCCGCGGCGGCGATCATCGGGCTGAGCAGGCCGAACGCGGCGATGGGAACGCCGAGGGAGTTGTAGAGGAAGGCGAAGAAGAGGTTCTGGCGGATGTTCTTCATCGTGGCGCGGCTGAGGCGCCGCGCGCGGACGATGCCGCGCAGGTCGCCTTTCACCAGCGTCACGTCCGCGCTTTCCATCGCCACGTCCGTGCCGGTGCCCATCGCGATCCCGACTTCCGCCTGCGCCAGCGCGGGCGCGTCGTTGATGCCGTCGCCCGCCATCGCCACGATGCGTCCCTGCTGCTGCAGGCGCTTCACCGCGTCGGCTTTCTGCTCGGGCAAGACTTCGGCGATCACCTCATCGATGCCGAGTTGCTTCGCCACCGCATCGGCCGTGGCTCGGTTGTCTCCGGTGAGCATCACGATGCGCAAGCCTTCTTCGTGCAGCTGGCGGATGGCCTCGGCGCTTGTTTCTTTGATTGGATCGGAGACCGTGATCGTGCCTGCATGTTTCCCCTCGACGACGAGGAACATGTGGGTGCCGCTGCCCTCAGCGGCACCGCGACCGCTGAGGGCAGCGGTCGCCACATGGCGGTTTCCGAGGGCCACCTGTTTCCCATCCACGATGCCGCGCACGCCTTTCCCCGTGATCGATTCGAAGTTGCTCGCCGCAGTCACCTGCGGCGCCGCGGCGAGGATCGCCGCCGCGAGCGGATGCTCGCTTCCTTTTTCCACGCTCGCGGCGAAACGCAACACGTCTTCCTCGGTGAAGCCGTTTTCCGCGACGATCGAGGTCACCTTCGGCTTGCCGATCGTCAGCGTTCCCGTTTTGTCGACGACGAGCGTGTCGACCGTGTGCAGCACTTCGATCGCCTCGGCGTTGCGGAACAGTACTCCCGCGCTCGCGCCTTTTCCGGTGGCGACCATGACGGACATCGGCGTTGCCAATCCGAGGGCGCAGGGGCAGGCGATGATGAGCACGGCGACGGCGTTCACGATCGAGTGAAGCAGCGATCCGGCGAAGAGGAACGCGATCACGGCGACGGCGATGACAGAGGGGACGAACCACGCCGAAACGCGGTCGGCGAGCTTTTGAATCGGCGCGCGGCTGCGCTGGGCCTGCGCGACGAGGCTGACGATCTGCGCGAGGAGCGTGTCGCGGCCGACGCGCTC
>DATFHJ010000351.1:0-18628 GCA_035248585.1 Thermoanaerobaculia bacterium
GGCGTGGTTCGTCGTCACGTCCATCAGCACCATCTGCCTCTATCTCGCCTACGGCATCCCGGTCTTTCTCAACCTGCGCAACCGCCTCCGCAGTGGAGCGGCGGGCTTCAGCCCGCCGAACGGTTCCGGCGGGCTGAAGCCCGCCGCTCCACACTACGAGTTCATGACGAAGGACCTCGCGCCATGGACGCTCGGCCGCTGGTCTCCGCTGCTGAACGCGATCGCGATCGTCTGGATCGTCTTCATCACGTTCGTGTTCGTGCTGCCGCCGAACGAGCTGGTGCTCTGGACGATGCTCGGCGTGGCGGTGCTGCTGACGCTCTACTGGCAGTTGCTCGCGAAGCGGACGTTCCGGACGGAACTGCCTCAGCCGAGTCCCGCGCTGAAGTCGACGAGCTCGATCCAGTCGGGGTGATCGATGAACGGATTGCGATTCTTCTGCAGCTGGTGAATCGTCCAGTTGCGGTGTTTCTCGTGGTCCGTCACCGGATCCTCGCGCGCCCATTGCTTCACGGTCTCGAGCCGCTGCGCGTCGTAGAGCAGGTGCGCCTTCGGATAGCGAACGACGAAGTAGAGCGTCGCGCGTGAAACCGGCCCTTTGCCCTGAAACGGCTCGAACTTGTTTTCGGGATCGATGCGATGACCGCAGCGCTCGACCGACGGGCCTTGCGTGAAGTCGAAGTAGGCGTTGTTGTCGCGGTACTGATTGCAGGAGACGTCGCAGGTGAAGAGATGGTGGAGATCGCCGCGTCCCGGCTCCGTCTTCCCGAACCATCCCTGCGGTACGACGTGCTCGCAGTTGTATTTCACCGCCGCTTCGAGATCATCGAGCGGGATGTTGTTCTCCTGCGCGGCCGCCATCAGCACGGCCTCGATGCGCGCGTCCGCCTCGAGCACTTCCTGCGCGTCGACCGAGTCGCCGGAGTAAATGCTGCGGAGCATCCGATCGGGATGGAGATCGACCCAGCGATACAGCTCCTGCTTCGCTTTCTTGTAGCCGAGGCCTTTGTGACCGTCGACGAGCTTGTGCAGCGCGGCGTAGTCCGGCGTTTGTAATCCGCCGTAGAACGCGTCGCGCTTCTGCGCGTCATCGTCTTCGTCGTAATAGGGCTGCGCGGCGGCGAGCACGGCCGCCTCGCGGGCGGGCGCGGCGAAGGCCTGCTCGGAAATCTGCCGCGCCTCGGCGCGCAGACGCTCGATTACATCGTCGCGCATATCCGCCGGCCCGTCTGGCGGAGAGAGAGGGATTCGAACCCTCGGTAGAGCTTTAAGGCCCTACGACGGTTTAGCAAACCGTTGGTTTCAGCCACTCACCCATCTCTCCGGCTGAAGACGAACGGCGCCGCCTCGAAGGCGGCGCCAACTGGGAGCGTAACACACGTCTACAACGAGTTGATTCCGAACTTCTCCAGCACCATGTCCGCGGTCTGCAGCGCGCCTTCGACCCACCCCTGCGCGTCCGAATACGCCTCGCCGCAAATGAAGAAGTCGCGGTCCTCGAACGGCTTGACAATCTTCTTCTTCACATCCCACGACTTCACGCCGATGTTCCAGCTGTTCCAGCCGCCGCCGAACGGGTCGTCGCCCCAATCGCGGAACGCCGCGTTGCGAACTTCAGGCGCATAGTTGAGCCCGTGGATTACGCCGAGCTGCCGCGCGACCTCGGTCACCATGCGCTTCGGTGCCTGATACGTGCACCACGGCAGGTTGGGTGAGGTCCGGCAGTCGGGACTCTCGAACGGCTCGGCGAGCTCCGCCACTTCGCGGCCCTGCGCCCAGGCTTCGCCGCGCTTCGGCCGCAGGCCGTCCCAGAAGCCGATGTTCGTGCCGTCGTCATAGCTGGCCATCAGCATCGATGGTCCGCCGGTCGCGGGCTTGCCGTCATCCTTCGGCCAGTAATACGTCTGTCGCACTGGCAGATCGGTCACGCTGCGCCCTGCTTCGACGGGAACGAACTTGCTCTTGCCGTCCGCGCCGATCGACGTATAACCGGCGTTCAGCCACCACGGACTCGTGTACGTCGTGAACAGTTTGAACAGCGGCCGCGGAGTCACGGCCTTGATCAGATACTGAATCTCCTGCAGCGGCGGGCTGGTCGGCGTGAGGAGATCGAGCGAGCGGCGCGGCATCGCCAGGATCACCGCATTCGCCGTGATCGTGTCGCCGCCCGCGTTCAGTATCGCCTTGCCGTTCTCCCACGAGAGGCCTTGCACGGGCGTATTGAGGCGGATGGAGCCGCCGGCGTCCGTGAACAGCTGCGCCACCGACAACGGCACCTGCTGGAAGCCTTGCTTGAACCCGAGGTACTCGGGATTGACGCCGAAGTCCGAGAGGTACCACGGGATCGCGTCGGCGGCGTTCCAGTTCGTGAGCGTCGTGTTGTATCCGCCGGCATCGACGCCGAGCTGATAGGCCTCGTTGCTGATCACGCGCATCAGCACGTTCCAGAAGCCCTGCTTGTACAGCGGCACGCCGCCGAACTCGCAGTTGCGCGCCATCACCCGCCGCTCTTCTTCGTTGAGGTTGGGATTGGTGATGCCGGGAACGATCTGCTCGATCGCGTTGACGATGATGCTCCCCGCGAGATTGCCGCGCTCCACGAACGACAGCTTGTACGGAACCTTGTCGGGATCGTTCGTGAAGTCGGAAAGGCGCAGATACACGCCGCGCAGGTACGCGAGGTTCTGCGGCTGATCGACCGGGAACTTGTATGTCTCGATCGGCTGCGAGAGCTGTTTGTTCAGCTCTTTGAGGAGCGCGGTGATCAGCGGCTGCACCGCGGGAAGAATGCGCATCCCGCCCAGCTCCGCGACCATGTTCGGAATGTCGGGCGGCGTGACGGAGAGCAACCGTCCGCCGACGTGCGTTCCGCCCTCGAACACGACCACCTTCCGCGACGGGTCCTGCTGCAGCAAACGCCATCCGCAATACACGCCCGAGACTCCGGCGCCGACGATGGCGACATCGACTTGTTGATCGGCCATGGCTTTCTCTCCCTCTCTTTAGAAGATTACCGGAATGTTCGGCGAACGGCCGGTCTGCAGCAGCGAGAGCACTTGTTTCCGCGAAATCTGATGCACGAAATCGATCGGCGGCTGCGCGAGGTAGCGCTCGAGGATCTCATCCGGAACGATCGTCGTCGGCGCGGTGTCCGTGTCCTGGGCGATGCGCATGTCCAGCAGGTATGCGCGCTTGTTCTTGAGCACGTAGTCGACGCCTCGCCGCACGGCTTCCTTCACTTCCGCCGGCATCTTCACTTTCTCGCCTTCGATCCCACCGAGCCCTTTCGCGACGCTGAGGAAGTCGACCTTCGGACGCTTGATCGTCAGGTAGTCGGGCCAGAGCGTCTTCGGGTTCCACTCGTATCCCGGCGCCTTGCCGTACGCGTCGACGACCTGCTGCAGGCCGAGTTGCAGCGTGTGGTACTCGTGATTGTTCGTGATGATGTAGAGGACGCCGAGCCCGCGATGCGCGGCCGTCCACCACGTCTGCGGATAGAAGAGCGACGAGCCGTCGCCGACCGCGTTGACGACGAGCTTTGTCTCGATGCCCTGCCAGCCGCGATCCTCGAGCTTGATGCCGAGGGAGGCCGGCATCGACCAGCCGAGCGAGCCGCCGGCGACGCAGTAGTAACTGATCGGCGCGCCGCCTTCCGGAGTGAACGGCAGGTAGTACTGGAACGGCGCGGGGTCGGACACCGCCTCGTGCACGTAGACGAACTTCTTCGCGAGATCGAGCTCGTCGATGCACTCGCGCAGCGCGTGCGCGATGACGACCGCCCAGATTTCCTTCTTCTTCATCGCCTTCGCGAGATACGCGTCCCAGTTCTTCGCGCGCGTCACGTCGCCCTCGCGCATCGTCTTGTTCCGCGTCGCCGCGCCCTTCGGCGGATTCTTGCGAACGAGATCGTTCAGGAGCGGCAGCGTGGCCTTGATGTCGCCGAAGATCGCCGACTCGCCGTAGTAGTTCTTCCCGATGTCCCACGTGTCGTTCGAGAGATAGATCTGTGTGACGTCGGGCGGGATCAGCGGACCGGCGGTGTATTTGAAGACCGTGATCTGCGCCTGGCACGCCCAGCCGACGAGGAATGCGACGTCGTGGCCCTTGAACACCCCCTGCATGCCGGACTGCGATCCCGGCAGCTCGCCCTGCCAGTGGTAGTCGTTGTTCGGAAAATTCGAGACGCTGCTGAACGTCTGCAGCAGCACCGGCGCGCCGAGGAGCTCCGCGAGCTCCTGAATCTCCGGCCAGGCGTCGGCGTAGCCGACCGCGTCGCCGGCGATGATCAGCGGATTCTTCGCCTTCGCCAGAATCCCCGCCGCCTGGCGGATCGTTTCCGGATCGCCGGTGAAGCGCGGCGAGATCTGCGTCACGCCCTTCACGCGGTCGTCGTCTTCGATCAGGCGCATCGGGAACTCCCACGGGAAGGCCACGAACACCGGTCCCGCGGGCGGCGCCATCGCTTCCTTGAACGCGCGCTGGAGCACCATCGGCAGTTCTTCTTCGGTGCGTACCTCGTGCGCCCATTTCGTGTACTGCCGCGCGAGGTCGACGAGGTTCGAAGCCAGGAGCGGCTCTTGCGTCACCAGCTCGTTCTGCTGTTGCGCGCAGAGAATGACCAGCGGCATCTTCGAGCGCCAGGCGTTGAAGAGATTGCCGATCGTGTGGGCGATGCCGGGCGTGACGTGCACGAGCACCACTCCCGGCTTGTTCGTCATCCGCGCGGAGCCCATGGCCGCGCCGATGGCGATGTTCTCGTGCAGGCACTCGACGTAGCGGACGCGGTTCGATGGATACGACGTGCCGTCGATGATCGGAATCTCGTTCGTGCCGGGGACTCCGAATAGATGGTGGATGCCCAAATCCTGGAGAATGTCGAAAACGTAATCGCGCGCCCAGCGGTGAGGCGCTGCCGCCTTTTTGGAAGCCATACCCTCTCTCCTCTCTCTCTCGATGTGGAGCGACTGGTGACCCGGAGAATTACTTTATGTCCGTAAGGCAGGATGTGCAACAGGTGAGTGCGATCGGCGCGTTCGCGCTGGCGAAGCTCGTCTTTCACACGCTCGTCAACCGGGGCTACGGCTTTCATCGCGACGAGCTGGCGACGCTCGACGACGCGCGCCACCTCGCGGCCGGCTACGTGGCGTATCCGCCGCTCACGCCCTTTCTCGGCCGCATCGAGCTGTTGCTGTTCGGCGAGTCGCTGGCCGGCTTCCGCTTCTTCGCCGCGCTCGCCCAGAGCATCGCCATCGTGCTCGCCGCCGTCCTCGCGCAACGCCTCGGCGGCGACCGCCGTGCACAATGGCTCGCCGCGCTCGCCGTCGCCATCTCACCCGTCTCGCTCAGCGCCTCGTCGCTCTTCCAGTACGTATCGTTCGATTACCTCTGGTGGGTCGTGATCGCGTTCCTGGTCGTGCGGCTCGTGGAGTCAGACGACGGCCGCTGGTGGCTCGCCATCGGCGCCGCGATCGGCCTCGGCTTCCTGACGAAGTACACGATCCTCTTCCTCGTCGCCGGCCTCCTCGCCGGCATGGTGCTCACGCCGCTCCGCCGCCACCTCGCCACGATCTGGCCGTGGGCCGGTGCGCTCGTTGCGCTGCTCGTCGCCGCGCCGAATGTCATTTGGCAAATCCAGCACGACTTCATCTCGCTCGACATGCTCCGCCACATTCACGAGCGCGACGTGCGCATCGGCCGCACGGATCACTTCCTCCTCAATCAGTTGTTCGTGCCCGCGAACCTCGTGACCATCCCTCTGTGGATCGCCGGTCTGATCGCGCTCTTCCGCTCGCGCTTTCGCGTCCTCGCCTGGATGGCCGTCGTCCCGTTCCTGCTCTTCCTCCTCGCCCGCGGCCGCGACTACTACACCGCCCCGATCTATCCGATGCTCTTCGCCGCCGGCTCCCTGTGGCTCGCGCGTCGGAAATTTGTGTTCGTCACCGCGGTGGTGCTCTTCGTCCTCTCCGGCGCACTGATGGCCGCGCTGATTCTGCCGATGGCGCCGGCCGGCACGCGCTGGTGGCATCGCGCGCTCGAGACCAACGGCGACCTGCGCGAAGAAATCGGCTGGCCCGAAATGGTCACCGAAGTCGCGCGAGTCTGGAACACCATCCCGCCCGCCGAGCGCCGCACGACCGCGATCTACTGCGCCAACTACGGCGAAGCCGGAGCCGTCAACCTGTACGGCCCGAAGCACGGACTCCCGCCCGCCATCAGCGCCATCAACTCCTTCTGGGCCCGCGGCTACGGCAACCCCCCGCCCGAAACCGTGATCGTGTTAGGCGGACGCCCGGAACGGTTGCGCGAACGGTTCGAATCCGTCGTCCTCGCCGGACACGTACCCAATCCGCTGCGCGTGGAGAACGAGGAGGCGGAGCATCCGGATATTTACGTTTGCCGCAAACCGCGCCAGGGGTGGGGGGAGGTGTGGCCGACGATGAGGAGGTTTGGGTGAGCCTATCGCCGCCTTCCGCGAGGTTTCTTGCGTCCTGCCCAGATGATTTCGATCTCGTACCGCAGAAACTGCTCGTCCGCGGTCATGACCGGGAGGTTCTCGATCTGGCCCTGCGCGATCAGCAGGCGATCGAAAGGATCGTGATGGTGGTGCGGCAGGCTCGCGACGCGGCGCGCATGGGAATGCAGAATCGGGAGAGGAATGAGCGCTTGATCATCGATGACGTCGAATATCGACTCTCCATCCGCCGGAGAAACTCGGAGCTTTCCGAGGGCGGACTTAATCGCGATCTCCCACACCGAGGCGGCTGAAAAGACGATCTCGGTCTCCTCATTGCCGAGCAACTCCGCCGCGTCCCCGTTGAGCGCCTGAGGCTGGGAGAGGGCCCACAGCCAACAGTGGGTGTCGAGGAGAATCCTCACTTTTGAGGCTCGAAGGTCTCGGGATCGAGCGGTGCGTCGAAATCATCGGCGATCCATATCTTGCCCGCATATTGGCCCAGCTTGCGGTGTCGCTTCGATGGGTTCGCGCGAACCAGTCTGGCGACCGGTTCTCCGGCGCGCGCGATGATGACTTCCTCACCCTGCTCGACCTTGGCGATGAGTCGCGAGAGCTGCGTCTTTGCCTCGTGGATGTTGACTTCGATCACGAGAGTCAGGTTAGCTAAGCCAACGAACTAAGTCAACATGCGGCGTGCCGCCTGGCGGAGGGGGTGGGATTCGAACCCACGGTACCCGCGAAGGTACGGCGGTTTTCAAGACCGCTGCCTTAAACCGCTCGGCCACCCCTCCGTGGAAAGCAGAAATCAGAAAGCAGAAAGCAGAAATTTCAGGGTAAGAGGTTCACGTCCAACGTGATTTTCAATCGCAGCCGCCGGTGGTGGCGCAGCTCGTCCATCGTCAGGTTCAGGGGGATGCTCACCTCTTTCACCAATCCATCGTTCGCGCGGCGCTCGGGGGGCGGGGGGGCGATGATGGTGGCGGGCTCGCTTTCGCCGAGGACGGGGAGGGATTCGAGAATGCCCTGCGGGAGCGGGATCTCGATCGACATCGTCGGCACGTCCATCGTGGCCGGCTCCTGCGCTGCCGCGGCGGCGGGGCCGGGCGTGGAAAAGTAGACGTCTTCGAACGGGTTCGTTGCCGGCACGAGCTCGGTCGCGACGAGCGGCACGTTTTCATCCGCCGCTTCGTCCACTTCGAACTCGGGCTCGCCCACCGGCGCATGCGATCCGCTGGTGCGAGCAGCGGGTTTGGGCGGTGGTGGCGCGGCGAACGGCTCCTCGTCGTCATCCCACAGCGACTGCGCGGCGGCGGGTGTGGCCGACGGCGCGTTGAGAATCTGAATCTCGCGGTCGAGCGGCTCCGATCCTTCGAGCCCGTACTTTTTCACGAGATGCGCGAGCACGAGCTGTGTGATTCCCTTCAGCGTCTCCTCGACGCCGAGTCCCGACGTCGCCACCGATTCGAAGCGCGGCACGGCCATCTTGTTGATCTCGGCGTCCATCTCCGCGACCGGCATCGCGTTCGGCAGGTCGCGCTTGTTGTACTGGATCACCAGCGGCATCTCGCGCAGCCGCACGCCCTGGCGTTTCAGGTTGTCCTCGAGGTTCTGCAGGCTCTCGAGATTTGCGTCCAGCGCAAAGTCCTGGCTGTCGGCGACGAACACGACTCCGTCCGCGCCTTTGAGCACGAGCTGGCGCGTCGAGTTGTAGTAGACCTGGCCCGGCACCGTGTACAGCTGCAGCTTGGTGCGCATGCCGCGGATCTTGCCGAGATCGAGCGGGAGGAAATCGAAGAACAGAGTGCGGTCCGTCTTCGTCGCCAGCGAGAGCATTTTGCTCTTGTTGTTCGTCGGCAGCGAGTCGTAGACGAATTGCAGGTTCGTGGTTTTTCCGCAGAGGCCGGGACCGTAGTACACGACCTTCGCCGTGATTTCTTTCGTGGCGTAGTTGAAGAGGACCATGGGGCCTTTCCGAAAGTGTGAGCGTAGCGGAGCGCGGAGAGGGCGTCAACGAAAGGAAGGGTGGATGGCAGATTTGATGGGCGAATCAAGAGCGTTGATTGGCGAGGCAAGCCCCCTTGACTGGCGGGTCAAAACCTTTGATTGGCGAATCAAGAGGTTTGATGTGCGAATCAAGAGGTTTGATTGGCGAGGCAAGGCCCTTTGATTGGTGAGGCAAACCCTTTGATTCGCGGATCAAAGAGTTTGATTCGCACATCAAAGTGTTTGACCTCGAAGGGCAACAGTTTTGTCGCGCGAATCAAGGATCCTTGCCTCGCGTGGCAAAATTTTCGCCCCGAGGGTCAACCAGCGTTGCCTCGCGGGTCAAACGTTTTGCCACGCGAATCAAAAACCTTATCTCGCGAATCAAAAGTCTTGTATCGCCAATCAAGAGGGCTTGCCTCGCCAATCAAAACTCTTGATTCGCACATCAAAGTTTCCAGCCCGCGAGGCTGGCCGCCATCTGTATGATGCGCGCGCTGCGGAGGTGAGCATGAACCTGAGGCGATTCGTCGCCGTGTTCCCCCTTCTTATCTTCATGGCGCCGGCGCTCTTCGCCGACGCACCCGGCGTCTACGCGATCGTCGGCGGAACGGTGCATCCGGTCTCCGGTCCGGCGATCGAAAACGGCGTGGTGATCATCCGCGACGGCCTGATCGAAGCCGTCGGGAAGAACGACCTCGCGCTGCCCCGCGACGCCACGCCGATCGACGTCAAAGGCGCGCACATCTATCCCGGCCTGATCGACGCCCAAACGTCCCTCGGCTTCGCCGCGCCCGCTCCGCGCCGCGGTGGTTTCGGCGGCGGTGGTGGCGGCGCGCGACGCGCCGAGGAAACGCCCGAGCCCTCCGCCGACACGCTCGCGCTTCGCAACGCGAAAATCTCCGACGATGATGCGGATGCGCGCCGCGCAACCGGCGTCACCACGGTCATCACCGCGCCGGCGGGCGGCATCTTCAACGGCCAGTCCGTCGCGCTGAATCTCGGCGGCGGTCCGATCGAGTCGCGCGTGATCAAGAATCCCGCCGCGGCGCAGGTGTCGTTCAACACCCGGCCGACGTGGACCTATCCCGACAGCCTGATGGGCGTCATCTCGTACATCCGCCAGACCTTCATGGATGCGCAGCAGCACAGCGCGGCGCGCGGCGTGTACGAGCGCAACCCGTCGGGGCTGCGCCGTCCGGTCGACAATCCGTCGCTGGAAGCGCTGCAGCCGGCGCTGAATCGCGCCGTGCCGGTCGTCTTCATCGCCGACAGCGAAGAGATGATCCGCCGCGCGCAGCGCATCGCCGCGGAGTTCAAGCTCGAGTACATCCTCTCCGGCGCGCGCGAGGCGTACGCGATGGCCGGCGAGCTGAAAAACGTGCCGGTGCTCGTGTCGGTGAAGTGGCCGGTCGCGCCGGCGGACAAGGACGATCGCGAAGATCAGCCGCTGCGCGTGATCCGCTTCCGCCAGCTCGCGCCGACCACGCCGTCCGCGCTCGCGAAAGCGGGAGCGACGTTCGCGCTCGTCAGCGGCGCGGGAAAGACGGGCGACTTTCTGCCCGGCATCCGCAAGGCCATCAGGAACGGACTCTCCGCCGATGACGCGTTGCGCGCAACGACGCTCGCGCCGGCGCGCATCTTCGGCTTCGATCGCCAGCTCGGCTCGCTCGAGCGCGGCAAGATCGCGAACGTCGTCGTCAGCGACAAGCCGCTCTTCGACGAGAAGGCCAAAGTGACGCACGTCTTCGTCGACGGCCGCGAGATCCGCCTGCCGAAGGATGACAAGAAGCCGGCGGCGGAGACCGCGGCGTCGCCGATCGACGGCACCTGGAATTTGACGGTGCGCGCGACGCAGGGCAGCGTTTCGATCAGCGTCACATTGCGCAACGAAGACGGCCAGTTGACCGGAACGTACTCCGGCGATCGCGGCAGCGGTGACATCCGCGGCGGCACGTTCAGCGATGGCTCATTCGAGTTCACGATCTCCGCCACCGCGCAGAACGAGGCAGAGACGACGGACTGGGTCTTCCGCGGCACGCTGTCCGGCGACGCGATGCAAGGCAACGTCTCCACGACCCTCGGCACGTTCGACTTCAGCGGGAGCAAATCGAAATGAGACGCCTTCTTCTCCTCGCGTTGTTCGCCGTTCCTCTGTCCGCCCAAGAAAAAACCATCCTCATCAAAAACGCCACCGTCCTCACCATCACGAACGGCACCATTGAGAATGGTTCGGTGCTGATTCGCGGCTCGAAAATCGCCGCAGTCGGCAAAGACATCGCCGCGCCCGCGAACGCGCAGGTGATCGATGCGACGGGCAAGTTCGTGATGCCCGGCATCATCGACACGCACAGCCACACCGGCGTCGAGGGAAGCGTCAACGAGATCTCGCTGCCGAACACCGGCATGGTCCGCATCGCCGACGCGCTCACGGCCGACGACGTCTCCGCGTATCGCCAGCTCGCCGGCGGCACGACCGCCGCGCTGGTGCTGCACGGGTCGGCGAACGCGATCGGCGGACAAAGCCAGATCGTGAAATGGAAATGGGGACATCCGATCTCCGAATGGCCGGTGCAGGGCGCACCGCGCACGATCAAATTCGCGCTCGGCGAAAATCCGAAGAGCGCGAACTTCCGGCCGCCCGAGGGGCAGGCCAGGCAGTATCCCGCGACGCGCATGGGCGTCGAGGAAGTGATCCGCAAGTCGTTCATCGACGCGCGCGACTACATGGCGGCGTGGGACGAGTACGAGGCGAAGCGGAAGCGCAACGAGGCCGCGATTCCGCCGCGGCGCGACCTGCTGATGGACACGATGGCCGACATCCTGCGCGGCAACATCGACGTCCACTCGCACTGCTATCGCTCGGACGAGATCATGATGCTGCTCAATCTCTCCGACGAGCTGGGGTTCAAGATCCGCGAGCTGCAGCACGTGCTCGAGGGCTACAAAGTGGCGAAGGAAATCGCCGCGCACGGCGTTTCCGGCGGCACGTTCATCGATTGGTGGGGATACAAGGCCGAGGCGTATGACGCGATCCCGTACAACGTCGCGCTGATGGTGCGCAACGGCGTCCTCACCTCCGTCAACTCCGACTCCGACGAGCTCGCGCGGCATCTCAATCACGACGCGGCGAAGTCGATGAAATACGGCGGATTGACCGAAGACGAAGCGCTGCGTCTCTGCACGATCAACGGCGCGAAACAGCTGCGCCTCGACAACCGCATCGGCTCGATCGAAGTCGGCAAAGACGCCGACCTCGCCATCTGGACCGCGCATCCGCTGTCCGTCTACGCGCGCGTCGAGACCACGATGATCGAAGGCGAGGTCCTCTTCGACCGCGCGCGCGACCTGCACCAGCGCGAGGCGATGAAGAAGGAGAAGGAAGAGCGTTTGAAGAAAGAAGCGGACGAGGCGAAGAACGAGAAGGGGAAGAAAGATGCGTAAGCTGCTCGTGCTCGCGTTTGCATCGCTCCCGCTCTTCGCGCAGTCGACGATCCCGAATAATCCCGGCAAGAAGCCGACGATCGTCATCCGCAACGCGACGATCGTTCCCGTCACCTCGGCGCCGATCCCGAACGGCACGCTCGTCATCTCCGGCGGAAAGATCGCCGCGGTCGGCAAAGACGTCGCGACGCCGGCGAATGCGACGGTCATCGACGCCACGGGGCAGTTCGTCTATCCCGGCATGATCGATTCCGGCACGAACGTCGGCCTCGTCGAGATCGACTCCGTCGCCGGCACCGTCGACACGACGGAGCTCGGCGATCTCAACTCCAACGCCCAGGCCGCGGTGGCGATCAATCCGCACAGCGAGCTGATTCCGGTCACGCGCGTCGCCGGCGTCACGAACGTCGTCAGCGTGCCGGAAGGCGGGATCATCTCCGGCCAGAGCGCGCTCATTCAGCTCATCGGCTGGACGCCGCAGGAGATGGTGGTGAAGGCGCCGCTGGCGATGCACATCCGTTTTCCGCGGCTGCGCGGCGCGCCGCTCGTCGACGTGCCGCAGGACGAGGAGGCGGAGAAGGAAGCGAAGAAGTCGTACACGCGCGAGCTCGACCAGCTGCGCGACCTGTTCCGCGACGCGCAGGCGTACGCGCGCGCGGCCACGGCGAAGGTGAAGCGCTTCGACCGCGATCTGATTCTCGAGTCGCTCGTGCCGGTCATCGACGGGCGCGTGCCGGTGATCATCCACGCGAATCAGGCTCGCGATATCCGCGCGGCGATCGAGTTCACGGACGAATTCAAATTGAAGATGATCCTCGCCGGCGCGCAGGACGTCGCGCGCGTGATCCCGGAGCTGAAGTCGCGCAACATCCCCGTCCTCCTCGGCCCGATCCTCGCGCTGCCGCAGCGCGAAGACGATCCGTACGACGTCCTCTTCACGAACGCGAAGACGCTCAACGACAACGGCATCAAGTTCGCGATTCAGACGACCGAGGCGCACAACACGCGCAACCTGCCGTATCACGCCGGCTCGTGCGCGGCGTTCGGCCTGCCGAAGGACGTGGCGCTGAAGGCGATCACGATCTTTCCCGCCGAGATCTTCGGCGTCGCCGACAAGCTCGGCTCGCTCGAAGCCGGCAAGCTCGCGAACGTCATCATCACCGACGGCGACCCGCTCGAGTTCCGCACGAATGTGAAGCGCGTCTTCATCGCCGGAGAAGAAATCTCCATGGATTCGCGTCACACGCTCCTCTACGACAAGTTCCGCCAACGCCCGTAACAGTGGAGCGGCGGGCTTTAGCCCGCCGAAATGGGGCCGGCGGGCTAAAGCCCGCCGCTCCACCTGTTGTACACTCCCGCGCGCTGTTCTTTCACAACTGATGTCCGACACGGTGATGGGAAGCCGGTGAAAAACCGGCGCGGCCCCCGCCACTGTAACCGGAGACGACTCGCGCCTTGATCGAATAGGCGATCCCCACTGCGAACAGCGGGAAGGGGGCGCGGGAAGGATGACCCGGAAGCCAGGAGACCGGCCGTAGCGGACCTAGCGCACCACCCTTCGGAGGGAAGGAGTCGTCATGCACTACGTCCTCTTTTTTTTCATCCTCGCCGCAACTCCACAACCACCAGCCATTCAACAAGAGATCATCGTCACCGCCTCGGCATTGCCCGAGTCGGTCGAAGAAACGCCTGCCGCGGCCACGGTCGTGACGCGCGAAGAGATCGAGAAGCGCGAAGCGCGCGACGTCGCGGACGTCTTGCGCGAAGTGCCGGGTGTGACCGTCTCGCGCACCGGCTCGCCCGGAAAAAGCACCACCATCTTTCTGCGCGGCGGCAGCTCGAAGCAGGCCCTCGTGCTGTGGAACGGCGTGGAGATGAACAACGCCTATCACTCCGCCTACAACTTCGGCCAGCTTTCGACCGCGGGCGTGGAGCGCGTGGAGGTCGTGCGCGGACCGTTCTCCGCGCTGTACGGATCCGACGCCGTGAGCGGAGTGGTCAACGTGTTGACCGCGCCCACCCGTGACGAAGCGCTGGTCGACGTCGAAGCAGGCGAGCGCGGGCTCGTGAACGCGGCCGCGCACGGCGCGTTCTCGCGCGATCGCTGGAGCGCACATGCGACCGTCGAGCATCGCAACGACGACGGCTTCGCGCCGAATGACGATTTCACTTCGACGTCGCTCCTCGGCGGCGTGAGCTTCGCCCCCAACGCGAACGCGTCGGTCGGCGTGCTCGCGCGTTACAGCTCCTACGACCTCGGCATCCCCCGCAACGTCAACGCCGCCGGCACCGCGTTCGTCCCGACGCTCGAGCGCCGCGAGGACGGATGGGAGTCGCAGGTCGCGATCCCGATCCGCTTCGACGCCGGACGCCTGACCTGGAACGTGCGCCTCACGGAGAACCACCGCAACGACGACTACGAAGATCCGGACGGCGCGTTCGGCGCGGAGAAGGCGCACACGGACGCCGTCACGCGCGCCGCGAATGCGAGCGTGCGGACGAAGACCGCCATCGGCACGATCACGCTCGGCGGCGAGTATGAAAACTCCGAGGTCGATCACACCGATACATTCGGCCTGAACGTCGACGCGCGCGATCGCGACAGCCGCTCGCTGTTCGTCGAAGACTCGATTTCGCTCGGCACCTTTCAGATCACGGCCGGCCTGCGCCACGATCACTTCGATACCTTCGGCAGCGAGCTCTCGCCGCGCGTCGCCGCGGCGTGGGCGCGAAATGGACACAAGATCCGCGCGGCGTACGGCGAGGGATTCCGCGCGCCCGCGATCGGCGAGCTGTACTCGCCGTTCTTCGGCTTCCCCGATCTGCAGCCGGAGCGCAGCCGCAGCATCGAAGTCGGCTACGACCGCTACTTCACCAGTGGCTCGTTCACCGCGTCGCTGTTCGACAGCGACTACGAAGACCTGATTTTCTACGACAACCTCGCCGGCCACTACGGCAACATTCAAACCGCGACTTCGCGCGGCGTCGAGCTCGGCGCGACGCGCAGCTTCGGCAAGCTGAGCGCCGGGCTGTCGTACACGTACCTCGACACCGAAGACGAGAGCACCGGCGACGAACTGTTGCGCCGGCCGCGCCACTCCGGGTCGCTCGCTCTCGGTTACGATTTCGCGCCGTTCACCGCGGAGTTGGTCGTGCAGCACGCCGGCGCGCGTCTCGACGTCACCGATCTCTTCCCGTACGGCAACGTTACGAACGAAGCGCGCACCGTCGCCGACTTCACGCTGCGCTGGCTCGCCGGCGCCGTCGTCCCGTACGTGCGCGTCGAGAACCTCACCGGCGAGCGCTACGAAGAAGTGTTCGGCTATCCATCCGCGCCGCGGCGTTTCAGCGCGGGCGTGCGGTACACGGTGCGCTGATGCGATTCACACTGTCGCTCCTCCTCGTCGCTCTCGGCGTGGTCCTCCGCGTCGCGCCGCATCCCCTGAACTTCGCGCCCGTCGGCGCGATCGCGCTCTTTGCCGGCGCGACGTTCGAGAACCGCCGCTCCGCGTTTCTCGTCCCGCTCGTCACGATGTTCATCGGCGATCTCTTCATCGGCCTGCATTCGCTGATGCCCGTCATCTACGCGACCTACGCGTTGATCGTGATCCTCGGCATGGCCCTGCGCTCGCGGCGCCGTTCCGTGCTCGCGGTCGGCGGCGCCGCGATCGCATCGGCGACGATCTTCTTCATCGTCACCAACTTCGCGGTGTGGTTGACGCTCGAAACGTATCCGCTGACGCTCGATGGTCTCGCGGCCTGCTACGCCGCCGCGATTCCGTTCTTCGATCGCACGCTCGCCTCGGATCTGCTGTTCTCCGCGATTTTCTTCGGCGCGTTCGCGCTCGCGGAGCGGAGGTTGGATGACGCGCATCGTGTCGCTGCTTCCAAGCGCGACTGAGATCGTCTGCGCCCTCGGCTACGAATCGGCGCTCGTCGGGAGGTCGCACGAATGCGACTTCCCGCGCGGCATCGAGCGGCTGCCGGTGTGCACCGAATCGAAAGTGCGCGGCGCGGTGACGAGCGAGGAGATCCACGCACGCGTCGATGAGATCCTGCGCCACGACCTCAGCGTCTATCGCGTGGACGCGGAGCTGCTGCGCGAGCTCGCGCCGACGCACATCGTCACGCAGGTGCAGTGCGAAGTCTGCGCGGTGAGCCTGCGCGACGTCGAAGCGGCGATCACCGATTGGTCCGGCCTCGCGCCACGCATCGTGCCGCTCAATCCGCAAACGCTCGACGATGTGTTCGAAGACATCCGCCGCACGGCGGCGGCGATCGGTACATCCGCCGAACCTTTGATCACGCGCATGCAGTTGTCGATGGACGCGTGCGTTGCCAACGTTGCGAAGAAACCGCGCGTGGCCACGATCGAATGGTTGTCGCCGCTGATGACCGCCGGCAACTGGATGCCCGAGCTGATCGAAATGGCTGGCGGCATCAATCTCTTCGGCGAGCGCGGGAAGCACTCGCCGTGGCTGGAGTGGGATGCGCTCGTGAACGCGGATCCCGACGTCGTCCTGATCCTTCCGTGCGGCTTCGGCATCGCGGAGATCGAGCGCGACTTTCACGGATGGCCCGAGCTGCGCGCCGGCGTCTTTCTGCTCGACGGCAATCAGTATTTCAACCGGCCGGGCCCGCGGCTGGTGGAGTCGCTGCAGATCCTCGCCGAGGTGCTGCATCCGGAGCGGTTTTCGTTCGGGTTCGAAGGAAAGGCGTGGAAGCAATGGCGCGGCTGAAGACGCTGTTGTCGTGGAGCAGCGGCAAGGATTCCGCGTGGACGCTGCATCGCCTGCGCGGCGACGAACGCTACGAAGTCGTGGGCCTGCTGACCACGATCAACTCGGCCGCCGATCGCGTGGCGATGCATGCCGTGCGCTCGGAGTTGCTGCGCGCGCAGGCGGCAGCGGCGGATCTGCCGCTGTGGCCCGTGCCGATTCCGAGTCCGTGTTCGAACGAAGAGTACGAGCAAGCGATGAGCGCAGCGATGCAGCGCGCGGAGGCGGAGCACATAGACTGCATCGCGTTTGGCGATCTGTTTCTCGAAGACGTGCGGGTCTATCGTGAAGAGAAGCTCGCCGCGACGCGCATCCGTCCCATCTTTCCGCTGTGGGGGAGCGACACGCGCACGCTCGCGCAGGAGATGCTTGCCGGCGGTTTGCGCGCGCGCATTACATGCGTCGATCCGCGCGTCGCACCGCGCGAGCTCGCCGGACGCGACTTCGATCCCGCGGAGCTGGCGGAAACCATCGATCCGTGCGGCGAGCGCGGCGAGTTTCATACGTTCGCGTATGCAGGACCGATGTTTCGCGAGCCGATCGCCATCGAGAGTGGCGAAATCGTCGAGCGCGACGGCTTCGTCTTCGCCGATCTCACGCTACGCGCGTGATCGTTTCGATCGCCCGCGCCACTTGCTTCTCGCGCTTTTCGATCTTGCGCACGCGGCCGACGACGTCTTCGATCAGCGCCCACGTCACGTTCGACGGCTGGTAGCGGTCGGGCGACGACTCCGCGACGTGGCGGCCTAACGCGCCGAGCGCGGTGTGATACGGAAGCGGCGTTGGATCGTCGATGTAGCGCGCGACCAGCAAGCCGACAGCAGCCGATTCGACGTAGCCTTCGACGCCCGTGATTTGTCCGGCGAAGAAGACCCGCTCGTCGCGCTTCGTTTGAAACGTCGGCCGCAGGTGTTTCGGGCCGTTGATGAACGTGTTGCGGTGCATCGAGCCGAAGCGGGCGAACGACGCGTTCTCGAGGCCGGGGAGCATCTGAATCACGCGCTTCTGCTCCGGCACGCGCATCTTCGTCTGGAAGCCGACGAGGTTGAAGTACTCGTCCGACAGATCTTCCTTGCGCAGCTGCACGACCGCGTGCGGGCGCTCGCCGGTTTCCGGATGCTCGAGCCCGACCGGTTTCATCGGACCGTAGCGCAGCGTGTCGATGCCGCGCGAAGCGATCTCTTCGACCGGGAGGCATCCTTCGAAATGCACCGCCTGCTCGAAATCGTGCGGCGCGAACAGCTCGGCCGACAGCAGCGCCGCGACGAAGGTCTCGTACTGTTCCTGGTTCATGGCCGCGTTCAGATAATCGGTCGCGGAGCCTTTGCCGTAGCGCGACTTCCAATAGAGCTTCGAGAAGTCGAGCGAGTCGGCGGACACGATCGGCGCGATGGCGTCGTAGAAATACAAGCCGTCACGGCCGAGGAATTCGTTGATCGCGTGAAAGAGCGGATCGCTCGTCAGCGGACCGGTGGCGACGACGAGGAAATCAGAGTCGCCGCGATCGAGCGACGTCACCTCGCCGCGTTTGACTTCGATGTTCGGTTCACTCTCGATCGCGCTCGTGATCGCCGCCGAGAATCGCTCGCGATCGACGGCGAAGGCGTCACCCGCCGGCACGCGCGCTTCTTCGCCGCAGCGAAGGACGAGCGATCCGAGGAGCGCCATTTCTTTCTTCAAGAGTCCGACGGCGTTGGTCGGCGATGAGGAGCGGAAGGAGTTGGAGCAGACGAGCTCCGCGAGGTTCGACGTCGCGTGCGCGGGCGTCGACTTTACGGGACGCATCTCGCACAGCTCGACCGAATGTCCGCGCCGCGCAAGCGCGAACGCGCACTCGCTGCCGGCCAGGCCGGCGCCGATGATCCGGATCTTCGCCATCGTCAGGACGTCATCAGTTCGAGGGCTCGTCGCCGAAATGCGCCGCCGCATCGCCGCGGATCTCGCCGAACTTCTGCTCGAAGAGCGAGAG
>DATFHJ010000352.1:0-6230 GCA_035248585.1 Thermoanaerobaculia bacterium
GTGCCGGCGGGTCTATCCCATCGTCAGCGATATCCCGGTGATGCTCGTTGAAGAAGCTTTTGACGAGTAGCAGCTCGCTGCTCAACGCCGCCATCGTTTTCTACGTTCTCCAAATCCTCCTCCACCACAAAATCGCGCTGCTCATGCTGATGGCCTTCGGCGCGATCCTCTGCGTCGCCTGGGCCGTCGGGCGCGGCGACGCGCGCTTCTCCTTTCACATCCTTTATTACCCGCTCGCCCTCTACGGACTCATCTCTACCATCTCCGCGCTCGCCGCCGAGCGGCGCATCCACGAGGGATACGAAGGCATCCTCTGGTACAAGATGCTGATCTTCCCCGCGGCGGTGATCCTCTTCCGGGAGCTGCCGCGGCTGCGCGAGTTCATCCTCTATCCCTACGCGCTCCTCGCCGGCGGCAGCTCGATCTGGGCGCTGATCCAGTTCACGTTCCTCGATCAGCGCGACCTCGAGCATCGCATCAGCGGGCCGGCGTCGCACGTGATGACGTTCTCGGGCCTGCTGCTCCCGCTCTCGCTGATGTTCCTCGTGCTCTGGTGGCGCGAGCGAAAGCCGCTCTGGCTCGCCGTCACGATCCTCTCCACGCTCACGCTGCTGCTCACGTTCACGCGCAGCGTGTGGCTCGGCTGGCTCGCCGCCGTCTTCACGCTGCTGATGCTGACGAAGACGCAGCTCCGCTACTACGCCGTTCCCGCTCTCCTGCTCTTCGTCACGTTCCTGCCGCTCGATCTCTTCGGGCGCCTCATCTCGACGTTCGACATGAAGCAGTCCTCCAACTTCGACCGCATCCGCATGATCGAGGGCGGGATCGAGATGATCCGCGACCATCCCGTCCTCGGCGTCGGTCCCGCGAACGTCAAAGAGGACTACGCGCTCTACCGCAAACAGGACGCGCCGCGGCCCCGCCCGCCGCACCTCCACAACAACGTCGTGCAGCTCTGGGCCGAGCGCGGGATCCTCGGCCTCGCGGCCTACGTCACACTGCTCGCGCTCTTTTTCCGCATGTGCGCGAAGGCGTGGCGAACCCATCGGATGTGGGCCGAGATCGGGATCGGCGTGGCCGTAAGCCTAACGATTGCAGGGCTTTTCGAGTTCAACTTCGGAGACACCGAGGTGTTTTACCTGATGTTGAACCTCTTCGCGCTCGTGGCCGTCTCGACTGAGACGAATGAAGTACAGCCAATGGTTGTTCCCGCCGTAACCAGTGGAGCGGCGGCCTTCAGGCCGCCGACCGTCCCGGCGGGCTAAAGCCCGCCGCTCCACTCCCGTAACCTTTCTGTGATGCTACCGTCCAAGGGCAGAGAACCGGGGCTGATGAAACACCTGAGCGATCAGGAGCTGATGCGAATCGTTCAGGGTGGTGATTACGCCCCGGCGTCGGAGATCTATGACCGCTACAGCGGCCGGATCTACAACTTCGCGTTTCGATTCTTGAAGAATGCGGAAGCGGCCGAGGATGCGACGCAGGAAGTGTTCGTCAAGATGCTGAGGTATGCCAATCAGTTTCACGGAGATGCAAAGCTGTCCACGTGGTTGTTCTCGATTACCGCGAACTGGTGTCGCGACTATCTGAGAAAAGCGGACAACAAAGCGAAGGAAACGGAAGAGGTGCTCATCTCGCTGCCGGCGCCGAGCGAGCACGCGCCCGACCGCACGCTCGAGCAGCGCGAAAACGAGCAGCTCGTGCGGCGCGCGCTGCAGGCTCTGACCCCGGAGCAGCGCGAAGCGATTTTGCTGTCGCGGTACCAGGGTCTGTCGTACGCGGAAATTGCCCAGATTGCAGGCTGCTCCGAAGGCGCGGTGAAGACCCGCGTCTTTCGGGCCATGGAGACGTTGAAGAAGACGCTGGCGGGACATGCCGGCGGGAGTGACAAATGGTCGACTGCATTGCCTTGAGAGAACAGCTGCCGCTGCTGCTCACCGAGTCGCTCGACGCGGCGCAGCGGGAGCGCACGCATCAGCACATCGAAGACTGCGCGGCGTGTACCGACGAATGGAACGCCTACCGCGAAGCGTGGCGGATGATGGAGGATCTTCCCGAGGTCCCGGTGCCGCCGCGCGTGAAAGCGCGCTTCCTCGAAGCGGCCGGCATCGCGGAAGCTCCGGCGAAGAGCAACGTCGTTCCGTTCAGAAAGCGCCCCGCGTTCAAGTGGATCGCCCAGGCCGCGGCGGTTGTGCTGCTCGCGGGCGGCGGCTACTTTGCCGGACGGGAGACCACGCCGAAGTTCCAGCCCAGCCGGGCGGAGATCACGAACGTTCAATCCGCGATCAAGCCCCTTTCGATCGCCGAAACGCGGGTCGTCGACGCCGACGCCATCAGCCCGGAGATCGAAGGGCGTCCGAACATCAGCAACGTGCAGTTCATCGACTTCGACGCCAGCGACAACCAGATCGGACTCTCGTTCGACATCACTTCGCGGTGGACCGTCAGCGGCAATCCGAAAGAGAAGAGCATGGTGCGCCTGCTCTCGTACATGCTCGAGAACGAGTCGGCGATCTCGCCGCGCTCGAACACGCTCGATCTCGTGCGCCAGGCATATGCGAATCCGGCCAACGCCGATCCGGAAATCACCGGCGCGCTGGCGAAGGTGCTGCGCAATGACGAGCACGAAGGCGTGCGCATCCGCGCCGTCGATACGCTCAATGCCTTGCCGTCGTCGTCGGGCGAGCCGACGCGCGACGCGCTCATCGACGCGCTGAAGAGCGATCCGAATCCGGCCGTTCGCCTCAAAGCCGTCGAGGCGCTGGCGAACCTCGCCGCGAGCGGCAAGAAGCTCGATGCCGAAGCCGTCGACACGCTGCGGCAGAAGGCGATGCAGAACGATGAAAACCCGTACCTTCGCATGAAGGCCGCCGAGATTCTGAAGAACGTCAAGCCGTAATGAAGTATCGCGTCCTCATCGCCACGCTGCTCGTCATCGCTGCCGCTGCCGCCTACGGCAGCGTCGGGAAGACGTTCCGCGTGGTCGAGAACTTCGAGATCAAAAGCGATGGGACGCTGATTCTCGAGAACGGCATCGGCGACATCGAGATCACCGGCACCGAGACCAGCGTCATCACCGCCGAGGTGCTCAAGACCATCGTGGCCACCGAAGAGGAAGGCCTCGAGGAAGGGCGCTACTTCACCGAGCTCGTGGTGGGCGGCGACGCGACCACGCGCGTGCTGCGCACGGTGATGGGCGGCGGGCCGCGTAAGCGGCAGTGGACGAGCACCGTCTACTGGCGCGTGACGGTGCCGCGCTCGATCAACGTGCGCGTGGCGTCGACGACGAGCAATCGCATCAAGCTCTCGAACATCCGCGGCAGCGCGTTCGTGAAGAACTTCAACGGCGCCGTCATTTTCGACAACGTGGCCGGCGTCGCCACCGCCGACAGCGTGAACGGCAGCATCCTCTACTCGGCGGCTTCGGTGCAGGCGGAGACGCATCTCTCGACGCTCAACGGGCACATCACCGTGCGCGTGGAGCCGGGCGCCGACGTGCGCTGGATCGCGGAGACGGTCGGCGGCGACATCCGCACGAACCTGCCGGTGCGCGGCATAATCGCCGGTCCTTCGTTTCGCGGCAGCGTGAACGCGCCGGGCGGTACGCTGCTCACCACCGCGACGCTGACCGGCTCGATCCAGTTCCTCGGCAACGGCGTTCCCGACAACATGATCAAGTCGGTGCGCAGCATGGAGCGCATCATCATTCCGCCGGAGCAGATCAACGTCCGCAACGCGGGCCTGCGCCGTGGCGTGGTGGAAGGCTCGGTCACATACAACACGATGTCGGGCGACATCGTGCTGACCGAAGTGCGCGGCGGCGCGATTCTCTCGACGAACGCGGGACGCGTGCAGCTGGGATCGGTGTTCGGCGACTGCAACGTGCGCTCGAACGGCCCGCTGCAACTCGGCGAGATCCTCGGCTCGCTGAAAGCGATGACGAGCGCCGGCGACGTGTTCGTCGAAGCGGCGCGGCGCGGCGGAACCGTGGAGACGACCGGCGGCACGATCCGCCTGCTCTATACCGGCGGACCGACGCGCCTGACCTCGGGCGGCGGCGACATCTTCGTGCGCCAGGCCGCCGGGCCGATCGACGCCGCGACGCGCTCGGGTGACATCACCATCG
The DNA here is from genome assembly GCA_035248585.1 of Thermoanaerobaculia bacterium. Classification (GTDB taxonomy): domain Bacteria; phylum Acidobacteriota; class Thermoanaerobaculia; order Gp7-AA8; family Gp7-AA8; genus QHVT01. The sequence goes on from DATFHJ010000352.1 coordinate 4,127, forward strand.
GCGTCGATCGCGAGACGCGCCGGCAGAAGCTCGAGGCGGAGACGGAAAAGGGCAACATCGTCCTCAACGTCGGGCCGGTGTTCGGAGCCGATTTCGATCTGACGGTGATCACCGACGATCCGAATGCAAACGTGATTCAGGCCGATTTCGCCGGCCTGTCGATGAGCCGCGATCAGGTCGATGGCAAGACCCGCATCCGCGCCACCGGCAGAATCAACGGCGGCGGCGAGCGCGTGACGATGCAGGCGACCGGAGGCAGCATCAAGATCGTTACGGCCCCGGTCGGTCCAGCGCTGCTGGGCCGTTGACGGACAGGCAAGAGTGCCTGTCCTCCACGTGCTAGGATTCGCCCCCGCGAAACCAGGAGGTGCATCTTGAAGCAAACGCTTTTCGCATGTCTGATCGCCGTCGCTGCCGCTTGCGCTCCCGCCGGCACCGACGTGACCAGCGCGACGAACACCGAGACCGCGACGACGAGCACGGAGTCTGCAGCCGCGGATACAGCATCGACCGCGGCGGCGACGCCGGCCGCGGAGGAGGAGAAGCCGATGAGCCACTACGAGAACAAGGTCGCCGAGCTGCACACGGACGCGGGTGAGATCGACATCCGATTCTTCCCCGACGTGGCGCCGAATCACGTGAAGAATTTCATCGATCTCGCGGAGAAGGGCTTCTACAACAACACGAAGTTCCACCGCGTCATCCCCGGATTCATGATCCAGGGCGGCGATCCGAATACGATCAGCGGCGATCCCCGTACGTGGGGCACGGGCGGCTCAGACAACAAGGTTAGGGCGGAGTTCAACAGCGTGAAGCACAAGCGCGGCATCGTCTCGATGGCTCGCTCGGGGCATCCCGACAGCGCCTCGTCGCAGTTCTTCATCATGGTTGCCGACTATCCGTCGCTCGACGGGCAGTACTCGGTGTTCGGACAGGTGACGAAGGGAATGGACGTGGCCGACAAGATCGTCGGCGCGCAGACCCGCGGCGAGACTCCGGTCACGCCGGTCGCCATCAAGAGCATCAAGATCCGCGACGCGAAACCGGAGGAGCAGGGACCAGCTCCGAAGTAGGCGCCCACTGTGGAGCGGCGGGCTTTAGCCCGCCGTCGCGTTTCGGCGGGCTAAAGCCCGCCGCTCCACCAGCCCATGAGCCTTCCTCTCGAAGCACACCCTTACGTCACCCGTTGGCTCGGCGACGGTTGGACCGCCGAGCCTCTGGCCGGCGATGCCTCGGTGCGCGCGTACTACCGCATCGCGGCGCCGGACGGGTCGACGTACATGCTCGCGTACTACCCCGAGGAGGTGCGGCCGCAGCTGCAGCGCTTCCTCGGGGCATACGAGGCGGTGGCGGGCCACGGCCGCATCCCCGAGGTGCTCCAGTCGTGCGAGCTCGCGGTGCTGCAGCGCGACGTCGGCGACCGCACGCTGTACGACGTGCTGCACGAGCATCGCGACGAAGGCATTCTCCTCTATCACGACGCCATCGACCTCCTCGTCGACTTCCAGCAGTCGGCGCAGGATGAGATCAACCCGCCGTTCACGGCCGAGTTCTTCTACGGCGAGCTGGAGATGGCCCGCGAGTTTTACGTCGAAAAGCTGATGGGCGGCGACGTGGCCGGGCTCGAGCCGCACATGAAAATGTTGTGCGAGGAAGTCGCGCGACATCCCTACGTGCTATGCCATCGCGATTATCACGGCCAGAATATTCACATAGTTAATGATGAGCTATTTCTGATCGATTATCAGGATCTGAGAATGGGTCCTGACACATATGACATCGCGTCCCTGCTGCGCGACCGCGGCGTCGCGGTCGTCATCGGCGATGAAGTCGAGCTCGAATTGCTCGAGTACTACCGCGAGCGCATCGGCGCGGGTGATGATCTCCGCCGCCGCTATTTCGAGACGCTGCTGCAGCGCTCGATCAAGATCCTCGGCACGTTTTCGAAGCAGCCGATCGTGCGCGGCCGGATGCACTATCTCGAGTTCGTCCCCGCGACGCTCGACAGCATCCGCCGCTGTCTCGACGAGCTGCCGCATTACGAGCGCCTCCGCGACCTCTTCCCGCTGGAGTTTTCCTTGCAGCAGGCGACGGAGCGCGCAAG
>DATFHJ010000353.1:0-40328 GCA_035248585.1 Thermoanaerobaculia bacterium
GACCTCGACAACCGCCTCCGCCAGGACTACGGCGACAGCTACGAGCTCGATCGCGACTACATCCGTCACGCGTACGAGTACCGCTCGCCGGGCGCGAGCACGTCGACGCGCGACGAGTCGCGCGTGTGATGTTCGAGTGGAGGACAGGCACTCCTGCCTGTCCTCGTTCTCCCTACGCCACGTCCGCGAGATCCACGGTCAGCAGCAGGAGGCACCCTTCATCCGACGACACGACGTCGCCGTGATGCGCGCCTGTGTCGACGTGGTGGAAGTCGCCGGCATAGAGCGCGACCGCGCCGATGCGGCAGCTGCCGCGGATGACGTACGAGTCTTCCGCACCTTCGTGATCGTGCGCGGGGAGAATCGCGCGCGGCTCGAGCTCCAGGAGGAGTGTCATCGTGCCGCGGCTGGGGTCCTTCGACAGTTTCTTCGTCCGGACGCCGGGAGCGCAGGAGCGCCAGTTGCCTTCGTCCGTGCGGACGGTGCGGCTCTCGTGCTCGCCGGGGAGCGACTCGTCGAGCTGCGGGGTGCGGCGCACGGCTTCGAGGATGCGCGTGCGCACGGCAGCCGGCGGGACGATCGGCTCGATCGTGTCGGCGGTGAGCTGGTCCAGCAGCGCCAGCTCTTCTCTGGAAAATGCGTCGCTCATGATTGTTTCAACTCGTCCAGACCTTGACGAAGCATAACCCGGACCGTCTTTTCGTCGATTGAAAACGTTTTCGAAAGTTCCCCGAGGGATTGCCCTTCGAAAAACGCCGCCTCGACAAGCCGGCGCGGGGTCGGAGCTCCGCCGTCTGACACTACGGACCGGCTGCTCGATCGGTTTGCTCGCCCCAAAGATTTTTCGCGCACCGCCCGAACCAGCCCGCCGAGGTCGGTTGGGACGGGTGGGGACGTGAAGACGTCTTCCAGGACATCGGCGGCGATTTGCTCGTCGCCGGTGATGCGCAAAGCGATCGCGTACAAACGCGGCGCGTGCTCATCGTAAAGGGAAACGATGTCTGTCATGGAACCCGGGCATATCTTATCGGTCCATGAACTGGCTCATCAAAAACTTCCTTCGCGGCCTGGTGATCGTGGTCCCGATCGCGGTGACGGTCTACCTCCTCTACCAGACCTTCATCACGCTCGACCGGCTCCTGAAGCTGCCGACGCCCGGCCTCGGCGTCGCGATCCTGCTCGTGGCCACGATTCTGATCGGCGCGCTCGCGTCGAACTTCGTCGGCCGGCGTATCTTCGCCCTCACCGAAACGGTGTTCACGAAAGCGCCGCTCGTGCGGATCATCTACGCCGCGATCAAGGACCTGCTCGAAGCCTTCGTCGGCAACAAGCGGCGCTTCGACAAGCCCGTCTCGGTGCAGCTGACCGACACGATCAAGATCTTCGGCTTCATCACCCGCGATGACCTCGGCGCACTCGCGGCCGCCGAAGACGTCGCCGTGTACGTCCCGTTCTCCTACACCTGGGACGGCTGTCTCCTCGTCGTCCCGCGCGACCGCGTGCAGCCGCTCGACGCCGACAGCGCGAGCGTCATGGCCCTCGTCGTGAGCGGCGGGGTGGCGCGTGTCTGAACCGGCGCGCCTTGCGTCACTTCTCAATTTGAATATGATGCCCCCGTCCGCGCTGCCCGGCGATCGACGGACACTTTCCTGATGGCGCAAATCTTCGACCGTAGTGCAAATACGCTCTCGCGCGTCACGATCTTCGGCGCGGTCTTCATTGCTGCTTTTGTGCTCTGGGTCATTGGCGGCATCGTCCGCTCGCCCTACTTCACGAATCAGGGCATCGAGCGTGAGCAGGTCGTGCCGTTCAGCCATCAGCATCACGTGGGCGGTCTCGGCATCGACTGCCGCTACTGCCACACTTCCGTCGAGACCTCCAGCTTCGCCGGCATTCCGCCGACGTCGACGTGCATGAACTGCCACTCGCAGATCTGGACGAACGCGCAGATGCTCGAACCGGTCCGGGCCTCCTTCAAGACCGGCAAGCCGCTGGTCTGGAGCCGCGTGCACCGCCTGCCGGACTTCGTCCACTTCAAGCATGACATCCACATCAACAAAGGAATCGGCTGCGCGAGCTGCCATGGCCGCGTTGACCGCATGAATCTGATGTACCAGGCCACGCCGATGACGATGAGCTGGTGCCTCGAGTGCCACCGCGCGCCGGAGAAGCAGATCCGCCCGCGCCACGAAGTCTTCAACATGGCCTACGTCGCGAAAAATCAGGAAGTTCTTGGGCCGCAGCTCGTGAAGCAGTACGGAGTGAAGAGCCTGACGAGTTGTTCGACATGTCACTACTGAAACCTCTCAGCTTCACCGAATTCCGCGCGCGCGTGGGCGACCTGCGCGGCCGCGAGTTCTGGCGCAGTCTCGAAGAGCTGTCGCGCAGCGACGTCTTCGACGAGTTCATGCGCGAAGAGTTCCCGCAGCAGGCCTTGCCGCTCGACAAGGGCGTGCATCGCCGCGATTTCATGAAGCTGATGGGCGCCTCGGTGGCGATGGCCGGACTCGCGGCCTGCCGCCAGCCCGGCGAGACCATCATCCCGTACGTCAATCAACCCGAGAATCTGATTCCCGGGAAGCCGATCTATTTCGCCAGCGCGATGCCGCTCGGCGGATACGCGACCGGCGTGCTCGTCGAGAGTCACATGAACCGCCCGACGAAGGTCGAGGGGAATCCCGATCATCCGTCGAGCATCGGCGCGAGTGACGCGTTCATGCAGGCCTCGCTCCTCGGCCTCTACGATCCCGACCGCTCGCAGGTCGTCCGCCGCTACGGCGACACCTCGACGTGGGGCGATTTCATCGGCGCGCTGCAGCCCGTCCTCACCGCCGCGAAAACGAACGGCGCGGGCCTGCGCCTTCTCACGCAGACCATCACCTCGCCGACGCTCGGCGCGCAGATCCAGGCGCTCGTCGCGCAGTACCCGGGGATGAAGTGGCATCAGTGGGAAGCGGTGAATCGCGACAACGTCCGCGAAGGCGCGCGTCTCGCGTTCGGCGGCTACGCCGATGTCCACTACGACTTCACGAAAGCGAACATCGTCGTCTCCCTCGGCTCGGACATCTTCTCCGAGGGACCGGGACATTTGCGATACGCGCGCGACTTCGCCTCGCGCCGCCGCGTGCGCCACGGCAAGACCGCCTCGATGAATCGGCTCTACGCGATCGAAGCGGGGATGACGAACACCGGCTCGATCGCCGATCACCGCGTCCCGGTGAAGCCGTCGCAGATCGAAGACGTCGCGCGGCAGATTCTCAGTGGAGCGGCGGGCTTCAGCCCGCCGAATGCTGACGGCGGGCTAAAGCCCGCCCCTCCAGTGCTGAAAGCGCTGCTCGAAGACCTGAACGCGAACCGCGGCGCGGCGATCGTCGTCGCTGGCGAAGAGCAGCCGGCGGTCGTGCATGCGATCGCGCACGCGATCAACAGCGCCTACGGCAACATCGGCTCGACGGTGCTCGTCACCGATCCCGCCGAAGTCGCGCCGACGAATCAGGTCGCGTCACTCATGGAGCTCGTCCGCGACATGAACGCCGGCGCGGTGAAGGCGCTGATCATCCTCGGCGGCAATCCCGTCTTCGACGCGCCTGCCGACCTGCGCTTCCGCGACGCGCTCGACAAAGTCCCGTTCCGCGCGCATCACTCGCTCTACTACGACGAAACCTCGATCCGCTGCCACTGGCACGTCCCCGACACCCACTGGCTCGAAAGCTGGAGCGACGCCCGCGCCCACGACGGCACGATCTCGATCGTCCAGCCCCTCATCTCCCCGCTCTACAACGGCCGCAACGCGCTCGAAGTGTTAGGCGCGCTGATCGGCGGCCTCGATCAAACCCCGTATCAAACCGTCCGCACCTACTGGTTCAGCAAAGGCGCGACGGAACAGACGTGGCGCAAGTGGCTGCATGACGGCTTCGTTGAGAACTCCGCTCTACCGACGCGTAGTGGAGCGGCGGGCTTTAGCCCGCCGAACGCCGCCGGCGGGCTAAAGCCCGCCGCTCCACTGGGGGGGATCGAGCTCGAGCTCCGCCACGACCCCACCATCTACGACGGCCGATTCGCCAACAACGGCTGGCTCCAGGAGCTCCCGAAGCCGCAGACGAAGATCACGTGGGACAACGTCATGGTCGTCGGTCCCGCCACCGCGGCGAAGATCGGCTACGGCCCCGACGAGCGCGAGCCGCTCGTCAACGAGAAGCGCACGAAATACGCCGAGGTCTCGTATCGCGGCGTGAAGATGAGTCTTCCGATCTGGGTCGTTCCGGGACACACCGAAGACGTCGCCACGATCTACTTCGGCTACGGCCGCACGAACTCCGGCAAAGTCGGCAGCGGCGTCGGCTTCAACACCTATCCGCTGCGCTTCTCGAACGCGCTGCATGGCGGCGCGGGCGCATCGATCACGATCAACGACGCGAAGCCGATCTATCCCATTGCCTGCACGCAGGAACATCAGTCGATCGATCCGAAAGAAGTCGGCGAGCGCGGACTCATTCGCGCCGCGACGTTTGCCGAGTATCAGAAGAATCCGAAGTTCGCCCAGGAAGCGGAGCACGGCAGCGACGTCGCCGGCATGGGCCACGACGAGTCGATGTACCCCGCGTACGACTACAGCAAGGGCCACGCGTGGGCGATGGTCATCGACAACAGCGTCTGCATCGGCTGCAACGGCTGCGTGATCGCCTGCCAGTCCGAGAACAACATCGCCATCGTCGGCAAGGACCAGGTCGTGCGCGAGCGCGAGCTGCACTGGCTGCGCATCGACCGCTACTACCGCGGCGACGTGAACAATCCCGAAGTCTTCCACGAGCCGGTGCCGTGCATGCAGTGTGAGAACGCGCCGTGCGAGCCGGTCTGTCCGGTCGAGGCCACGTCGCACAGCGAAGAAGGCCTCAACGACATGACGTACAACCGCTGCGTGGGCACGCGCTACTGCTCGAACAACTGCCCCTACAAAGTGCGGCGCTTCAACTTCTTCCATTACTCCGACTACGACACCGACGCCCTCAAGCCGATGCGCAACCCCGACGTCACGATCCGCACCCGCGGCGTGATGGAGAAGTGCACGTACTGCGTGCAGCGCATCAACGCCGCGAAGATCGTGGCCGAGAAAGAAAACCGCCGCGTGCGCGACGGAGAAGTGACGACGGCCTGCCAGCAGGCCTGTCCGACCGAGGCCATCGTGTTCGGGGACATGAACGACAAGAGCAGCCACGTGGCGCAGCTGAAGGCGGAGCCGACGAACTTCTCGCTGCTCGAAGAACTGCAGACGCGGCCGCGCACGACCTACCTGGCGACCATTCGCAACCCGCACCCGTCGCTGGTGAGCACGCATCCGGTGGACACGGGACACGAGGGATAAACGATGAACGCAGAACGCAGAGCGCAGAACCTAGAACGAAGAAAGAGTTTCATTTCTCAATTCGTCGTTCTGCGTTCTGCGTTCTGCGTTCAGGGTTTCTTGGCATAACGCATGGCAACCAAAGACACGACTCCTGCTCACGAACTACGTCCGACGACGCAGGAGCTCCACATCCCGGAGCGTTTCATCCCCACTCCGACCATCGAGCCGGGGCATTCGTTCTCGACGATCACCGATCACATCTCGACCATCGTCCTGAAGCGGAAGACGCCGCTCGGGTGGCTGTTCGGATTCCTCATCGCCCTCGGCGGGGTGACGATTCTCACGGCCACGATCTCGTACCTCGTCGGCAAGGGTGTCGGAATCTTCGGCATCAACCATCCCGCCGGCTGGGGCATGGACATCATCAACTTCGTCTGGTGGATCGGCATCGGCCACGCCGGCACGCTGATCTCCGCGATCCTGTTGCTGCTGCGCCAGGAGTGGCGCACGTCCATCAATCGCTTCGCCGAGGCGATGACGCTCTTCGCCGTCGCGTCGGCGGGTCTGTATCCCGCGCTGCACACCGGACGTCCGTGGTTCGACTTCTGGATGTTCCCGTATCCGAACACGATGGGCTTGTGGCCGCAGTTCCGCAGCCCGCTGATGTGGGACGTGTTCGCGGTCTCGACCTACGCCACGGTCTCGCTGCTGTTCTGGTACGTCGGACTGATTCCCGATCTCGCCACGCTGCGCGACCGGGCCACGAATGTCTGGGTCAAGCGCCTCTACGGCATGTTCGCCCTCGGCTGGCGCGGCTCGGCGAAGCATTGGTATCGCTACGAATACGCGTATCTCCTGCTCGCCGGCCTCTCGACGCCGCTCGTCCTCTCCGTGCACACGATCGTGTCGTTCGACTTCGCGGTCGCGCAACTGCCGGGATGGCACGCGACGTTCTTCCCGCCGTACTTTGTCGCCGGCGCCGTCTTCGCGGGCTTCGCGATGGTGCTGACGCTGGCCATCCCGGCGCGAAAGTTCTTCAAGCTCGAAGACTTCATCACCACCAAGCATCTCGAGAACATGGGCAAGGTCATGCTCGCGACGGGACTGATCGTCGCGTACGCCTACGGGATGGAATGGTTCTACGGTCTCTACAGCGGCAACGTCTTCGAGACCTACATGCTCAAGAACCGCGCGTTCGGACCGTACAAGCACATGTACGTCGCGCTCTGGATCTGCAACGGACTCGCGCCGCAGCTGATGTGGATCAAGAAGTGCCGCACCAGCCCGTTCTGGCTTTTCGTCACGGCGATGTTCGTGAACGTCGGCATGTGGCTGGAGCGCTTCGTGATCATCCCGGCCTCGCTGCATCGCGACTTCCTGCCGTCGTCGTGGGGCATGTACCACGGCACGTTCTGGGACTGGTCGATGTTCATCGGCTCGATCGGACTCTTCTTCGCGCTGCTGTTCCTGTTCGTGCGGTTCCTGCCGATGATCTCGATCTTCGAGATGCGGACGCTGGTCCCCGAGGCGCAGGTGAAGCACGCGGAGGGGGAGGAGCACTAACGCGATGGCGATCGGAAAGATCAGAGAAGGTCTGTACGGCGTGATCGCGGAGTTCAACGATCCGCAGTCGCTGCTCGACGCCGCGCAGGCGACGCGCGAGGCCGGCTATACCTCGATCGACGCCTTCTCGCCGTTCCCGATTCACGGACTCGCGGAAGCGATCGGGTTTCACAAAACGCGCTTGTCGTCGATCGTCCTCGGCATGGGCTTCCTCGGCGGCATCGGCGGCTTCGTGATGTGCTGGTACGCGAACGTGATCGCCTACCCGCTGAACATCGGCGGCAAGCCGTTCAACTCCTGGCCGGCCTGGATCCCGATCACGTTCGAATGCACGATCCTCCTGGCCGCCTTCGGCGCCGTCTTCGGCATGCTCGCCCTCAACGGCCTGCCCATGCCCTATCACCCCGTCTTCAACGTGCGGAGATTCGACAGCGCCTCGCGCGACAAATTCTTCCTGGTGATCCAGGCGCGCGACCCGAAGTTCAGACTCGACGACGCGCGCGCGTTCCTCAACACACTCGGACCACGGGAGGTGACTGATGTCCCGTGGTAGGTTTTTCTGCCTTCTGCTTTCTGCCTTCTGCCTTCTGCCTTCATTTGGCTGTCGCCAGAAAATGGCCAACCAGCCTCGCTACGATCCACTCGAGCCGAGCACCTTCTTCGCCGACGGCATGTCCGCGCGCCCGCGCATCGCCGGCACCGTCGCGCGCGGAGAGCTCGTGACGAACGAGTTCTTCGCCACCGGAAAGATGGGCGGCGCGGTCGGAAACGGATTCCCGATTCCCGTCACCGCGGCGACGGTGGAGCGTGGCAACGACCGCTACAACGTCTACTGCTCGCCGTGCCACAGCCGCATCGGCGACGGCCGGGGCATGATCCCGGCGCGCGGCTACCGGCATCCGCCGTCGTTCCACACCGATACGCTGCGCAATCAACCGACAGGACATTACTTCGACGTGATCACGAACGGATTCGGCTCGATGCCGCAGTACGGCACGATCATCCCGCCGCAGGACCGCTGGGCGATCATCGCCTACATCCGCGCGCTGCAGCTCAGCCAGAACGCGACGCTCGCCGACGTACCAGGTGGAGCGGCGGGCTTTAGCCCGCCGAATCCCGACGGCGGGCTAAAGCCCGCCGCTCCACAGACCCACGGAGGCACGCACTGATGGCCGCCGCGGCTCCCGCCACCGGCATCGCCCGCGCGCAGGTTCCGGCGCTCATCGCCGGCATCATCGGCGTCGCCGTCGCCGCGATCGGCTACTTCACCAACGGGCCGGAGTTCTTCCGCGCCTGGCTGCCGGCGTTCCTCTTCTGGTTCATGATCGCCGCCGGCTCGGTCGGCGTGATGTGTTTGCAGTACGTCACCGGCGGCGAGTGGGGCCTGTTGATCCGCCGCCCGCTCGGCGCCGCCTCGCGCACCATCCCGATCTTCATCCTCTTCGCCATCCCGCTCGTGCTCGGGCTCGAGCACGTGTACGTCTGGGCCAATCACGACGTCGTCGCGCACGATCATCTGCTGCAGCAAAAGCAGCTGTATCTCAACGCCACGTCGTGGGCCATCCGCGGCCTCGTCTACTTTGCGCTCTGGACGCTGTGGGTGTGGCGCATCCGCGTGCTCTCGCTCAAGTTCGCCGAAGACCGCTCGCCGTACACCGAGCTCTCGCGCCGCAAGTGGAGCGCCAGCGGCCTGCTGCTGATCGTGCTGACGCTGACATTCGCCTCCGTCGACTGGGTCATGTCGCTCGAGCCGAAGTGGTATTCGTCGATGTTCGGCATCTCTTTCACCGTCGAGGCGGGGCTCTCCGCCTTCGCGTTCGTGACGTTCTTCCTCGTGCTGCTCTCCGGCAACGCGGCGATGCGCGACATCCTCAAGCCCAGCCACTTCCGCGACCTCGGCAATCTGATGCTCGCGTTCACGATGCTCTGGGCCTACACGAACTTCTCGCAGTTCCTGCTCATCTGGTACGGCAACATCAAGGAAGAGACGCCTTACTACCTGAAGCGCATGCACGGCATCTGGGGCTGGATGGCCGCGGCGCTGGTCCTCTTCCACTTCTTCCTGCCGTTCTTCATGCTGCTGATGCGCCCGATCAAGGATCGCCCGAAGACGATCGGCGTCGTGACCGTGATCATTCTGCTGATGCGCTTCGTCGACCTCACCTGGCTGGTCGTGCCGGCGCATCACGCCGGCATTCCGCCGACGTTCTGGATCACCATCGCCGCATTCGTCGGCATCGGCGGCTTGTGGCTGGCGGCGTTCATCTGGCAGCTGAAGGGACAGACCATCATTCCGATTCACGAGACCTGGGTCGAAGAGGCCATTCGCGAGGGAGCGCTCACTCGAAATGCCTGAGCACATCCAGTATCAGGACGACGACCTGTTCAATCCCGAGACACATCACGAGGAATCGGATGTGCCGATCAAGCCGCTCTTCTGGGCGATCGGGATCTTCATCGTCTTTGCGATCGTCACCCACCTCGCCCTCGGCGCCATGTTCCGCGGATTCGTGAACAGCGAAAAGAAGAAGATGGACCCGCCCTGGACGCAGGTCGCCCTGCCGAAAGACGCCTACGTCCCGCGCAACCAGCCGCTCCTGCAGCCCTTCCCGCTGCAGCAGAACCCGATCAAGGACACGCCCGTCACCGATCTCGCCGAAATGCGCGAGATCGAGGATCGGCGACTCCACGGCTACGGCTGGGTGGACCGGCAGAAAGGCGCCGTGCACATCCCGATCGAGCTCGCCAAACAGCTCGTCGTGCAGCGTGGAGCGGCGGGCTTTAGCCCGCCGTCCTCTCCCGGCGGGCTAAAGCCCGCCGCTCCACCGGGAGGCACCCAATGATCGCCGCCCTCATCCTCACCGCGATGATGACGGCGACTCCCCAGCCGCCGCAAATCACCATCGCCCAGAAACTCAACACGCAGATCCCGCTCGATCTGATGTTCCGCGACGAGACCGGAAAGGTCGTTCGTCTGCGCGAGTACTTCGGCAGGAAGCCGGTCGTGCTCGACTTCGTCTACTACCGCTGCCCGATGCTCTGCCCGATCGTCCTCGATGGGACGACCGAGGCCATGACCCAGCTGAAATACGACATCGGCAAGGAATTCGACGTCCTCACCGTCAGCATCGACCCGCGCGACAAAGTGGAAGACGCGGCGCGGATGAAAGACAAGTACATCAAGCGCTACGGCCGCCTCGAGTCCGCGAGCGGCTGGCACTTCCTCACCGCGAACGAGACCGCGATCAAGCAGCTCACGGACGCGGTCGGATTCCAGTTCACGTACGACCCGAAGATGGACCAGTTCGCGCACGGCGCCGCGCTGTTCGTGCTCACGCCCGAAGGGCGCACGTCGCGCTACTTCTTCGGCTTCGAGTACAAGCCGCGCGATTTGCGCCTGGCCATCTATGAAGCCTCGCAGGGCAAGATCGGCAGCCTCGCCGACCAGCTCCTGCTGCTCTGCTATCACTACGACCCGAAGATCGGGAAGTACAGCCGCGACGCGATGCTCTTCACCCGCGCCGGCGGCGTCGCCACCATGCTCGCGTTGGGCGGATTCATTTTCGTGATGGTTCGCAAGGAGCGCACTGAGAAGAAATGATGCTCTCCGATTTCCCGCTGTTCCCCGAGTCGGCGTCGAGCGTCGCCAAGTACGTCGACGGCTTGTACCTCGGGCTGGTCCTGATCACCGGCTCCGTGTCGCTGCTGATCTGGCTCGTCATCTTCTACTTCGCGATCAAGTATCGCCGCCGCCCGGACAACGAGCTCGCGCAGGAGCAGGAGCCGCCGGCCGCGCTGGAGATGACCTGGACCGTCGTCCCGCTCCTCATCTTCATCGGCATCTTCGTCGCCGGCGCGTGGGTCTACTTCCACATCCAGCGCGTGCCGACGAATGCACTCGAGGTCTACGCTACCGGCCGGCAGTGGATGTGGAAGTTCCAGCATCCGACCGGGCAGCGCGAGATCAACACGCTCCACGTTCCGGTGGGCCGTCCCGTGAAGATCACGATGGCGTCCGAGGACGTCATTCACAGCCTCTGGTTCCCCGCGTTCCGCGTGAAGAACGACGTCCTGCCGAACCGCTATCGCACGATGTGGTTCACGGCCACGAAGACCGGCCGTTTCCACATCTTCTGCGCCGAGTACTGCGGCACGATGCACAGCGGCATGATCGGCTGGGTCGATGTGATGGAGCCGACCGAGTATCAGAAGTGGCTCGCCGGCGGCAGCGAAGGCTCGCTGGCGTCGCAGGGCGAGGTGCTGTTCCAGAAATACGCGTGCAACACCTGCCACACCAATGACGCCACGGGACGCGGGCCGGTGCTCGCCGGCATCGCCGGCAAGGCCGTGCCGCTCGCGAGCGGGCAGAGCATCGTTGCGGACGACAACTACCTCCGCGAGTCGATTCTCAATCCGACCGCGAAGATCGCCGCGGGGTTCCAGCCGATCATGCCGACGTTCCAGGGGCAGGTCAGCGAGGAGGATCTCATCCGCCTGATCTCGTACGTGAAATCGATTCCCGCTCCTGTCAGTGGAGCGGCAGGCTTTAGCCTGCCGAATGCCACCGGCGGCCTGAAGGCCGCCGCTCCACCTGTGAGTAACCAGCCATGACCACGACCACGATCGACGAAACACCCCTCATCGAGCCGAGCGCCACGGCGCGGCGGAACTATCTGAACGACGAGTACGGCGTGCTGTCGTGGCTCCTGACCCGGGACCACAAGCGCATCGCCGTGCTGTACGCGTTCTCCGTCACGCTCTTCTTCATGGTCGGCGGCTTCATCGCGTTCCTGATGCGCCTCGAGCTCCTCACGCCCGAGGGGGATCTGTTCACCAGCGACACCTACAACAAGCTCTTCACGCTGCACGGCATCGTGATGATCTTCTTCTTCCTCATCCCCGCGATCCCGGCGGTGATCGGGAACTTCATCCTGCCGATCATGCTCGGCGCGAAAGACCTCGCCTTCCCGAAGCTCAATCTCCTGAGCTGGTACATCTACATGATCGGCGGCACGTTCGGCGTCATCGTCATCATCACCGGCGGCGTCGACACCGGCTGGACGTTCTACACGCCGTTCTCCACGCAGTACTCGAACACGCACGTCTTCCTCACCACGCTGGGCGCGTTCATCACCGGCTTCTCCTCCATTCTCACGGGACTGAATTTCCTGGTCACGATTCACCGCATGCGCGCGCCGGGGCTGACCTGGTTCCGCCTGCCGCTGTTCGTCTGGTCGATGTACGCGACGAGCGTCGTGATCATGCTGGCGACGCCGGTGCTGGCGATCACGCTGGTGCTGCTCATGGTCGAGCGCACGCTGCACGTCGGCATCTTCGATCCCGCCCTCGGCGGCGATCCGGTGCTCTACCAGCACCTCTTCTGGTTCTACTCGCACCCGGCCGTCTACATCATGATTCTGCCCGGCATGGCCGTGATCTCCGAGTGCGTCGCGGCGTTCACGCGCAAGCGGATCTTCGGCTACAAGTTCGTCGCCTTCTCCTCGCTGGCGATCGCGTTCCTCGGCTTCCTGGTCTGGGCGCACCATCTCTTCGTCGCCGGCATCTCCGTCTACTCGGCGATGGTGTTCTCGTTCCTCAGCATGATCGTGGCCGTGCCGTCGGCGATCAAAGTCTTCAACTGGACGGCCACGCTCTATCGCGCGTCGGTGTCGTGGAATACTCCGATGCTCTACGTCCTCGGTTTCATCGGCCTGTTCACGGTCGGCGGCGTGACCGGCCTGTTCCTCGGCGCGCTCGGCATCGACGTGCACGTGCACGACAGCTACTTCGTCGTCGCGCACTTCCACTACATCATGGTCGGCGGCACGATCATGGCCTACATGGCCGGCATTCACTACTGGTGGCCGAAGATCACCGGCCGCATGTATCCCGAGTGGTGGGCGCGCCTTTCGGCGCTGCTCGTGTTCGTCGGCTTCAACCTCACGTTCTTCCCGCAGTTCCTCGTCGGCTATGTCGGCATGCCCCGCCGCTATCACGCGTACGCGCCCGAGTTCCAGGTGCTGAACGTGCTCTCGACCGCGGGCGCGACGATCCTCGCCGCCGGCTACCTGCTGCCGATGATCTATCTCGGCTGGTCGCTGAAGTTCGGCCGCAAGGCGGGGACGAATCCGTGGGGTGCGGTCGGCCTCGAATGGGCGACGTCCTCGCCGCCGCCGAAAGAGAACTTCTACGAGACGCCGGTGGTGACGTGGGAAGCGTATGACTACCCGGCGTTCCTGAAGGCGATGAGGGAGACCCAGGATGGCTAATCCCACGCTGCATGATCTGCAGCATCCCGGATCGCTCGAGGATGACGCGCACGCGCATCATCACCCGTTCCTCCAGCATCATTTCGAGGACCTCGGCCAGCAGCACGAGGCCTCGACGCTCGGGATGTGGTTCTTCGTCGCCCAGGAGATTCTCTTCTTCGGCGGCATCTTCTGCGCGTACGCGGTCTACCGGAACATGTACCCCGAGGCCTGGAGCGCGGGGGCGCATCATCAGAACTCGACGATCGGCTTGTTCAACACGATCATCCTCATCGGCAGCTCGCTGACGATGGCGCTGGCGGTGTGGGGCGCGCAGAGCGCGAAGCGGAAGTTCACGACGCTGATGCTCGTGCTCACGCTCGTCCTCGGTATGGCGTTCGTCGGTGTGAAGGGCTTCGAGTACCGCGAGCACATCAAGGAAGGCCTCTTCCCCGGCTCGCACTTTACGTACGTGCACCACGCGAACCCCGCGCTCACGCGCGGCGTCGAGCTGTTCATGGTGTTCTACTTCACGATGACCGGCCTGCACGCGCTGCACATGATCATCGGCGCGGGCCTCCTGATCTGGTTCATCAAACGCGCCTGGCGCGGCGACTTCGGCGAGGAGTACTACAGCCCCGTCGAGATCATGGGCCTGTACTGGCACTTCGTCGACATCGTCTGGATCTTCCTCTTCCCGCTGCTGTATCTGATTCACTGAGGACTCGATGGCACACGCTCCCGACCATGCGGATCACGTAGGACACGCGCCGAAGCACCACCGCGCGTCCCTCTTCGTCTACTTCGCCATCTTCTTCCTGCTGATGATCTTCACCGTGCTGACCGTCTTCGCGTCGCGCGTGAACCTTCACCAGTGGAACACCCCCCTCGCCCTCGCCATCGCCGTCATCAAGGCCACGCTCGTGATCCTCTGGTTCATGCATGTCATCCACTCCCCGCGCATGACCTGGATCGTCGTGATCAGCTCGTTCCTGTGGCTCGGGGTGTTGTTCGTGCTCACGTTCAGCGATTACTTTTCGCGGGCGTGGAGCCTGTACCAGTAATCGATGTAGCCCTGCATCGATTCAGCTGAGTGTCGGAGCGATCCGCGCTGGCTCCCGAGCGAGCGGCGCTGGCTCCCGAGCGAGCGGCGCTGGCTCCCGAGCGACGGGCGCTGGCTCCCGAGCGAGCGGCGCTGGCTCTCGAGCGACCGGCGCTGGCTCCCGAGCGACCGGCGCTGGCTCCCGAGCGACCCGCGCTGGCTCCCGAGCGACCCGCGCTGGCTCCCGAGCGACCCGCGCTGGCAACAGACCCCGGCCGGACGCTCTCGTCCGGCTTTTCGCTTCAGGAGATTTTTCGCGCCGCGCTGGAAAAGCGTTCTCCCATAGCGGTCGTACCCGCGAAAGGAGAAACGACATGTCTTCATCCCCTGGCGATTGCGGCGCAAACGACCTGAGAGTCGTCGACTGGACCACGAATTCGTGTGGAGTCTGGCCGGGCTCGGCCTCGGCGCCACTCGATGGCGGCAAGTACACCTCGAAGTTGGAGCGCGGCTGTCAGCTCTCGCTCAACGGCAACACGGATCTAGGCCGGTGCATCGTGGGTCCGGACGGAGCCTACGTGTCGAAGATCACCTACGAGGCCTACGACGGAATCGCCCGCGACTCGGTGATCTACGTCTGGGGGAGGGGGCCGAACGGCTCCGGCAGCCTGAAGCTCACGTTTCTGACCGAAGGCGGCGAGACGCACGACATCACGATCACCGACGAGCATGCGCAGTGTCACAGCGACAAATTCCAGGACACGACTGCCATCGTCGTCATCAACTGGACGCATTGATCGACTGCTATCATTCATTCTCGCCTTCTTTCTCGATATGAATCCGGAAACGCTGCTGCGGGCGAACCTGGAAGTGATCGATCGCGTCGTGCGGGAGATCTGCCGCGGGACGCGCATGCAGCCGGATGAGGTGCAGGACTTCGGCTCGACGGTCATGGTTTCACTCATCGAAAACGACTACTCGGTGCTGCGGCGATGGGAAGGCCGTTCGACGCTGGCCGGATACCTGAGCGTCGTCATCCGCCGGCTGCTCAGCGACCGCCGCGATCAGGAGCTCGGACGCTGGCAACCGTCCGCCGAGGCCGCCCGCGGCGGCGCGGCGGGTGTGCTGCTCGAAAAGCTGGTCGTTCGCGACGGGCACTCGTTCGACGAGGCGCTGCCGCTCGTGTGGCAGCTCGATCCTTCCCGGACGCGCGATGACCTCCTGGCGATGGCCGCGCGGTTTCCGCAGCGGCGTCCGCCGCGGCGCGCGGTCGACCTCGAAGCCGTGGCCGAGGCCTCGCTGCCGGAGCGCGACCGCGCCGATGACCGCGTGCTCTCGGAAGAGGCGCGGCGCCTGTCACGGCGCGCCGGCGAGATCGTCCGCGCCACGATCGGGCAATGGTCCGATGAAGACGCCATGATCCTTCGCTTCCGCTTCGGCAGCTCGATGCCGGTCGCCGACATCTCGCGCATGCTGCGCATCCCGCAACGCCCGCTTTACCGCCGCATCGAAGCGCTGCTCGATCGCCTCCGCCACGCGCTCGTCGCCGCGGGGATCGATGCCACGCTGCTGCCGAGCATCGTCGGCGAGGCCTCGTACGAAATGGATTTCGGACTCAAGGAGTCGTATGCCGCCGTGAGTGAGGAACGCACATGAGCGAGCATCTCGCCGCCGAGACGATCGCCGCGTTCGCCGAGGGAAAACTCTCGCGCCAGGAGATCGCCGGCGTGCTCGCGCATCTCCGCCGCTGCCCGCAGTGCACGGCCGACGTCGAAGCGGCGCAGCCGCGCGAGCGCACGTCGTTGAATCGCTGGCTCGCGGCAGCCGCGGCCGCGGTCGTCGTGATCGGCGCGTTGTTCTTCTTCACGCGGGACCGGCGCGGCGACATGGCGCGGCTCGTCGCCCTCACGCGCAGCGACCGCATCATCGAGCCGCGGCTCAGCGGCGGATTCGGATGGGCGCCGTATCGCGGTCCCGCGCGGGCGACGATCGAGCACGGCGACGTCGACCGGATGAAGCTCGTCGGCGTCGCGGGCGAGGCCGCGGACCGCGCGCGCCGCGATCCGACCTCGGATGCGCAGCAGACCGCCGGCCTGGCGATGCTGCTCGCGCAGCGGCCGGAAGATGCCGTCGCCCTCCTGCGCAGCGCCGCGAAGCAATCGCCGAAGGATGCCGGAGTGTGGAGCGATCTCGCCGCCGCGCAACTCGTGGCGGGGACGCAGCTTGGAAAGGCTTCGTTGTACTCGGAGGCGCTCGCTTCCGCGGATCAGGCGCTGCGCATCGACGCCGCCTCCACCGCGGCGCTTTTCAATCGCGCCCTGATCCTCGAGCGCCTCGGTCTGCACGCCGCGGCCGCCGCGGCGTGGGATCGCTATCTTCAGACCGATCCGTCCTCGCAATGGGCGAATGAGGCGCGGGCGCACCGCGGTCGCGTGCCGGCCACGGACATCAACATCGACGAGCGCTATCGGCGCGAGGCGTTGCGCGTCGAGCGCGCCCGCGAGCTCGTCGCCGCCTATCCGCAACAATGCCGCACGTTCGCCGAGGCCTTGCACCTCGGCCAGTGGGGCGAAGCGGAGCAGCGCGGCGATCGGGGCGAAGCCGATCGCCTGCTTCGGCTCGCGCGCGCCATCGGCGCCGCGCTCGCGGAGTCGAGCGGCGAGACGCTGCTGCGCGATGCCGTCGCCGCGATCGATGCCGCGCCGGACGATCGCCGCCGCGCGCTCGCGCGCGCACACGCCGCGTATTACCGCGGGCGGCTTTTGTATTCGAAGCAGCAGCCGACGGAGGCGGAAGCGTTGTTGCGCGACGCCGCGGCGCAGTTCGCGGGAGCGGGGAGTCCGATGTCCCTCGTCGCGCGCTACTACGCCGCGAACGCCGCGTTCGACCGGCAGCAGACCGCCGCCGCGAGCGCGGAATTGTCCGCGCTCCTCTCCGAAGCGCGCGCGCATGCCGGTTACGTCGCGCTCGGCGCGCAGATCCGCTGGGAGCTGGCGCTCTGCGCGATGAACGACGGCGCGTGGCCGGAGGCGCTGGCGCTGCTGCGTGACGCCGAGGCGACGTTCGTGCGGCAGCACGAATGGGAAAACGCCGCGAGCGTTCAGTCGCTGCTGGCGACGACGCTCACGGCCAGCGGGAACGTCGATGACGGCTGGGCCTCGCGCATCCGCGCATTCGACACGCTGAGCCGCACCGGTGCACGGCACCGGCTGCTGGTCGCCGTCGGCGGCGCGGTGCGGATGGAACTGCGCGACCGCCGCCTCGATGCGGCGCGGGCGATGCTGCAGATCGAAGAGGCGCTTTGCCGCGACGAAGGAAACGCGGCCATGAGCGCCGACGCGTTGCTGCGCGACGCGCTGCTCAGCGAGCAGCTCGGCGATCGCGCGCTGGCCGAGTCGCGGGTGAGCGAAGCGTCCGCCGCGGCGGCGCGCATCACCGATGCGCCGTTGCGCGCGCGCGCCGCCGCCGACGTCGCCTTCGCGCGCGGCGCGATCCGGCTGGCCTCGAGTCCCGCGGAGGCGCGGCGTCATCTGTCGCAGGCCATCGACGCGTACGCGTCCGTGCAGCATCCGCTGTTTCTCATCGAGGCGTATCTCTTGCGCGCGCGGGCGGCGTGGGTGGCGCGTGACGGAGACGCCGCGGTGCTCGATCTCGAGCGTGGCATCGCGGAGCTGGAAAAACATCCCGCACCTCTCGCCGGCGGTGTCGTCGGGACAGGCGTGCTCGATGCCGGACACCGGTTGTACGAAGAGGCCATTCGCGTACACCTCGCGCGCCGCGACGACGAGCGCGCGTTCGCGTATGCCGAGCGGGCCAGGAGGACGCGCGTCGTTTCGGTCGACGCCTTGAAACGTCTCCTCGCCGGCACCGGCGCGGTGATCCTCGAGCTCGTGCCGATCGGCGACGAGCTGGTCGCCTTCTGCGTGACCGAGAGCGGACTGCGCGTGACGCGCTCTCCGTTCGATGCCGCGCGATTGGCGTCGATGTCGGATGCCGATCGCTACGATCTTCTTCTTCGTCCATCATCGGCCGCGCTCGATCGCGCGCGCACGCTCGTCGTCGTCGCCGGCGCCCCGCTGCAGAACGTCCCCTTCGCCGCGCTCGTCGAGCGCGCGAGCGGACAGCGGCTCGTGGAGCGGATGCCGGTCGTCATCGCGCCGAGCGCGGCCTCGCTGCACGCGCTCGCGTCCTCACCGGCGCGTCCGAAGTCGCTGCTCGCCATCGCCCTTCCCTCCGGCCGCGAGCTGTCGCTTGCGCTTCCCGACACCGACGCGGAGATCGCCGACGTGGCGCGCGTTTATGCAAGCGCACAGCTGCTCGCCGCGGAGCGCGCGACCCTCGGCTCGTTCACCGAGGCCGCAGGCCGCGCCGACGTGATTCACATCGCCGGACACACCGAACAGCAGGCCAGCACGGACGACGCGGTATTCGTCTTCGCCGGCGGCGAGCGCATGTCGCCCGACCGCTTGTCGTCCATGTCCATCGCCGCCGATGGTGTCGTCGTCCTTGCCGGCTGCAACACGCTGCGCGCTTCGGCGCTGCGCTCGTTGACCCTCGGCGACGCATTCCTCGCCGCCGGCGCGCGCGCCGTCATCGGCACGTTGACGCCGATCGCCGACCGCGACGCGCGCGAGCTCTTCGCCGCCTTTCATCGCCAGCTCGCATCCGGGCTGAGCGAAGCCGAAGCGCTGCGGCGCGTGCAGCTCGATGCCATCGCCGCTGGACGCGGCGAGGCCTGGTCGTCGCTCGCTCTCATCACCACCGCAGTTCCATCGACGTCGAGGAGGATTCCGTGAACACACTCATTGTCGAGTTCCACGGCATTTGCGTGCACTTCAGTCGCGAGCTGAACCCGTCGCTCGGCCTTCCGGCCCCGCACCGCGTCGTGATTCCATTCGTAACGGAGCCCATTCCGTGGCTTGGAAAGACGATTCAAATCCACGCGCCGTACATGGCGATCCAAACCACCGCCAGCGCGGTGCCGGAACAGTCCGTTCCGGTGGGGGTAACGCTCGCGCTCGATCCGCTTCCCGAACCGCTGGGCGTGTCCGGCTTCCTCCCGTGCGCGGTGCCGCTGAAGGCAATCTATCCGGACATGATTCTCAACACGGCAGTCGTCATGGAACAACAGTCTCCCGCGGCGGCCTACTTCGACATTCATCAGGGAACGTTGAGCAACATCAACATCGAGGGCTCCGCGGCAACGCGTCTGACGATCGAGACCGCCGCGACGGAGGCCTGGCTGACGAAGACGAGGTGGGATGGAGTCGTCGAGAGGGTGCGGATTTCTCTTCAGGAGTCACCTCCCGCCGTCATCCTGATGTCCAACATCGCCAAGGCCAAGGACGATCAGTTGGACGACTTCATCCTCAACTTTGCCGTCGCGACGCACTTCCCGCCCCCCCATGACATCCAGCCAAAGATGTTGGAGATGTTGGAGGGGGTCACCAACTGTCTCATTTCGACGACCGGCGACCTCGGCCCCGGTTGCTCGAACTCGACGTTTCCGTGACAGCCGGATGCGCAATGCGCATCCAACGACGCAAGGCCGCTTCAAGACCGCGCGCGTTCGCGATGACATCGTGAGCGCATGAGAGCGTTTCGCCTGTTCTTCTCGCTCGCCGCGGCCACGTCCCTCGTTGCGCAACAGCCGCCGCCCGATATGCCGCTCACTCCCGCCGTCCGCGACGCGGTCATCGAAGCATCCGCCGAGAAGATCGAACAGCTCTACGTCTTCGAAGAGCAGGGAAAGAAAATCGCTGCCGCCGTTCGTGCGGCGCAGAAGAACGGGACGTTCAAAGACATCGGCTCGGCGTTGAAGCTCGTGCCGGCGATGAATCGCGTGTTGTCCGCAACCGTGCGCGACAAGCACCTCGGCTTCGGCTACAGCAACGTGCCGAAGACCACGCCCGCGGACGCCCCCGAGACTCCGGCCGAGCGCGATGAGCGCATCCGCTACTCGCGCCGTTTCGCGTACGGCATCGACGGTGTGCGGCGGCTCGACGGCAATGTCGGCCTGCTGACCTGGACGAGCTTCGAGAGTCCCGACTCCGGTGCCGGCGACGCGCTCGCGGCCGCGATGACGCTGCTCGCTTCGAGCGATGCCCTGATCATCGACATGCGCGACAGCGACGGCGGCTCACCGGCGATGGTGCAGTTGCTGATGACGTATTTTCTGCCCGAGGGAGATCCGCAGCAGCTCGTGTCGATCTACTTCCGTTCCACGAACCTCACGAAACAGATCTGGAGCCTGCCGTACGTCCCGGCTCCGCGATACACCGGCAAGGACGTGTACGTGCTCACCAGCGACCGGACCTGGTCGGCGGCCGAGGGATTTACGGAGCACATGAAGCGACTCACGAAAGCCGTGATCGTCGGTGAGACGACGAGCGGCGGCGCGCACATCGCGCAGTGGGTGAACGTGCATCCGAACCTGGCGGTGAAGATTCCGATCGCACGTGTCTTCGATCCGGTCAGCGGCACGAACTGGGAAGGGAAGGGCGTCGAGCCGCAAATCGCCGTCGACGAGAAGGACGCGTTGAAGATTGCGCATTTGCGGGCGCTGCAGGCGCTGCGCGACAAAGCGCCGGACGATGACGCTCGAAGTTTTCTGAGTCGTGCGATCGGGCGTGTGGAAGGGCAGTGATACTGTCATGCCGTGTCCCGCGCCATCGCCATGGTCCCGATCGTCGAGGCGTGGCAGATCGGAGCATTTACGTACAGCCGCGCGAGCTATCGCGCGGGTACATCCCTGCCGCTGCACGCGCATGACGTCGCCAGCCTCGAGATCATCACGGCCGGCGAACTGACGGAGACGATCGATCGCAAGACCTACGAGCTTGCCCCCGGCTCGGTCGTCTACAAGCCCGCGGGAATGCGTCACGCCAACGCGTATGCGGACGACGTGCACTGTCTTCTCATCGAAGTCCCCGAGCACGCCGCGCTCGGCGGCGCGGTCGTCGAGCAGACGTCGCGCGCCTGGTCGCTGAATCTCATTCGCGAGGCCGCCGCGCGCGAGCCGGGATGGCAGCGGATCGTGGAGGGACTGACGATCGAGGCCCTCGGTCATCTCGAGCGCATCCGCCGGCTCGATCAGTTGCGTCCCGCGTGGCTCGATGATGCGATCGATCTCGCGCGCAAGGACCTTGCGCTCGCCGAGATCGCGCGCAGGATCGCGCGCCATCCCAGCCACGTCGCGCGCGAGTTCCGGCGCCACGAGGGCGTATCGGTGGGCGAGTTCGCGCGGCGCTGTCGATTGGAGGGCGCGTCCGCATCCTTGCGCACCACCGGCGCCTCGATCGCCGACATCGCGCTCGCTGCCGGCTTCTGCGATCAGAGCCACTTCACGAATGCCTTCACGCGCGTCTTCGGCGTCACGCCCGCCGCTTATCGGAAATGGGCTCAATCGTCCCAGACGACAGGCGCTCGAAGCGCAGGAAGAGCAGCACGGCGACGATCGTGAGTCCCGCGCACAGTCCCCACCACAATCCCACCACACCCTGGTGGAAGTGGAAGCCGAGCCACATCGCGATCGGAAATCCGACCAGCCAGTGGCCGGCAAGATTCGCATAGAGCGTGAACTTCGTGTCGCCGCCGCCGCGCAGCACGCCCGCGCCGACGGCCTGGATGCCGTCCGAGAGTTGGAAAACGGCGGCCACGAGGAGGAGCGGGATGGCGGCGCGGATGACGTCTTCCTGATTCGTGATGATGCGCGCGATCGGGCGCGGGATGATGGCCAGCGCGAGCCCGTTGAGACCCATGATCACCGCGCCGAAGATGAACGCGACGTGGCCGGCGACGCGCGTCGCGACCTGATCGCGCGCGCCGACGGAGAGACCGACGCGCACCGAGCCCGCGGCGGCGATGCCGAGGGCGATCGTGTACGTGAACGCGGCCAGCTGGATCGTCAGCTGGTGCGCCGCGAGTTGCAGCGTGCCGAGCCGCGCGGCAAGGACGCCGACGAGCGCGAACACGCCGATCTCCGCCGCGAGCTGCAATCCGATCGGCGTTCCCACTCGTGCCGCGACCATGATCTCCGCGCGATTCGGTCGATGATCGAAATGCTCTTCGACGGGAATGTGACGCACGGCCGCGGCCGCGATGGCGAGCTGGATGAACGAGCAGATCACGGTCGACAGCGCCGCGCCGGCGACGCCCATCGCCGGAATCGGACCGGCGCCGAAGACGAAGACGATGTCGAAGCCGAAGTTGAAGACGTTCGCGACGATCATCGCCGTGAGCATCGGCCGCGTCACGCCGTGCGCCTGCAGATACGCGCGAATGGCGAGGAAGACGAGATACGGCGCGAGTCCGATCGTGCGGATCAGCATGAATGTCGTCGCCGGCGCGATGAGCTCCTCCGTGACGCCCGCGTACGGAACGGCGAAGGATACGGCGACGAGAAGCACGGTCAGGATCGCCGTGACGATCAGTGAGAGCCACACGCCCTGCCACAGCACGCGTCGCGCGCGCGTGCGATCGCCGGCGCCGACGGCCTGCGCCGTGAGCGGGTCGATGCCCGCGACGATGCCGGTGCCGAGAATCGCGAACGCGAAGAAGATCGCATTGCCGAGTCCCGACGCCGCCAGCTCGCGCGCGCCGAGGCGGCCGAGCACGGCCACGTCGACGAGACCCATCATCTGCGTCCCCGCCTGCGCGGCGGTGACCGGCAGCGCGAGCCGGAATAGCTCGCGCAGTTCGCGTTTATAGACGGCGGCGCGCATGAAGCGCCGGATTTTAGTAGGATTACGCGCTTTTCTACGCTCTCAGGAGATTCAATGCGTTACTTGGTTACCGGCGGCGCCGGCTTCATTGGCTCGAATTTCATCCGATTCCTCTTCAAAAAATACGGCGACGACGCGCAGGTCGTGAACCTCGACAAGCTGACGTACGCCGGCATTCGCGAGAACCTCGCGGAGTACGAAGGACAGAAAAACTACCGCTTCGTGCATGGCGACATCGCCAAGCCGGAAGACGTCGCCGATGCGTACAAGGGCGTCGACGGCAGCGGCGTGGATGTCGTCGTCAACTTCGCCGCGGAGTCGCACGTCGATCGCTCGATCGATGATGCCGCGGAGTTTGTCGAGACCGACGTCCGCGGCGTGCTGGTGCTGCTCGAGCACGCCCGCCGCGCGAAACTGAACCTCACACGCTTCGTGCAGATCTCGACCGACGAGGTCTACGGCTCGATCGAGAGCGGCTCGTTCAACGAACAGGATCCGCTCAATCCGCGCAATCCGTATTCGGCGTCGAAGGCCGGCGGCGATCGCATGGCCTACGCGTACGCGCAGACGTACGGGATGCCGGTGATCGTCACGCGCGCCTCGAACAACTTCGGTCCGTATCAGTATCCGGAGAAGCTGATCCCGCTCTTCGTCACGAACGCGCTCGACGATCAGCCGCTGCCGCTGTACGGCGACGGCAAGAACATTCGCGACTGGTTGTTCGTTGACGATCACTGCGCGGCGATCGATTTCCTGATCGAGCGCGGCGAGAATTCCGAGGTCTACAACATCGGCGGCGGGAACGAGCGCGAGAATCGCGAGATCACGCAGAAGATCCTGGAGCTGCTGAAGAAGCCGGAGTCGCTGATCAAGCGAGTCGGCGACCGCCAGGGCCACGATCGCCGCTACTCACTCGATACCGCGAAGCTCGAGCGCCTCGGCTTCAAGTGCGACACGAACTTCGACGCTGCGCTCGAGCGCACCGTTCAGTGGTACATCGACCACGAGCCGTGGTGGCGCGCCATCAAGGAGCGCAGCGCCGAGTACAAGGCGTTCTACGAAAAGCAGTACGCCAATCGCTGAGCGCTAGAGGCGCCCCATGATCTGACGCGCGTGCTCCAGGTGCGACGCGACGCTCCCGCGCATCTCTTCGAGCAGCGAGCGGACGTCGCCGCGCGCGGACGGGATGAGCACCGTGTCCATGTTCGTGAGCAGCCACTGGTGCATGTCGATCTGCGACTGCATGTACGTACGATCGAATGAGGCGCCGCGATAGGACGAGAGGTTCGTCACCGTGCGCTGCCCCGTGTCGCGGAGGTTGCGCACGGTGTCGTTGTCGGCCGGCGTGATGCCGTTGCGCGCGAACACGTCCCGGGCCTTGCTGAGCGCGCTGGTGTGATCGTTGACCATCATCTGCGCGAACTCGCGCACCTCGGCGGAGCTCGCCGCCGTCAGCGCCGCCTGCCCCTGCTGAACCTCGCCTTCATTCGCCGTCGACACGATCCCGGCAATGTCGTTCGCCGCCATGCGTCCCGGCATGACGCCCATGGAGCCACAAGAAATCACGGTCAAACTGATGAGCAGTAGTGCGATTCTTCGATGCATTTGCGTTCACTCCTCCGGCCGGAGGAGGGGAGCAAGCATCGCACCCGGTTTTGCGTGGGGCGCAAAGAGTTCGGAACGCCGCCGTCCCGGCGGCTGGCTCGGCGCCGTCCCCGGCGCCGTTCGGCGGCGAGACGCCGCCGAATCAGCCAGCGGGACGCCGGCGTTCCAGAGTCGCGTTGCGAAGAATTACCCGACGCACTCTTTGATGTCTTCGATCAGCTTGCCGAGGTCGAACGGCTTGGCGTGGATACGAAAGACCGGCAGGTTGAAGCGCTTGAGGATCTCGGTCTCGGGGACGGCGGAGGCGATGATGGTGCAGCCGAGCTTTTCGGGGCAGTGGGCGTTCATGTGCTTGAGGACGCCGTAGCCGTCGACGCGCGGCATCATCAGGTCGAGCAGGATGACGGAGTATTCGTTGGCGTCGATGCGCTGGATGGCCTCGGCGCCGTCGCGCGCGGTGTCGACGGCGAGGTTCTGCCGCTCGACGACCTTGGCCAGCATGGCCCGGATCGGATCATCATCGTCGACGACGAGCGCACGCTTCTTCTCTTCTCCCACGGCGCGTAATCATACGCGGACTCGTCCTTAAGTCAGCCACGCGATGAGAGCGAACGGCGTCACCAGGACCACGACGACGATCGCGAAGGCGAGTGCGACCGCCGCAACCGTGACGCCGAGGGCGAGCAGCACCGCGAATTTCACGATGGCGAAGACCGCGATCAGAGGGAAGAAGAGGAGCTTGAGCGGCAGCAGCGCGATCTTGAACGTGAGCGTAGCCTCCCAGTGGGGAGATACGGAGCGCCGCGCCGCGGGTTTCTTCAGGCCGCGATCGTGCGGGTCTCGCCGACGTACACGGACTGCGGACGGATGATGCGGCCGGTGCGGCGCTGCTCGATGCAGTGCGCGATCCAGCCGGCGACGCGGCTGATGGCGAAGGTCGGCGTGAACAGCGGCACCTCGAGGCCGAGGCCGTGGAGGAGCAGCGCGGTGTAGAACTCGACGTTCGTCTGCAGGCGGCGGCCCGGCTTGTACTCTTCGAGCAACCGCAGCGCGGTTGCCTCGACCGACCGCGCGAGCTCGTAAAGACGCATATCGCCGGCGCGCGTGAACATCCGCTCGGCGGCCGCGGCGAGCACGTCGGCGCGCGGGTCGCGCACTTTGTAGACGCGATGGCCGAAGCCCATCAGCCGCTCGCCCGACTCGATCTTGCGGCGCAGCACCTCTTCGGCGCGCGACGCGTCGCCGATCTCGAAGACCATGTCCAGCGCGGGGCCGGGTGCGCCGCCATGCAGCGGCCCTTTCAGCGCGCCGATCGCGCCGGTGATCGCGGAGATGAGATCGGAGCCGGTCGAGGCGATGACGCGCGCGGTGAACGTCGACGCGTTGAGGCCGTGATCGACGACGGTGTTCAGATACGTCTCCAGCCCGCGCACGAGCTCCGCGTGCGGCTCGACGCCGGTGAGCATGTAGAGATAGTTGGCGGCATAGCCGAGATCCTCGCGCGGAGCGATGGGATCGAGCCCGTTTTGCCGGCGCCACTGACCGGCCACGATGACGGGGAAGGCGCCGAGGAGCAGGAGTGCGGCTTCCTCGTCGTTTTCTGCACTCAGAGAGGCCGCTCCCATGCGTAGAGCGTCCATGAGCGGGATGGACTGCGGCGGCATAGCCACCGCTTTCGGAAAGCGGTGGCTATGCCACCGCACTCCAAATCCCGCGGCCTCGAACAACAGGTTCACCGTCTCCTCGAACGTGAACCTTGGCGCGAGGTCCTCCACGCGGTATCCCGCGATCACCAGCTCGCCGCGCTCGCCGTCGACCATGCTCAGGCGCGTCTCCGCGGCCACGATGCCTTCCAGTCCGTTATGTACGTTCGTCATGCTCTATTCAACGTAGGCATGATTGACATTAATGTCAATGTTGATTTTATAATCAACCTAATGGCGGCATGGATCGACGCCAACCAGGCGACGAAGCTCCTCGGCGTGAACCGGGCCACGCTGTACGCATACGTGAGCCGCGGCTTCATTCGCTCCGAGGCCGTGCCGGGGAAACCGCGGCAGAAGCGGTATGCGCGCGAGGACGTGGAGCGGCTGCGCAAGCGCGCCGAGGAGCGGCGCAACCCGGGGAAGGCCGCGGAGAACGCGCTGCGCTGGGGCGTGCCGATCCTCGAGTCGTCGATCACGCTCATCACCGACGGCAAGCTGTACTACCGCGGCCATGACGTGGCCACGCTGGCGCGCGAGCACTCGCTCGAAGAGGCGGCCTCGCTGATCTGGACCGGCGCGTTCGACGACACGCTGTTCGACACGCCGCTGCACGTCGTCGGCGGCGCGGCGACGGAAGACCTGCCGTTCATCAATCGCGCGCAGTCCGTCCTTCCGATCGTCGCCGCGCGCGATCCGCTGGCGTTCGATCTTCGCCCCCGCGCGGTCGCGCAGACCGGCTGGCGGATTCTCAATCTGCTGACCAGCGTCGCGGCGTCGACGCGCGAGCTCGCGCCGACGATCGACGACACGCTCGCGCGGGCATGGGCGCCGAAGGTGAAACGCGCGCCGGCGCTGATCCGCGCGGCGCTGATCCTGATCGCCGACCACGAGCTGAACGTCTCCGCGTTCACGGCGCGCTGCGTCGCGTCGTCCTGCGCGAATCCGTACGCCGCGGTCCTCGGCGGGCTGGCCGCGCTGGAAGGGTCGAAGCACGGCGGCGCGACGGCGCGCGTCGAGGTGCTGTTCGACGATCTCCGCCGCGCGCGCGATCTCGATAAAAGCATCGCCGATCGCCTCCGCCGCGGCGAGCGCATCGAAGGCTTCGGCCATCCGCTCTATCCGAAAGGCGATCCGCGCGCGATGCTGCTGCTCGAGCTCCTGGACGAGAGCTTCCCGAAATCGAAAGAGCTCGCGTTCGCGCACGCGCTGGCCGCCGCGGCGCAGCGCGTCCTCGGCGAGAAGCCGACCGTCGACTTTGCGCTGGTCGCGCTCTCGCGCGCCATCGGCCTGCCGCCCGGCAGCGCGCTCGCGCTCTTCGCCCTCGGCCGTACGATCGGCTGGGTCGCGCACGCCATCGAGCAGTATGCGCAGGACGCGATGATCCGGCCGCGCGCGCGGTACGTCGGCGAAAAACCGCAATAGCGCTGAAACGCTTTCCGCGTTTTCTTCACTACGTGCACCTCGCCTTGTAGTCGAAGCGGATATTCGCCGCTTGCTCGAACTGGTTCAGCACTTCCTTGATCTGCGCGATGCGATCCGCCCGCGCGGGGCCGCCGGTGCCGGCGAAGGCGACCGTCGGCGTCGCGGTGCGCACGCCCGACTCCCAGTACAGCGCCGCAACGAGAATGATCGCGTGCATCACTTCAGCTCCAGCGCCTGCGCGCGCCGGCAGTCATTGGTCTGGCAGCCGAAGCTCGCGCCGCTCAGATCGGCCGGGTCGTACCAGACCTGCAGGTTGCGCCCGGCGATGAGGGCCGACGAGGCTACGCTGACGAAACGCGCCGCCTGCGCCGAGTCGGTCGTGGCGACGGCGAAGTAGAAGGTGCCGCCGCTCACGGACGCCGAGCATCGCACGAACCAGCCGCAGGCGAACGGCAACGACTTCTGGCTCGAAGACATCCGCGTCGTCGTTCCGGACACGGACGGAAATCTCTACGGCCAGATCACGCCCGTGCCGGGGAAGGGCTGTCCGATGAACGATCCGAAGCTCGGCGGCGGATGGTCGAACAGCCCCGCCGAATTTGCGACGAATCGGCCGTGCGCGTTCAACATGCACCTCGGCAACGACAGTTTCGCAACGGCGGGCTTCGGCGATCCATCCGGCGCCGCCACGCCGTTCATCAATCATCCGCTCCACGAGTTCGGTCATGCCCTCGGTCTATCGCACGAGCACGAGCGGCTGGATGTCCGCAAGGATGTGGTGCTGACGCTCTTCCAGAAGATCGATGGTGTCGACGCAACGGAAGCGCAGGCGATCTATGACGCCGGCTATCGCAACGTGGCCTGGATCGGCGGCACGGCGGTGTCGGACCTGCAGAAGATTCCGGGATTCACGACCGTTGCCGCGGCGACTGCGCTGAAGGACAACGCCCAGAAAGCGGATAAGGCCGGGGTGCCGATCTACGGTGGCGGCGCGGCGTTCTTCATGACGCCGTACGATCCGCTGTCGGTCATGCACTACACGTGGCCCGACGCAATCATGAGCTTCGCGGTCGGCAACTATGGAAACAGCGGCCTCTCCGGCTACGACCGCCTCGCGCTGCACATTCTCTATCCCGAGGCGAACCGCGTGGCGGAGCTCGTCGGACGGCGCGTGCTGCGCACGGGCGAGTCGCTGAACCTCGGCTCGCTATGGGAAGCCGCGGGCGCGGACATCGCGAAGATGGCGAAGAATTTCTCGTGGAAGATCGACAACATTCCGGCCAGCACCACGTCGAAGGTGACGGTGAAGATGCCGTCGGCCGGCACGTTCAAGCTCGATTTCACATACGGCGATTTTCTCAATCGCGGCTACGCCTACACGGACGAACTGCGCGTGCTGACGCCGGCGGATTTCGCGAAAAAGATTTCGTCGCGGACGGCGGCGCCGTTGCCGTTGATGTGAATATTCGCCGAACGCGGGTAGGGGAACAGCGCTCCTGTATCACTCCTATGTAAACGAGAGAGTGAGCGGAACGGGGGCTGCTGATGAGGGATTGGCGTCGTGCCGTCGTCGTCTTGATGATCGTCTGCATCGCGATTCCCGCGGAGACGCAGACGCGCTTCTGGAAGCATCGCGCGCAGGACGAGATCGCGTCGGTCCATGTGACCGTCGAATCGATTGCACCGTTCGAGCAGTATGTCGAGAGCCTGCAGGTCACGTTCAAGAAGCTGACGGCCGACGAGGCACTCGCTGCGGCGATTGCCCAGACGCGCAGCCAGGGCACAGCCACGTCGCGCGTGCTCGATGTGCTGCTCGACGTCGCCGTGACGGGCGGTGCGGGCGGCGCCGGCGGCGCAACCGGAGCGACAGGTGCGACAGGTGCGACGGGCGCCACGGGAGCAACGGGTGCACAAGGCGCGACAGGCGCAACCGGTGCCACCGGCGCAACCGGTGCCACCGGCGCAACCGGCGCCACTGGCTCGACCGGCGGGCGCGGTGCGTTGCCGACCGAGACGATTGGGAACGAGCCCTTCATTCAGTACTCCGCGGCCACGGCGCTCATGCAGTACATCACCCTCCTCAACACCTACGTTCGCGACGCGGCGGTGCAGACAGGCAAGCAGCCGTACGTGATCCGTTTCCGCGTCGCAGCACTCCCGACGACCGCGGCGCGTGGGTATGACGCGTACACCACGATCTCGCTGTTTACCGAGCCGTCGCAAGCCGATCCCACCCGGACGGACTGGAAGGCGAACGACGTCGAGGGCCGCTTCGTGGCGACGTCGGTGGCGGAAGGCGTAAAGGAGCGGATGAGCGGGGATGCACTGGAAATGCGTAAAGCGCTCGATGGACAGACGAAAGAGACCAACACGCGCCGCGCCATTACCGCCAAGGCCACGTTCGAGCGGGTAGCCAAACGCGACGCTGCGCTGGCCGGCTATGCGGAAAACTACGAGGCCGAAATCCCGAGGCTCGAGAAAGAGCTCGACGATGCAGTCGAGAAGATTCAATGGGAACAAGAGAACGCGATCCTGCATCTGTACAGCAGCACGGCGAAAAAAATTAAGGAGGCGAGAGACAGCGGCGCCGAAGACGCAGAGGCAAGAGTCGCGGAGTTGCGGCAACAGCGGGATGCGAAGATCAAGAAACTGAAAGAAAGCAACGCGGCGGAGATGACAGTACGAAAGCAGGAGCACGACGATGCAGTGAAAAGCCTGCGAGATGTCGTTGCGACAAAAGATGACGCACGCAACGCAGCTCTGGGAGCACTTCAAGATGCTTCCTCGGACTGGGAATCCGCGCGGAGTGCGATTGGTGAGATCGACCGGTCTTTCACGCGCGACGAGCAGGATCTGCAGATGTACAACAAGGCCCGCGAATTTTCCTGCGGTGCCGAACCGCTTCAGGTGCTGCCGCTGCTCGTCACCGACAATATCGAGTCGTCGCTGCACCGCGATCAGCTTGAATATGCGCGCGCGCTCGCCATCGCCCTGCAGAGCGCGGGACAGCGCACGCGTGCGCGCGCCAGTCTGCGCTCGCAGCTCAACGATATCGCGAATACGCTCACGCGCAACCTCAACAGCCTGATGACGGTGGCGCAGGCCGGCAGCAATTCCATCCGCGTTCGCCTCGGCGCGATGTATGGCAATCGCCAGGATTTCATGCTCGCGCGCACGTACTCCGTTACCGCTTTGGTGCTCTTCCCCACCGCGCAGACATACTTCGGACGGGAATTGCCGAAGAGCACCATCGGCCAGGACATTCTGCCGTGCTCCATCGGCACCTTCTCGGCCCACACGCTCCTCCGGAATGCGCGCAGTGGCCGCTCGGTGCGCGCCGTGCCGGAAAGCGATCAGGCCTTCGCCGTCGCCGACCTCGCGCGCTGGGCTAAACACCAGGATCGCGAAAAATGGCTCGATGCGGCGATCGCGGATGACTATGACGCCTTCCATGCGTCGGCGCAGCAATCGGGGCTGACGGAAGTGGAAATGATGGATCTCTGGCCGAGGCTGCAATCGCTCGTCGCTCAGGCGAGTACGAGCCGCGGGCGATTCCAGGCCCCTCTGCGTGAATTCACGTTCTTCTCCACGAATATGTCGTTCGCGAGCGTCCTCGACAACGGCACCGACGCGCGCATGACGCTGCAGGGCGGCGAGAATCTCGTCGGCGAGCGCATCATCGGGACGCTTCTCGTTAAGGTGCGCAGTGGCGCTCAAGGACAACAGGAACGCGACCTGTACCTGACGCCGAAGTCGATCGAAGTGACTCCGGATCGCCGCTCCGCGACGCTGGTGTTTCCGTCGCTCCACCAGCTCGTCAAAGCGGAAAACGTCAAGAACATCTACGCCGACATCCGTTACGTGCCGGGTAACCGCAACTGGCAGAGTAGAAACGATATCGTGCGACTCTGGTATCCGCAGGATCTGAGCGCACAACCAGGTCAGGACTCGCAACAGATCGGCAGGCGCTTTCAGGAAGTGGCGCTCGTCTATTACGGACCGCTCGAGAAGGCGAAGGAAGATGCAGCGGCGCCGAAGCCGGAGTTCAAGGTCCTGGCGTCAGTCGACACGCTCGTCGCGAACAATGGGCAGTCGACACTGCGGCTCACTTTCAAACGCGACAAAGACGATGCGACGTTCCCCATGAAGTTTACGGTTGGCGGAGGACAGGTCTTGAAGATCGAACCGGCGGAGGCGAACGTAACAGCCGAAGACGACGCGTGGGTCGTGCTGAAGAATACGTCGATCGTGCTGACGCTCGACAACCTCGTGGTCGACACGAACTTCAAAGTGAATCCGTTCCGCTTCGACGAAGCGGAGAAGAAGAAGATCGAAGCGCCCTCGCTGCCCTTCAAAGTTACGCAGCCGCCGAAAGGAACTGAATGATGGCAACCAAGAAATTCAACGCCGAGGATCACAAGCTGAAGATGCGGCACATGCAGAAAAAGATGAAGGAAGCCGCGGCAGAGGCGGGTTTCACGTTCGCCTCCGGCGGACGCCCTCGCTGCGAGTGGGTGGAGGTCATCGGGCCGGACGGCAAACGTCGCCGGGAGCTCGTCTGCAGAATGCAGACGAGCTGACCTACATCCGCGACAAATTGTCGAAGTACTTCACGAACGCCACAATCCCGCCCGAGGCCTGCTGCCAGTCGTAGTTCTCGTTCGGGGCGTGGTAGCCGTGCTCGGGGAGCGACAGGCCGAGGAACATGACCGGCGTCTTGAGGATCTGCTCCATCGAGATCACGGCGCCGATGGAGCCGCCTTCGCGGATGAAGACGGGCTCGCGGCCGAAGGCGAACTTCATCGCGTCGCGCACGGCGTCGGCGAGCGGACCGGTCGTCGGCGCGCGGTAGGGGTACATCGAGTTCTCGATCTCCACCTTCACGTCCGGGCTGCGCTGCTTCACGAACTCCTTCACGATCTTCTGGATCTTCTTCGGGTCCTGATTCGGCACGAGGCGGAACGAGATCTTCACCTCCGCTTTCGGCGGAATGATCGTCTTGATGCCCGGGCCCGTGTATCCACCGACGAGGCCGTGAATCTCCATCGTGGGCATGGCCCAGATGCGTTTCATCACCTCGAGCGGATCCTCGGTGCGGATCGATTTGAAGAGGTGATCTTTCTTGAACTGCTTCACCGTAAAGCCGGAGTTTTTGAAGTCGGCAAGCTCGCGGCGGTCAGGCTTTACGACGTCGTCGTAGAAGCCTTTCATCTTCACCTTGCCGGTGCGCGCGTCATACATCTCGGAGACGAGCTGCATCAGTTCACCGACCGGATTGCGCGCCGCGCCGCCGGTGACGCCCGAGTGCTGATCGGTCTGGCCGGTCTGCAGCGTGAGCGTGATGCCCTGCAAGCCGCGCAGGCCCGCGGGACAGGCCGGCTGCTGGCGCGAGACCCAGATCGTGTCGGAGACGAGGAGGTGATCGGTGGCCAGCGTCTTCGCGTTCTTCTTCACCGCGTCCTCGAAGTTCGGCGAGCCGATCTCCTCTTCGAGCTCCCACAGCACGTTGAGGTTCAGCGCCACGTTCGCTTCGCGCGCGGCGCGGATGCCCCAGAGCGCGCTGAGCGCGGGACCCTTGTCATCGGTCGTGCCGCGGCCGAAGTAGCGGTCGCCTTTTTTTGTGAAGACGAACGGATCGCTGTCCCACGGCTCGGTCTCGCGCGACGCCGGCTGCACGTCGAGATGGTTGTAAATCGTGCACGTCGGCAGAGTTGCGCCGGACGTAAAACGGCCGTGCACGAGCGGGTTGCCGTCGGTCTCGATGATGGATGCCTCGCCGCCGAAATCGCGGATCAGCTGCGCCGCGGCATCCGCGCAGCGGCGGATGTCCGGCTTGCGCGCCTCCTCGGCGGAAACGGACGGGATTTCGACGATGGTTTTGAGTGTGTCTTCGTATCGCGCCCGCTCGCTGTTGGCCCACGCGGCGAGCGCTTTTTTCTCTACGTTCATAGCGGCGCGCATGCTATCGCAAAGAGCTGTGGAGCGGCGGGCTTTAGCCCGCCGGGTTCCTCTTTCGGCGGGCTAAAGCCCGCCGCTCCATAGGACTTGGCTTACCACCCGGCCGCCGCCCCGCCGCGTCTCGGATCCGCGGCGCCGAGGCGCAGGCCGGTCGCGGGATCGATCATCACGCCGTGGGCGTCGCCGATCGAGTCGAGGTCCGAGAAGCCGGGCTTTTCGCGGAACTTGTGTCCCATCTGCTCCAGCGCCGTGCGCGTGTCGGCCTGCAGGTCGAGCAACTCCCAATAGATCTGATCGGGCAGCCATTGATGATGAAAGCGCGGCGCGTCGACGGCCTGCTGCAGCGTCATGCCGAAGTCGATCACGTTCACGATCGTCTGCAGCACCGTGTTGATGATCGTCGGGCCGCCGGGGCTGCCGGTGGCGAAGAAGACCTTGCCGTCCTTCAACACGATCGTCGGCGTCATCGACGACAGCGGCCGTTTCCTCGGCGCGATCGCATTCGCTTCGCCCTGGATCAGCTCGAAGTCGTTCGGCACGCCGGGACGCGCCGCGAAGTCGTCCATCTCGTTGTTGAGCAGGAATCCCGCGCCGCGCACCGTGACGCCGGAGCCGAAGCCGTCGTTGAGCGTGTAGGTGTTCGTGACGACGTTGCCGTCCTGATCGATGACCGTGAAGTGCGTGGTCTGCGTCTTCTCCGGATTCCCGGCCGGCGTGCCCTTGCTCGGCGTCGCGCGCGCGGGATCGATCGTCTTGCGGCGCTCGTCCGCGTACGCCCGCGAGATCAGCGCGTTCACCGGCACGTTGGGAACGAAGTCCGTATCGCCGAGGAACTGGGCGCGATCGGCGAACGCGCGGCGCATCACCTCGATCATCGTGTGCGCGTGACGCGAGGAGTGCCAGCCCATCGACGGGAGGTTGTACGGCTCGAGCATGTTCAGCATCTCGAGGAGGCAGATCCCGCCGGACGAGGGCGGGGGCATGGTCACGATCTCGTAGCCGCGATACGTGCCGCGCAGCGGCGTGCGCACCGTCGGCTCGTAGGATTTCAGATCGTCCAGCGTGATGATGCCGCCGTTCCCCTTCATGGCCTCGGCGAGCAGCCGCGCGGTTTCGCCTTCGTAGAAGTCGCGCGGGTTGTCGCGAATGCGCGCCAGCGTCGCCGCGAGCTCGGGCTGCACGAACAGCTCGCCGAGCACGTAGAACTTGCCGTTGCGTTGAAAGATGCGGCGGCTGTCGTCGAACGGCTGCATGCGGTCGACGGTGCTCTTCGCGCCGAGGTTTTTCGCGAGGTGGTAGCTCACTTCGAACCCGCCCGCGGCGAGCTTGCGCGCGGGCTCGACCAGCTCCGCCCATTTCAGTTTGCCGTGGCGCTTGTGCGCGAGCGCGAGGCCGGCCACGGTGCCGGGGACGGCGACCGCTTTGTAACCCTGCACCGAGAGACCCTTGATGACGTTGCCCTGCGCGTCGAGGTACATGTCGCGCGTGGCCTTCAGCGGCGCTCGCTCGCGATAGTCGATGGCCTCGGTGGTTCCGTCCGAAAGGCGGACGAGCATGAAGCCGCCGCCGCCGATGTTGCCGGCCGAGGGCCAGGTCACGGCGAGCGCGAAGCCGATCGCGACCGCGGCGTCGACGGCGTTGCCGCCTTTTTTCATCACGTCGGCGCCGATGCGGGAGGCGATGTCCGAGACGGAAACGGCCATCGCGTGACGCGCGCGGAGCGGCTCGCGCGAGGCGGCCTGAAGGGGAAGAGCGAGCAGGAAGAAGAGAGCGAGAAGCCGCTTCATGAAGGAAGCGTATAATGCAAACGGGTCCCCCTAACATGCTTTTCGCCGAACGACGACGCGTCCAGCGCGTCAAACTTCTCGAGCCGCTTCGCGGCAAGATCGGGAACACGCCGGTATTCGTCATCGATGTCTCCGTGCGCGGCGTGCGCGTGGCGCATCAGGCCGAGATCGGCGGCGCCGGCGAGCGCGTGACGCTGCAGACGCAGTGGGACGGCAAGCCGTTCATGCTGGAGTGCCGCATCACGCGGACGCAGATCCATCGTGCCGCGGATTCCGCGACCGGGCGGACGCTCTATCACTCGGGCCTCAGCGTGACGCGCGCGGACGAGCTGGCGCTCGGCACGCTGCGCGAACTGATTCACGAGCACATCGTCCGCGCGCTCGACGAGCAGAAGGCAAACGCCCGAGGGATTCCGCCGATCGCCGCGCAGTCGACGCAGGCCGCGAAGGCGACGCATTACAAGCGCCACGAGTTTATGGGCGGCCGCTGGCGCGAGACCGACACGACCGATCCCGCGCAGCCGGCCAACGGGTTCACGGTGTCGTCGACGCATTCGCCGCAGGAAGTGGCGATGCTTCGCAGCGCGTTCGAGAGCGCCAATCCGCGCTCGGACGAGCGCGACCTGATCCGGCGCATGGCGAAATTGAGCATCACGTCCGCGGAAGGCATTCCTTCGCGGCGCTTCATGCCGTAAGATCACGGCGGTCCAACATCATGAAAGACAAGGTCGTCCTGAACGCAGTCCGGCGCAGCAGCCGGTTTCGTGTGCCGATTGCGCGTCCGGTGAAGATCGGATTGAAGGAAGCGACGCTGGTCGACGTCAGCAGCGCGAATGCGTTCGTGACGCACAGCGGCCCGCTGAAAGTCTCCTCCGAGGTGACGATCACGTTCGATTACAGCGGACGCAAATTCAGCGGACGCGTGAAGGTCGGCTCGTGCGGCGTCGTGGGACGGCAGTCGCAGAGCGGGGAGACGTTGTACGCCTCGCGGCTTTATTTCGTGGATTTGCCGGAAGAGTCGCAGCACATCATTGAGGACATTCTGACGACGGGCGAGTAGGACGTCGTAGGACGGATAGGACGTTCTAGGACCGATAGTCGGCGTTCAAACTCACGTAGTCGTGGCCGAAGTCGCAGGAGAGGACGACGGCTCTGGCGCTTCCACCGCCCAAATCCACTTTCAACGGCACGCGCTCGCGCGCGAATACGCGGGCGGCGTCTTTCTCGCGAAAGGCGACGGGCTGGCCGTTGCGGACGAGCGTTACGGGGCCGGCACTTAAGGACACGCGTTTGATGGAGAAGCGCGCGCCGCTGCGGCCGACGGCGGCGAGGATGCGGCCCCAGTTCGGGTCGCCGCCGTGCAGGGCGGTCTTGACGAGCGGCGAGGTCGCGATCGCGTGCGCGGCGAGCTTCGCGTCGCGCTCGCTCTTCGCGCCGGCGACTTCGATCTCCATCACCCGGATTGCGCCTTCGCCGTCGCGGACGATCAGCCACGACAGCTCGCGGCAGACGGCGTCGAGCGCGCGTTGAAAGTCGGCGAGGTCGGCGCGCGACTCGTTGCCGAGCTTTCCCGACGCCAGGAGCAGGACGCAGTCGTTCGTCGACGTGTCGCCGTCGACGGAGATGGCGTTGAAGCTTTGATCGACCGCGCTTTGCAGGGAACGCTGCAACACGGCAGGCGGGAGGTTCGCGTCCGTCATCACGAACGCGAGCATCGTGGCCATGTTCGGATGGATCATGCCCGCGCCTTTGGCGACGCCGACGAGGCGGCCGCGCTTCCCGCCGAGCGTGAACGTCGCCTGCGCGACCTTCGGCCCGACGTCGGTGGTGAGGATCGCGTGCGAGAGCGCATCGATGCCGCCGCTGGAGAGGCGGGTGATCGAGTCGGGGAGCGAGTCCGTCACCTTTTTGTCGGGCAGCACGACGCCGATCACGCCGGTCGAGGCGAGGAAGATCTCGTTCTCATCGCAGCGCAGCAGCTCCGCGGTGCGCGTGCGGACGCGCTTCGCCGCTTCGAGTCCCGCGCGGCCCGTGACCGCGTTCGCGCAGCCTGCGTTGACGACGCACGCCTTCACGCGCCCGCCGCTCTTCTTCAGCGCGGACTTCGAAAGCGTGACCGGCGCGGCCTGAAACTTGTTCCGCGTGAACACGGCCGCCGCATTCGCTCCGTCCTCGGCGACGATCAGGCCGAGGTCGGGGCGCTTCTTGCGGATGCCCGCGCGCACGCCGGAGGCGAGGAAGCCCTTCGGGAGTTTCAACCGAGTGCCTCCAGCGCGGCCTTCGCCGCCTCGCGAACGCGATCGGGCGCGGTGCCGCCGTAGACGTTCTTCTTCGCGAGCACACTGCCGACTTGTGGAGCGGCGGGCTTCAGCCCGCCGTCGGCATTCGGCGGGCTGAAGCCCGCCGCTCCACTGACGATCGCGTGCGCTTCACGGAACGGGATGCCCGTCGCCGCCAGCTCGTCTGCCGCATCGGTTGCGAGCAGCAACGGGTTTCCCGCCGAGCCGCTGAGGCATTCGCGGTTCAGCTGCAATCCTCCGACGAGCGCCGTCAGCGCCGGCAGCAGGATCGCCAGCAGCGTCCGCGTGCGGAACAGCGGCTCTTTGTCGAGCTGCAGGTCTTTGTTGTAGGCGAGCGGCAGTCCTTTCAGCAGCGTGAGAAAGCCCGTCACTTCGCCGATCGAGCGCGCCGCGTAGCCGCGCGTCAGTTCGAGCACGTCGGGATTCTTCTTCTGCGGCATGCGCGACGAGCCGGTCGCGAGCGAGTCCGGCAGCTCCATGTACGCCGCTTCGTCACTGGTGAAGAAGATCAGATCTTCCGCGAGTCGCGAGAGGTGCGTCAGCAGCATCGACGCGGTGAAGAGATACTCGGCCGCGAAGTCGCGGTCGGAGACGGCGTCGATCGAGTTCGACGTCGCGCGGGCGAAGCCGAGGGACTGCGCCAGGCGGTCGCGGTCGATGTTGAGCGGCGTGCCGGCGAGCGCGGCGGAGCCCAGCGGGCATTCATCGCCGCGCGACTTCGCATCGCGGATGCGCGACAGATCGCGGCGCAGCATCTCGACGTAGGCGAGGCACCAGTGGCCGAACGTGACCGGCTCCGCCTGTTTGAGGTGCGTGTAGCCCGGCATCGCCGTCGCGGCTTCGACGAGCGCGCGTTGCGCCAGTACGCGCGCGAGCGCGGTCACGAGCGCGTCGAAGTCGTCGCACGCTTTCTTCAGCCAGAGTTTGAGATCGGTCGCGACCTGGTCGTTGCGCGAACGGCCGGTGTGCAGCTTGCCGGCAAGCGGGCCGATTTTCTCGCGCAGCTTCGACTCCACGAACGAGTGGACGTCCTCATACGGTCCGTCGGCGAGTTGCAGCGTGCGCAGACAGTCCACGAGCGTCTGCACCTCATCCGAGGTCAGCACGCCCGCGTGTCCCAACTCCGTTGCCCACGCGACCGAGCCTTCCACGTCTTCCGCGAAGAGCTCGCGGTCGAAGGAGAAGGAGTCGTTGAGCGCCCGGAGGAGAGCGGACGGCCCTTCGCTGAAGCGGCCGCCCCACATCGTCACTCGCTCACCGCCTTCTGCTCCACGACGAACGGCGTGATGCGCTTCCGGCCGCGCGTCTGCAGGCCGAACAGCTTGATGAAGCCGGCCGAGTCGGTGACGTCGTAGCCCGTCATGTCGAACGAGGCCAGGTTCTGCTGGTAGAGCGAGTACGGCGACTTGCGGCCGACGACGCTGGCGTTGCCTTTGTAGAGCTTCAGCGTGACGGTGCCGGTGACGTTCTCGGCGAGCGTGTTCACGAATGCGTCGAAGGCCTCGCGCAGCGGCGCGAACCACTGGCCGTTGTAGACGAGCTCCGCGTAGCGCGTGGCGATGCGCTCCTT
This sequence comes from Thermoanaerobaculia bacterium, assembly GCA_035248585.1. GTDB lineage: Bacteria > Acidobacteriota > Thermoanaerobaculia > Gp7-AA8 > Gp7-AA8 > QHVT01. Next base: position 39,269 of record DATFHJ010000353.1, read on the forward strand.
CTCATGCGCGCTGTCGCGGTCGAGCGTGATCGACTCGAGCGCCTTCAGCGCGGTCACGAGCAGCGTGCCGCCCGGCGTCTCGTACACGCCGCGCGACTTGATGCCGATGAGGCGATTCTCGACGAGGTCGCAGCGGCCGACACCGTGGCGTCCGCCGATCTCGTTCAGCGTCTGCACGAGCTTCGCCGGCGAGAGGTTCACGCCGTTCATGGCGACCGGCAGGCCTTCGTCGAACGTGATCGTGACTTTCTCCGGCGTATCCGGCGCGTCCATCGGATCGGTCGTCAACTTGAACATCGACGCCTCCGGCTCGAACGCCGGATCCTCGAGGGGGCCGCCTTCGTGCGAGAGGTGCCAGAGGTTGCGGTCGCGCGAGTACGGATCCTTCTTCGTGACCGGCACGGGGATGCCGCGCGCGGCGGCGTAGTCGATGGCGTCTTCGCGCGAGACGATGTCCCACTCGCGCCACGGCGCGACGATCTTCAGCTCCGGCGCGAGGGCCTGGTAGGCGAGCTCGAAGCGGACCTGGTCGTTGCCCTTGCCGGTGCAGCCGTGCGCGAGCGCATCGCAGCCGGTTGCGAGGGCGATCTCGACCTGCTTGCGGGCGATGAGCGGCCGCGCCGTCGACGTGCCGAGGAGGTAGTCGCGCTCGTAGATCGCGCCGGCCTTCAGCACCGGGAAGAGGTAGTCCGCGGCGAACTCCTCCTTCGCGTCGACGAGATGGAAGTCGCACGCGCCGGTCGAATACGCCTTCTGCGCGAGCCCCGCCGTCTCTTCGGCCTGGCCGACGTCGACCGCGACCGCGACCACGTCGCAGCCGTAGTTCTCCTTCAGCCAGCTGATGATGATGGAGGTGTCCAGACCTCCGCTGTATGCCAGTGCGACTTTCTTCACGCTGCTTTCTCCTTGGATCCGTTGAGGACGAGATTCAATGTGTCGAGAAACTCGACCAATGCTTTTTTCGGAACGATGTACGGCGGCAACAGCCGCAGCACCTTCTCGCGCGCGGTGCCGACCACGAAGCCGTGCTCGAGCAGTTCGCGCGCGACGGGCGAGGCCG
>DATFHJ010000354.1:0-14162 GCA_035248585.1 Thermoanaerobaculia bacterium
CGGTCCGGTGATGCCGAACGGCGGACGCTGGTATCCGACCACGCTGGCGATGCGCAACGGCGACGTCCTGGTCGTCGGCGGAGACCGCAACGGCTCGGGCGATCCGAACACGATTCCCGACGTCTGGCAGTTCGGCGCCGGAATCGGCAGCATCCGCCAGCTCACCACCGCCAGCCGCCCGGTGGCGCTCTATCCGATGCTGTTCCAGGCGCCGGACGGCCGCGCGTTCATGGCCGGTCCGGAAGCGCAGTCGGCATTCCTCAACACCAGCGGCACGGGATCGTGGCAGAACGGACCGCAGTCGCACGCCGGATTCCGCGACTACGGCTCGGCCGTCGAGTACGAGCCCGGCAAGATTCTGCTCATCGGCGGCGGCGCGCCGACGGCGTCGACGGAGACGATCGATCTGAATCAGGCCAACCCGCAGTGGGTCAGCGCCGGCAACATGAACTACGCGCGCCGGCAGTTGAACGCGACGATCCTCGCGGACGGCAAGGTGCTGGTCACCGGCGGCACGAACGCCGCGGGCTTCAATAATGCCGCCGGCGCGATCTACGCCTCGGAGCTCTGGTCTCCCGGCGCCGCGTGGACGGTGGTGCGGCCGCAGAATGAGAAGCGGCTCTATCACTCGACCGCGGTGCTGCTGAAGGACGGCAGCGTGCTCTCGATCGGCGGCGGCCAGCCCGTCGGCACCGGAGTCCCCGATTCCGATCACTACTCCGCGCAGATCTACTATCCGCCGTACTTTTACAAAGGCACGCGCCCGACCATCACCTCCGCGCCGACGACGCTCACCTACGGCCAGTCGTTCGCGATCCAGACGCCGGACGCGCAGTACATCACGCAGGTGACGCTGGTCCGCCTCTCCTCGGTGACGCACGCGTTCAATCAGAGCCAGCGCATCAACAAGCTGACGCCGACCATCGGCTCCGGCCAGGTGACGGTCACGGTTCCGCCGAACTCGCAGATCACCCCCGGTCCCTATTTCCTCCACGTCCTCAACGGCGCAAGCGTTCCGTCGATCGCGAAGGTCGTCTACATCCAATGATCAGCGCACTCGTAGCAACGATGTGGCTTCACGCCGCGACGGTGACGGCCACGCCCGCGCCGCCGCCGAGCGTGCAGCGTCTCGAGCTCCCCCGGCCGATCCCCGACGTCGAGGTGATCGATCAGGATGGGCACACGCGCAAGTTCTACAGCGAGCTGATTCGCGGGAAAACGGTGGTGGTAAACGCGGTCTACACGAGCTGCACGAGCTATTGCCCGCTGATGGGCAAGACATTCGACAAGCTGCAAGCCGCGCTCGGCGACCGGCTGGGCCGCGACGTCTATCTGGTCTCCATCTCGCGCGATCCGGAGAACGACACGCCGGAGCAGCTCGCCCAGTGGCGGCAGCGGTTTCACGGCAAGCGAGGCTGGACGTTCGTGACGGGAAAGAAAGAAGCGATCGACGCCGTGCTGTTGGTGTTGACCGGCGACCCCGCCTTCAAGGGCGGTCATTCGCAGATCGCGCTCCTCGGCGACGATCAGACCGGAATCTGGCTCCGCGAATACGGCGGCGCCGAGCCGGCGCAGTATCAGCGCCTGCTGCAGTACCTTTCCGACGAGCGTTCGAAAACACGGAATTAGTTGGGGGCCGGCGGCGACGCCGGCCCTTTTGCTTTCATCGTGTTCTCGATCCACTCGCGATAGCTCGAGACGCGCACGTAATACTCGTCAACGCCGTACACGCCCTCCCGCCCCGTCGCGCGATCGTCCTGCGCGGAGCTGACGCTGGCGAGCAAACGCCGGCCGTCGATCACGATGAAGGCCGGGCCGCCGCTGTCGCCCGGCCCGCTGACGGATTCGAGCTCCGTCCCGGCGGGCGGGGCGTCGAAGCGGAAGACGAGCCAGTTCTTGAGCGCGCGATCGATGCGGTTCGTGCCGGCCCGCAACAGACGCTCGCGCTCGACCGCCCCTTTCTCGCCGTCGCCGCCGAAGCCGCGGCCGGCGATGACGATGTCCTTCCCCTCTTCGTCGCGCCCTTCGTACAACGGAACCGGCGCGACCTTCGCCGCGCGCGCCAGCTCCACGAGCGCGATGTCATCGCGCCCCACCTGGCCTCCCGGGTAGGCAACGACCCGCTGCACCGCGATCCTCTCGCCGCCAACCATCACTTCGTGCGGCAGCTTGAACAGCGCCGTCACGTGCGCCGCGGTGAGCACCCATCGCGGCGCGATGAGCGTCCCGCCGCCGCCCGGCAGATTCATGTCGACCACGGCCTCCATCCCGGCCGCGGCCTCGCGATACCGCGCATCGGGACGATCGTGACGGCGCACGATCGCCGCGGCGTCGAGCGCGAACAAGAGCAGAGCGACGAGTGCGAGACGCATGGCGTTCCAGCGTACGCCGCTTCGCGAGGGAGCCGCTATCACTCGCTTGCGGCGCGCTCAGACCGGCTCGGCGATGAAGCGATAGCCGACCCACGGCTCCGTGACGATGTAGCGCGGCGAGGAAGGATCGGGCTCGATCTTCCTGCGCAGAGCGCTCATGTGGACGCGGACGGTGTCCGACGTGGTTCCGGGAGCGTCGCGCCAGACGCGCGCGATGAGGTAGTCCGTGAAGACCGGCTTGCCGGCGTTGGAAGCGAGAAGCTCGAGGAGCGCGTACTCGGTGGGCGTGAGGTGGATGTCCCGCCCGCCCTGGGTCACGCGGCGGCGCTCGAGATCGATCAGCAGGCCGCTGAACTGCAGCGTCGCCGCGGCCGGTGCGACACGACGGAGCTGCGCCCGAACGCGCGCGAGCAGCTCGGCAACCGAGAACGGCTTGGTCACGAAATCGTCGGCGCCCAGGTCGAGCGCGCGAATCTTGTCCGCGTCATTCCCGCGAACCGACAGCACGATGATCGGAGTGCGGCCTTTCGCGCGAACCGCGGAGATCAGCTCGAAGCCGTCGGAACGAGGCATCGACAGATCGGTGAGAATGAGATCGGGCGCATGGCTCTCGAACGCGCGCAGGCCATCGAGACCATCGCGTGCATTGACGGTCGTGTAGCCGCTCGCGAGCAGTTCCTGCTGCAGCGAGCTGCGAATGGCCGGGTCGTCATCTACGACGAGAATCAAAGGGTCGATGCTCATCGTGGCGGCTCCGCCGGCATGGGTGCTGCCGGAACATCGAAGCGCGCGACGGTGCCTCCGCCGGCGCGCGGCATGATGCCGATGCTGCCGCCGTTGGCCAGTGCGAGGCTGCGCGCGATTTCCAGGCCGAGGCCGCGTTGCGCGACGTCGCTCGTCGCGCCGGGGAGGATGTTGCCCTCAGCGTCGGCGACACCGGGCGGAAGTCCCGGCCCGCGATCGAGAACCTCGATGCGGACGTGCGCGCGATCGGCCGGACGCGCACGCGCCACCAACTCCAGCGGAGCGCCCGGCGCCGACACGCGATGCGCGTTCTCGATCAGGTTGACGAGAACTTCGAGCGCGAGCGACGGATCGACGTCGGCATCCGGACAGTCGTCCTCGACGCGCACCGTCACGGGGCGGCTTTGGAAGACCAGCGGCAGGTTGTCGCGAACCGCGTGAAAGAGATCGGCGGGCGGCGTCGGCTCGCGACGCGGTTTCGCTTTCCCCGCCTCCAGGCGAGCCATGGCGAGCAGGTTGTCAATGCGGCGGTGCAAGCGCGCGGTCTCATCGGCGATCCCCGTTACGGCCTCCTGCAGATCGCCGTCCCGTTCGGCCTTGCGTCGCAGCGCCTGCGTGTGGATCGTGATCGCCGTGAGCGGCGTACTGAGATCATGCGAGATCGCGCGGAGCAGTGATGTCTTCAGCGTCTCGCTCTCGCGCAGCGCGTGCATGTGGGCTTGCTCCTCCGCGTGAATGCGCGCCGCCAGCACCAGGCGGCTGACCACGACCGATGTGATGAGGAAGGCCGCGAGCGCGACCCAGTTGGCCGCTTCGTGAATGACGAACGTGTAGAGCGGCGGGAAGAAGAAGTAGTTGTAGCAGAGCGTGGCCAGGATGGATGCGAGCGCGCCGGCGACGAGGCCGCCGCGCAGCGATGCGCCAAGAACGACGATGAGGAACGCGAACCCCATCGTGTTCGCATTGAGGTCCATCGCCCGCCCGATCGCGGTCGCCGCGACCGTCGCAACGACTGCGAGCAGCGACGTGACGGTCCGTTCGAACGGGCGCGATCTCATCCCATACGGATACCACATCACGAGCCGGCACTCGATGAGCTAAAGAAACCGTAAAGATCCTCGCATCGCGGATCGCGGCTGCTACATTTTCCCGGCCGCGCCATGAGCTCGCCTACGGATCAGACCAGCCGCCGCTACTTCCTCACGCTTTCCCTCGGCGCTCTCGGCGTCGTCTACGGCGACATCGGAACGAGTCCGCTGTACGCGCTGAAAGAGTGCTTCATGGAGCACCACGGCCACCGGATCGCGGTGAGCCACGACAACGTCATCGGCGTGCTCTCGCTGATCACGTGGTCGCTCGTGCTCGTCATCTCGATCAAGTACCTGCTCTTCGTCCTGCGCGCGGACAATCGCGGCGAAGGAGGGATCCTCGCGCTGATGTCGCTGGTGCGGCCGTCGGAGGCGGGACGGCGCGGCGTGCGGCGGTCGGTCCTGCTCGCGCTCGGATTGTTCGGATCGGCGCTCCTCTACGGCGACGGAATGATCACGCCCGCGATCACGATGCTGAGCGCGTTCGAAGGTGTCGGCGTCGTCACTCCGGTGCTCTCGTCATGGATCGTTCCGCTGACGGTCGTGGCGCTGGTGGCACTCTTCGCGGTGCAGAAGTATGGGACGGCGCGCGTCGGCGCGCTCTTCGGGCCGCTGATGGTCGTCTGGTTCGCGGTGCTCTCGGCGCTGGGCATCTCGCACATCATTCGGGTCCCGCACGTGCTCACCGCGCTGAATCCCGTCGAAGCGTTGCGTTTTCTGTTGACGCACCACGTGGCGGGCTACCTCGTGCTCGGCGCGGTCTTTCTCGTGGTCACGGGCGGGGAGGCGCTGTATGCGGACATGGGTCACTTCGGGCCGAAGCCGATCCGCTTCGCGTGGTTCGTCGCGGTGTTTCCCGCGCTGCTGCTCAACTACTACGGACAAGGCGCGATGCTCCTGACGAATCCCGCGGCCGCGAGCGATCCGTTCTTCCTGATGGCTCCGCGTTGGGCGCTCTGGCCTCTGGTCATCCTCGCCACTCTCGCGGCGGCCGTTGCCTCGCAGGCCGTCATCTCCGGCTCGTATTCGCTGACGCGGCAGGCGGTGCAGCTCGGCTATCTGCCACGCCTGGTCATCCGTCACACCTCGGCCCGCGAGATCGGGCAGATCTACATCCCGTCGGTGAACTGGCTGCTCATGCTCTGCGCGATCGGGCTCGTGATCGGCTTCCGCGAATCCACGGCGCTCGCGGGCGCGTATGGGGTGGCGGTGACGGCGACGATGGGCGTCACCACGGCGCTTTTCGCGGTGATCGCGCGCGAGCGTTGGAAGTGGACACTGCCGGCCGTGCTCGCGTTTACGATCCCGTTCCTCATCATCGACCTGGCGTTCTTCGGAGCGAACATCATCAAGGTGTCGGACGGCGGCTGGTTCCCTCTGCTCGTCGGCGCGACGGTGTTCACGATGATGACGACGTGGTTCACCGGGCGCCGCCTCCTCACCGCACGCCTCGCCGAAGGCGGCCTGGCGACGGAAGATTTCATGCGCGAGCTCTCGTCCGATCGCATCCTCCGAGTTCGCGGAACGGCCGTGTTCCTGACGCGCCATGCCCAGGGCATCCCGACGGCGCTGCTTCACAACATCAAGCACAACAAGGTGGTTCACGAGCGCGTGGTGTTGCTCAGCGTCGGCGTGGAGGAGACCTCGCATCTCTCGCCCGAGGAGCGGTTCGAATGGACGGAGCTCGGGCTCGGAGTCCATCGCCTGATGCTGCACTTCGGGTTCATGGAAGACCCGAATCTGCCGGAGGTGCTGGCGAAGATCCCCGGCCCGGTCTCGTTCGACACGATGACCACGAGCTATTTCCTCGGCCGCGAAACGCTGGTCCCGAGCGAGGACCCCGGCATGGCGATGTGGCGCGAGCATCTCTTCGCGTGGATGACGCGCAACGCGAGCAGCGCATCGCAGTTTTTCTCGCTGCCGCCGAATCAGGTCATCGAACTGGGGGCGCAGGTGCGAATGTGACTACTCCCGGATGACGTGCACGAGCTCCTCGTAGGTGCCGGCAAAGAACGACACGTTGTGGAACGCTTCCCGCGCGATCGCTTCCGCGACGTGACGGGCCTGCCGGGGGTCGCGGCCGAACACCACAATGCGCGTATTGTGGTCGTTCATCGGTAGCCGGCCGTCGTCCTTTGCAGCTTTGAGCTCGCCTACGTCTTTTCCCGGCAGGACGAGCGACCGCGGAATGTTCGTCGCATTCGCAACCGAGCCCGCGGAGAACTCGGATTTCTCCCGTACATCGATGAACGCCGCCGTCTGATCTCGCGCGAGAACGTAGCGGATGCCTTCCGGCTCGATGACCATCACCTTTCCGAGCGCGCGCCAAACGGGCGCTCCGAGTTGATAACGCCGCACGCTCGAGTAGCCAACAGTAAGCAACTCTTCACTGAGTCGCTTGCTTTTGCCGCAGAAGGGGCCGTTGCAATACAAGACCAGCTGCTGCGCTTTGTTTCCGTGGACGAGACGGTCGATTTCCGCGACATCCGAGACGTAGAGTGCCATGGACGTACCGGGCTTCGGCGCGACGTTCAACGCTCCCGGAATATGGCTGATCGCCCATTCCAGGCGTGGACGCGTGTCGAGCACGACAACCTCGCCGCTCGCAATCGTGGCCTCCATCTCTTCCGTGGAGATGTTGCGCGTCTCGACGCCCGATTCGTGAAGTACCGCCGAAAAGATGATGGGGGGCTGCTGACCCGCTGCCCGTGCGCCATGATCCTGGGAGGCGCACGACCATCCCGCGAGCAAGGCCAGCGTAATGAGAGATGCGCCGCGCATGGCCCTATTTTACGGCTGCTCCTCTCGAGCGTCGCTCGGCCGCGCCGTGACGTTATCTGAGTAGATCTTCAACTGCGAAGGGCGGTGGAAACGCGCGTTGCAAGGTGCGCAGGATGCAAAAGCGGATACCACTTACCAGCACGGCAGTCGAAGGCTCAGCCGGCACGCTCAATTTCAGACCGTCTGGAAACAATGATTCCACGGCCTCCACAAGGTTGCCCGGAGCGTAAACATAAATGCCGAGACGCTGCCCCGGTAGTCTGCAGGCAGCTGCGATCAATACACCGCGCCGATTCCGCACTGCCGCCTTATATGCAGCTCGAGCGGCGCTCCAGGCAGCGTTTTGATTCGGAATACGGACATACATCTGACGCCGCCAGATTGCGATATCCGCGGCGGTGATGAATACGATGTCACCCTCGAGGCCTTGAGAGGACGCGAACGTCCGGAATCCTCTGATCCCTTCCTCGAAAGGAACATAGGACGCTTTAGGGTGCACAATCTCGCTTCTCCACCACGCCGGATCCATCGCACCGACCCAACCGAGGCCGTGGCACTGGCCACAGCGTATCGAAGACCGTTTTGCCGGCCGGATGGAGCCATGTCCCTCGCATGCCCCGCAGTTCTCTGAGTCCAGGAGCCGCTCCGGTAACAGATTCGCAAGCCACTCGCCCTGTTCGGCGGCGATCGACAGTGCGGTCAACTGCGCCGCTCCGTCGAGCTCGGGTCTAATGACCGGCGGGTCGGATTCCTCGTCCCGAAATAGGAACTGGCCTGTGGTCGTCAGGAAGACTGTGCCTGTCCAGCCATGGTAAAGCGGTACGGCACTCAGTTCTGCGGCAAGGCTTTGATCGCGGGCCTGCGGATTGTCGATGTACTGCTTCAGCGCCTGCTCGATTACGTTCAATGGCGTCTATCCTTAACCCTCGCCACTGCGGTTTTTCGTCGCTAACGCTCGCACTAGGGGGCTCGGGGCCCCGAATCCGGCGCGGCATGCCGCCCGTGTGAGTTGACTAGGCGGCTCAGCCGCCGGCCGGCGCCGGGCCGCATCAGCTTCTACGCGGAGTTAGCCAGCTGTTATGGTGAATGGGCGTTTACTTTGCCTTGCGCCTATATGCAGAACGCAGTGCGCCGCCCTTCGGCGAGGAAGCAGTTGCGCGCACCGAACGCGCTTTTTGGACCGCTGAACTGTGCACACGGGTATGTGGCCGAACTAACGAGAGCGCCGGCCCTGTCTTTTGTTTCTGTATGTCCAGCTCGTAGCGTGCTTGCAGGTTTAACCAAAACATCTCGGATGTGCCAAAGAAACGCGCGAGCCGGAGCGCGGTATCGGCGGTGACGGCGCGACGACCCTGCACGATCTCGTTAATGCGACGTGGCGGCACGTTGGTTTCTTTCGCTAGGCGATACTGCGTAATGCCGAGCGGTCGCATGAATTCCTCGAGCAGGACTTCACCTGGATGCACAGGAAGTAGCTGGTTCATGAAGTTCCTCAATGGTAGTCAACGATTTCGACGTCGTAAGAGTTCCCGTCACGCCAGGTGAAGCAGATTCGCCATTGGTCGTTGATTCGGATGCTCCACTGACCCTTGCGGTCACCCTTGAGCTTCTCCAACCGATTCGCGGGTGGGCTGGTGAGGTCTTCGAGAGTCGTGGCGGCATCCAACATACGCAGCTTTCTCACGGCAGTCTGTTGCAAGTCTGAGGGAAGCCGGCGAGAGCGCTTCAGGTTGAACAGACCTTCTGCCTCGCGGTCTGCCCAGCTCCATATCACGGCTACAGCATAACGGGTGATGGTATTAACGTCCAGCGTTAAGGGCACCCGGCTTGTTGCGCGGGATCGCAAAGGGATACCTCGATGTGAACGTCGCCGGCGATCTTCGTGGCCGGAGTAGCGGCAGCAGTGTTGCGACCGGGAGGTGTATGTGCTTACTTCAGCACGACACCCGATTCCCCCAAAGCGAGAAACATATTTCCCGACTAAGGTTGCGGCCTTCTCACGGACTCTTCTGCGCCGATGACGCAATCGGCAGGATTGCTACGGGCCGACCCGGGCAAACACAGTGATCGTCGCTCAGTACATTCTCGCGAACACCGGCTCAATCACATCCGGTGTCTGTTTACATGACCTGTCAGCAGTCTAACGCTTCGCACTGAGCTGCGAGGGGGCTCGGACTCCCGAAGCCGACGCGGCACGCCGCCTGCCGCCTTGCGCCTGACGCGTTGCGGGCGGCGTGCCGCCGTGACGCTCGGAGGATTACGTAGCCGGCTCGGCCGGCGGGCCTGCGGATCGCCCCCTCGTCAGCTCCTGTGCGGAGTTAGGCGGCTTTCACAGCAGTTCCTTCCATGCCTCAAAAGTGCTACGTGTGTTTAGTATCTGGGTGAGACTTCGAGCAATCCTGCGATTTACCGCGCGAAACGATCGTGTCGCGTCACCTGCGGCGAGCGTTTCGGAACGGAGCTGCTCAATCGACTGCATCGTGCTTTCAGCGTTCACTATCATTCGCCCAACGTTCTCGCGAAACTCGGATGCACCTTCGACATCTGGTGCTGCGCGCGCAGCGGTTAGTAGATACCTCATGCCCGCGTCCATGCGGTCCACACTTCGTGAATAGTCACCGGCCAACACCTCCATTTTCGATGCCGGCGAATCAAAAGACGTCGCCAGGCGGTTGGTAACCGCAACACGAGCACTCGCAGGGCCACCCGAAGCGTTAATCGCGTTCAATTCAGCGGCACCGGCGTTCGCCAACTCGCCGATCTCGTTAAACACAGTCGTGACAGCATCAAGCGTCGCAGATGCACTATCCATAGCCTCGGACATTTCAGCAATCTGCTCAAGGAACCCCAGAGCATCATCGTCTGCCAACTCTCCTTCGGCAACCGCAGTCACAACATTCGGCGAATGAACAACAGAGCTTTCGAACCAAACGCGGGTCGCCGTGACAGGGTCGCCCCCGTCTGCGAGACCGCTTGCGATTGCTGCACTCAACTTACGGCGCGCCTCGACTAACCCACCTTCGGTACGTTTAAACAAGATCGTACGAATGACATTTACATCAAATGGGAGTCTACCGCGCTCACCGATCTGAATGGTTAGTTTCCCGGTCGTGTGACGCAAACCGAGCTCATACATGACGTTGGGATTCGCTCCCGTCAGGTCGGCGACTACTAGGTGGGCGTCTCGGAGATTACGGTAAATTTGTTCGGTAACGTCGCCCGGCTTGCTTATTCGATCCGCACGTATGACCGGTATTCCGAAACCGGCACAAGCCGGCTCCACCACTTCCTCAAGCACCTGCACCGCGTCTTCATAAGCGCGCCGTTCGTCGGAGCCGGCATCAGCATCCTTGTCGCCGATCGGGCCGATAACGAAGCACGTCAGATCCTTTGCCTCATCGGTGTCACGGGTAGTGAGCATGACTGACGTTATACCTCGTCTATCCGGCAATCCCCAAGATGCACGCTGATCGCGTGGTCCGCCCTAACGCCCGATTTCGCATCGCAAGGACACAACCCGGCCTTGAGATATCGACACAGACACAATGACGTTTCGACTCTCCGAACAAATGGCCTTCGAAACTCAACTCTTATGTTCTCGCGGCCAGAGAGTTTGAGCTTCGGCAACATTGTGAGTGGAGTCGGGACAGACTCGTCGCTTCCGTAAGGCTCTTTCGGGAGAACAAAGGAACCTGTTCTCCGTCGCTCTTGCGAACCGTCAGAGTGAGCGTGATGCCATTGAGGGTGCCGGAGCGGGCCGGGGGGGGCGGAACGTGCCGTCGGCGTCGAACGTGCCGTCGCTACCGAAGCGCTGCTCCAGCGACTCAGTTGGAGCGCGAAGGTCTGCGTCCCGGGTTGGCTCCTGTCATTCGACCCGACGCGCAAACTGCACGCTGGGATCGTTGGTGACGTTGTCCGTCGTCGAGCCGTAGATGAATGCGGCGCCGGCGGTGAGCTCGATGGAGATCGTTTCGCCGCCGGTGAGGACGAAGCCGTCGAGGAACTCGGCGGACGGGAATTGCTTGAAATACGTTGCCGGGAAGCTCCACTCGACGGCGGTCAGGACCGCTCCGTCGCGGTCGCGGACCGTTGCTTTCATCGACGCGCCCTCTTCCAGCGAGCGCACGCCGATGTTGAGGCGGAACTCCTGGAGGTCGGTCGGCGCGAGGATGGCTCCTACCCCGCCGGCGCGCAGTGCCTCCGCGGGATCCATGGCCTCGAGGGCCAGGCCGGTGGTGCCGGCGACGCCGGCGTCATTGAAGATGCGGGCGAGCGTGACCGGGAGCGGCGAGGTGGTATCGGCGATCACGTCCGCGCTTCCGAGGCCGGCCACGCCGAGGGCGGGAAGCAGATCGGGGAACGAGACCGACTTGCCGGCGGGAATGCTGTACGCGATCGACGGGTCGGAGCTCGAGCCCTCGGCGCCCTGCGGGTGATAGACGATCTTCCCGGAGATGGCGGAGGGCTTGGGGTTGTAAAGCTGGAGCGAGGTCTTGAAGAACGAGCCGGCGGCGCCGGGGCCGGAGGCGACAGCGGGAAGAACGCGCACGGCCGGCGGCAGCGGAATCGACGTGATGAGCACGGAGACCGCGGCCGATGCTGCCGACGCGGTATTGCACGAGCCGGAGCGATTGCGGGCGCGGGCGCGGTAGTAGTAACGGATCCCCGCGGTCGGATGGGAGTACGACACGGACGTCGCCGTCACCGTTTGCGGGGAGGCGTCGGCGAACGCGGGGTCGATCGATTCTTCGATCACGTAGTCGGTCGCGGACGTGACCGCGGTCCAGGTGATGGCGTAGGCCGATCCCGCCAGCGACGACGCCGGCCCATTGAGCTGCGGCGCGGCGGGCGTGGCGCACTGCGGAGCGGGTGTGACCGTCACCGTCGCGGTGGCGGTTCCGCCGCCCGCCGATGGGGGCAAGGTCGCGGTGATGGTCGTCGTGCCGGGCGACAGCGCGTTGACGTTGATTCCGGCCACGCGGTTGCCGGCCTGAATCGTCACACCCGCCGGCACGGTGGCGACGGCGGGATTGGAGGACGACAGCGAGACGAAGGTGTCGTTCACGACGCGCACGCTCGTCGTCGCGCTCAGCGATCCGCTGATCCCCGCCTGAATGTTCTGCGAAGGAGGCGTGAGCGTGAGCGTCGGGACGGGAATGGTGATCGTGCCGTTGACCAGCACGAGCTGGCCGTTGCCGGACGTCTCCTTCGTCGCCGCCGATCCGCCTTCATCCGTCAGCTGCGTCGTGGCGCCGTCGAGGGTGAGCGTGATGTTCGTGCCGGGCGTCGCCGCGGACGAGAGCGTGACGACGAGATGCGCGACCTGATTTCCGGGAGGGGCTCCATCGAGCGTGAACGGAAGGGGATTGCTCGACTGCTGGAAGCTCGCCAGGAGCGAGATCGACCCGGAGCTCGCCGGCGACGTTTCGAAGATCGGTGTCCGCGACGCGGTGATGCCGGCGCGCGTGAACGTGACCGATGACACCGCCGCCGCGGGCGAGTAATTCACGCGGATGCTGAAGGCCTGGATCCGCGACGCCGGCGGCTGGTCCATGCCCAGCGGCGAGCCGGAGGCGTCGCGGATGTATACCGGCACGTCCACGGTCGGACCATCCGCCGTCACGCTGCCGACCGTCACCGAATCCGCGGCGACGGCCGCACTCGTTACCAAGAGACTCGCAACGACAACCAGGACCGCGAGAGAACGAACCATGATCAAGGGATCCCCAGGAACAACCGGACTACGTACGGAAACGAATGGCGACGAAAGCAAGTGTGACCGCAAGCACGATCATCGCCCAGGTGGAGAGCGTTGGTGCGCCTCCCGCCTGCGTGACCGTGAGCGTGCCGTTGACCAGCAGGAGATTCCCGGCGCCCACCGTCTCGGTGGTGGTGCCGGCCTGATTGGCCAGCTGCGTGAGAATCGGATCGAGATTCAGCGTGATGATCTGGCCCGGCGTCGCGGTGCCGGAAAGCGTGACCAGCAGGTGCGCCACCTGGTTTCCGGGCAGCGCGGCGTTCGAGGTGAACGGAACGAGATTCGTGTTCTCCGCGAACGTATCGATCAGCGAGATGCTGCCCGGCACGGCGGGACTCGATTCGAACGCGGGCGTCAGGCCGGCGGTGATGCCGGCGCGCGTGAACGTGATCGACTGGATCGGCGAGGTCGGTGAGTAGTCGACCTTGATGCTCCACGACTGAATCCTCATCCCCGCCGGCTGATCGATGCCGAGCGGGGTGCCGGACGTATCGCGAATGTACACCGGGATATCGACGACCGTGCCGGCCGGACCGGAGCCCGAGCCGACGGTGATCACGTCCTGGGGCAGCGGCTGCGCCGCCGCGGGAGCGGCGGGCAGCACGAGCATCAGGACGGCGAGAAAAACAAAATTCAACAGCTTACGCATCGGTTACTCCCGCTCCTTCTTCGGCAGATCGACGGACGGCGCTTCAATGGATCTTCCCTGCAGCTGCAGCGTTCCGCCGGCGACGGTCGCGGACCGCGTACCGCCGGCGTTGACGAGCATCGACAGCGCAGGATCGATTCCGATCGAAGTCTTCGCGCCGGGGCGCGCTGCTTCGACCTCGATCTCCGCGATCACGCCGCTCCGCTGGCCGGACGCGAAGGCGAAGCCTTTCCGCGGATCGAACGACAGCAGATACGCCAGCGAATCCGGCGTGCTGCGGCTGATCTCGAACGCCGGCTCGAGCTCGCGGGCGGTGCCGGCGCGGCGAATGACCGCGCTCTTCGGCGCGTCGCCGCTGAAGACGAGACGCAGCGAGAGCGCCTGCGGAACTTCGGAGCCCGGCGCCGCGCTGACGATCACCGGAATGACATAGGTCCTGCCGCGCAGAACCGGCTCGCCGAGGACGAGCGATCCTTCGAAGCTGGTGGCCGAGGTCTCCGTCAGCTTCGGCGGGGTCACCGCCGCCGGCGCGGGACCGGAGAGGAAGAGATAGTTGACGACATAGAAGATGTCGGCCGGATCGACGACACCGTCACCGTTCGCATCTCCCGAATCGAGACCGGCCGCACCCGCGGGCGGCGGTCCGGAGAGGAATAGATAGTTGACGAGATAGAAGATGTCGGACGGATCGATGATGTTGTCGCCGTTCGCATCGAACTGCTGGGACACGTACCTGTAGCCGTTCGGCAGCGTGCCGCTTTGCGTGTCCG
>DATFHJ010000355.1:0-18220 GCA_035248585.1 Thermoanaerobaculia bacterium
GGCGCGGATTGTTCTCCGGATCGAACGCGCCGGTGAAGAGCTGCTCGAGGCCGAAGAAGATCACGAGCAGCAAGAGCAGCCACGTCACGCGCGTCAGCGGCGGGCGCAGGATCCAGAGCGCGATCGCGCAGCAGACCAGCAGCGGCCACCAGAGCTGCGCCAGCACTTCGTGCAACCCGATGTGCAACCCGATGTGCGTGGCCGTGAACGGCAGGAGCGGCAGCTCGCGCCAGTTGTGAATCCACACCATCCAGCCGGCGACGACCGAGCCGAAAAACTTCGACCGCAGTCCGTACGACGCCTCGCCATGACTCACGGCGTCGATGAACAGCTTCCACAGCGCGATCGGCGCGAGCGAAATCGCGGCGTACAGCAGCGCGTCGCGCAGCCGGTCGAAACGAATGACGAACAGCAGGTACACCGCGAGCGCCGCGCCGAAGACGTACCAGTCGTAATTCAGCGTGAGGATCGCCGTCATCAGTCCCGCGACGTGCGGCCTGCGCAACTCCTCCGGCGGCATCGCGATCGCCGCGAGGACGATCAGGAAGTTGATGACCGTCCCGACGGTGTAGTGCATCGGCTGGCCGATGACGCCCACGAACGCGGGCAGCGCATAAATCGTCGCCAGCGCGACGAGCGGCGCCTTCGGCTCGAATCGCAGCGCGGCGATCGTCAGGAGGAGCATGAATAGCCAGTTCACGATGTCGTTCGCCGCGAGATACGGGCGGACGAACGACGTGACGATCGATGCGAAGAACGAGTGCAGCGGCAGCCGGATGTTGTGGGCGAACTGCCACTCCGGGATCGTGCCGTCGTAGAAGAACCGCGTGACCGGCACGACCGTGATCGCGTCAGGATTGGCCGCGCGGTCGACCGGTTTGTTCTGATAGCTCGCCAGCCCCGCGTACGTGTACGGCGAATGCGCGCCGCGATGCGTGAGCAGGATCAGCGTCACCCACGCCATGAGAATCGCCGCCACTCCGTACGTTCGCCGCACGGCGCGATAAAATCACAAACAATGAATCTCCGCATCGCGCTCTACGCCGACGGTGCCGACGTGCGCGAAATGGCCGCGGCGCGCGCGCACGGCCTCGTCCAGGGCTTCACCACCAACCCCACGCTCATGCGCAAGTCCGGCATCAGCGACTACGAGTCGTTCGCCCGCGAGGCGCTCGACGCCACCAGCGGCCTGCCCATCTCCTTCGAAGTCTTCGCCGACGACTTTGACGAAATGGAGCGGCAGGCGAAGCTCATCGCCACCTGGGGCGAGGCCGTGTTCGTCAAGATCCCGATCACGAACACGAAAGGCGAGTCGTCCATCCCGCTGATCGCGCGCCTCTCCGCCGCGGGCGTGAAACTGAACATCACCGCGATCCTGACGCTCGACCAGGTGCGCGACGTCGTCGACGCGCTCGACGCAAACGTCCCGGCGATCGTCTCCGTCTTCGCGGGCCGCATCGCCGACACGGGACGCGATCCCGTGCCGCTGATGCGCGCGGCCGCGGCGATCGTCAGCGCGAAGCCGAAGGCGCAGCTGCTGTGGGCCAGCCCGCGCGAGCTCCTCAACGTCATGCAGGCCGAGGAAGCGGGCTGCCACATCATCACCGTCACCGGCGACATTTTGAAAAAGCTGGCGATGGTCGGGAAGTCGCTCGATGAGCTGTCGCTCGACACCGTGAAGATGTTCTACAACGACGCGGCGGCGGCAGGTTTCCGGCTGTGATCGTTAAGTTTATCCTCGCGACGCGCAGCGGCGCGGGGATCTCCGGTTACACCGGCCGGACGTTGCCATTGGCCCGTGTTCATGCGGTGCCACCGGAGATCCCCGCGCATAAAACGCGCGGGGATAAACTCCAATCAGGATTTCAACTGTGATCGTGACGCGCACTCCCTTCCGCGTGACCCTCGGCGGCGGCGGCACCGATCTCCCTTCGTACTACGCGAGCCACGGCGGATTCATCTTCGCCATGGGTCTCGACAAGTACATGTACGTCGTCGTGAATCGCCCGACGGTCGGACGCAAAGTGCGCTTGCATTACTCGCAAAGTGAAGTCGTCGATCACGTCAGCGAACTGCGGCACGAGCTCGCGCGCGAGGCGCTGCGCGCGCATGGGATCGAAGACTCGTTCGAGGTCGCCTCGATCGCCGATCTTCCAGCCGGCACCGGCCTCGGCTCGTCGAGCTGCTACCTCGTCGGCCTGCTCAACGCGCTGCATCACGACCGCCGCGACTACGTCCCGCTGCAGTCGCTCGCCGAGGAGGCGTGTCACATCGAGCTCGACATCCTGAACGAGCCGATCGGCAAACAGGACCAGTACATGGCCACGTACGGCGGCCTGACCGTGCTCGACATCGCCTGCGACGGCGAAGTGAAAGTGCGGCAGTTGCGGCCGAGCAGCGGCGACATCGCCGAGCTCGTCGCGCACACGCACATCTATTACACGGGCTCGCAGCGCGACGCGCGCGAGGTGCTGCACGATCAGAACGTCGGCATGCAGTCGGCGGACGCGCGCATCGCCGAGAGTCTGCATCGCATCAAAGACCTCGGCCACCGCATCCTCGAGGCGATCGAGGCCTCGAACTTCGATCGGTGGGGCGAGCTGCTCGACGAGCACTGGCAGAACAAGAAACGCCTCTCCGGCAAGATCTCGCTGCGCGCGGTTGACGAGATCTACGACGACGTGCGCGAGCGCTTCGGCGTCCTCGGCGGCAAGATCATCGGCGCCGGCGGCGGCGGCTTCCTGATGCTCTATTGCCCGCGCCAGCATGGCGCCCTCGAGCGCTTCATGCTCGAGCACGGAATGCCGCGCATGCACTACACCGTCGAGGCCGAGGGGACGAAGGTCGTGTCGCAGACGTGATCGAAAAAGAGATCGGCATCCTCGGCGGCGGCATCTCCGGCATCGCGCTGGCCGCGCACCTCGGCGAAGACGTCGACGTGCTGGAGAAGCGCGCGCGCATCGGCGGCTTGTGCGGCGCGATCATCGAAGACGGCTTCACCTTCGACGCCGCCGGGCCGCACATCATGTTCTCGAAGAACAAGCCCGTCCTGCAGCTGATGATCGACGTCCTCGACGGCAACGTCAGCCAAGGCCGCCGCGAGAACCGCATCTGGTTCAAGGGACGCCTGGTGAAATATCCGTTCGAGAACGACCTCGCCGCGCTGCCGAAAGAAGACAACTTCGAGTGCATCTACGGCTACATCGTCAACCCGCGCGCGAACGATGAGCCCTCGAATCTCGCCGACTGGTCGTACAAAACCTTCGGCGCCGGCATCTCCGAAAAGTACTTCATCCCGTACAACAAAAAGATATGGAACTACGACCCGTCGAAGATCGGCCTGGAGTTCGTCTCGAGAATCCCGAAGCCGCCGATGGAAGACGTGCTCAAGTCCTCGATCGGAATCCCGACCGAGGGATACCTGCACCAGCTGTACTTCTCCTATCCGGTCGAGGGCGGGTTCGAGTCGATCGTGCACGGGTTCGCGAAACGCGTGCGCGGCCAAATCCACACGAACGCCAACGTCCTATCTGTCCTACGCGACGCTAACGGTTGGCGCGTCCTCACCGAGGACGGCACCGAGCGGTCCTACCGAGTCCTAATCTCCACCCTTCCAATTCACGAGCTCCTCACAATCTGGGAAAACGCGCCCCCCGAAGCCAAAACCGCCGCCAACAAGCTGGTTTACAACTCCCTCATCAACGTCCTCCTCGGCTTCAACGAAGATCGCGGCTACCCGTACACCGCCGTCTACCTGCCCGATCCCGAGATCCTCTTCCACCGCATCTCGTTCCCGAAGGCGTTCAGCCCGCGCTGCGTGCCGGACGGACACAGCTCGCTGATGGCGGAGATCACCACGAACGACGAGATCTCGGACGACGACGTCGTGCAGCGCGTCATCGGCGATCTCGTGAAGACCGATTTCATCGATCCGGCGACGATCGTCTATAAACGCGTCGTCCGCTTCAAATACGGCTATCCCGTCTACGACCTCGACTACCACACGAACATCGCCGCGATGCGCGACGCGGTCGCGAAGACGGGCCTGCACCTCCTCGGCCGCTTCGCGCAGTTCGACTACATCAACTCCGACGTCTGCGTCGAGCGCGCGCTCGCGCTCGCGGATAAACTGCGCGGCGCGTGAAGCTCACGGTCTCGATGATCACGATGAACGAGGAGGGCGCGGTGGCGAAAGTCGTCCGCGACATCCGCCGCGTCGCGCCCGACGCGGAGATCCTGCTCGTCGACTCGAGCAAAGACCGCACGGCGGAGATCGCGCAGGAGCTGGGCTGCCGCGTGATCAAGCAGTTCCCGCCGCAGGGCTACGGGCCGGCGATGGACCGCGCGGTGCGCGAGGCCGCGGGCGACGTCGTGGTGACGCTCGATTGCGACGACACGTATCCCGTCGAGATGATCCCCGTGCTCGTGCAGAAAATCGAAGCAGGCGCGGATCTCGTGAACACGACGCGGGTCTGGAAACGCCCCGAGGCCATGCCGCTGGCGAACTTCATCGGCAACCGCGTCTTCGCGCTGATGGCGCGCATCCTCCTCGGACTCAAGACCACCGACGTGCACAGCGGCATGCGCGCGTACCGCAAGTCGATGATCGACGCCGTCGAGTGGAACCCGCGCGGGCCGGCGCTGCCGGTCGACATGATCGGCATCCCATTCCGCCGCGGATACAAAGTCGTCGACGTGCAGATCGACTACCGCGAACGGATCGGTCAGACGACGCTGAACCGGTACGAGAGCACGGTGTGGACGTTCAAGCGGCTCTGGAGGGCGCGACGGCTCCGATCGTAGTGGCCGTGCTCTGCGGCGGCCTCGGCACGCGCCTCGGCGCGCTGACACGCGGCCTGCCGAAGCCGATGATTCCGATCGGCGGCCGGCCCTATCTCGAGCGGGTGCTCGAGTCGTTTGCCGAACGGCACTTCTTCGACTTCGTCCTCCTGACCGGCTATCGCAGCGAAGTGATCGAGGCGCACTTCGGGGACGGTGCGAGCTTCGGCGTGAACATCCGCTACAGCCGCGAAGACGCGCCCCTCGGCACGGGCGGGGCGATCCGCGAGGCGCGCGCGCTGCTCGGCGAGCGGTTCCTCCTGACCTACGCCGACGTCTACCGCCGCTTCGACTACGATCGTTTCGTGCAGCAGCATCGCGGCAACTGCCTCGCGGTCTACGAACGCATCCTCACCGGCAACGTCGATCTCGAAGACGGCCGTGTCGTCCGTTTCGACAAGCGCGCGCCCGAGTTGCCGTACATCGACGCCGGTTTTTCGGTGATGCACGCCAGCACGATCGACATCCTCCCGCCGGCCGGCGCCTGTTCGTTCGAAGAGATCGTCTTCTCCGGACTCGCGCAGCACGGCGAGCTCGAAGGCGAGATCGTGAACCGCGACTTTTTCGACATCGGTACGCCCGAAGAGCTGGCGCGCACGCGCGACGTGCTGGAGAGCGCGTGAGGATTCTCGTCACCGGCGCCGCCGGCTTCATCGCCTCGAACCTGATCCCGCGCCTGACCTCGCGCGGCGACGAGGTCGCCGGCGTCGACAACTTTTTTCTCGGCAAGCGTGAATACGTCCGTCCAGGATTCGCCTTTCACGAATTCGATCTGCTCGATCTCGACCGCGTCGTCGCGCTGATGCGCGACTTCCGGCCCGACCGCATCTGGCATCTCGCCGCGAACAGCGACATCAGCTTCGGGACGAAGTACACCGACTTCGATCTGAAGGGCGGCACGCTCGTCACGTACAACGTCCTCGAAGCGATGCGCCGCACGGACGTGAAGGAGATCGTCTTCTCCAGCAGCGGCGCGGTCTACGGCGAGCCGGACGTGATGCCGACGCCGGAAGACTACGGCCCGATTCTGCCGATCTCGCTCTACGCCGCGAGCAAGGCCGCCTGCGAGACGCTCGTCTCCGCGTTCGCGCACAACTACGACATCCGTGCTTGGATCTTCCGCTTCGGCAACATCGTCGGGCCGAATCCGACACACGGCGTGATCCACGATTTCGTCCTTCGCCTGAAGGACGATCCGTCGAAGCTGACGGTCCTCGGCGACGGCTCGCAGTCGAAGCCGTACGTGTACGTCGAAGACTGCCTCGACGGAATGGAGTTCGGCGTCGCCCACGCGAGCGAAAGCGTGAACTGTTTCAATCTCGCCGTGGACGATCAGACGTCGGTGCGCGAGATCGCGGAGTGGACGTGCGAGGCCATGCACGTGACGCCGGCGATCGAGTACGGCGATTCGCCGCGCGGCTGGCGCGGGGACGTGCCGTACGTGAAGCTCGACACGCGGCGCATGACCGCGCTGGGATGGAAGCCGAAACTGTCGAGCAACGAGGCCGTGCGCAGGACGATTCGCGACGTCGTGGAGCAGTTCCGGTGAAAGGGGAGCGCGCCGCGATTGCAGTCGCGCTCACGTCCGCCGCGATCCGGCTCCTGCCGTTGCAGTGGCTCCATCCTCTCAACTGGGACGAGATCGAGTTCTATCGTGCGACGCGCTGGATCGGTGAAGGCAAGGTGCCGTTCCGCGATTTCTGGGAGCATCACTCGCCACTCTCGTGGTTCCTCTTCGCGCCGTTCTCGCGGCTGACCGACAGCCCGGGCGTCAGCGCGATCATCTCCATGCGCTGGGCGCAGATCCCGGTCTGGATCGCGGCGTTCTGGCTCGCGAACATCTTCATGCGCAACGCCGGCCTCTCGCGATTCGCGCGCTGGGCGGCGATGGCGATCGCGCTCTCCAGCTCCTTCCTGATGCTCTCCGCGGTCGAGTACCGCATCGACCCGCTCGGCTGCGCGCTCTACCTCGGCGCGCTCGTTCTCTGGCAACGCAACAAGTTGTTCTTCGCCGGCGTGCTCTTCTGCCTCACCGGCCTCACGAACATGCGCCTCGGACCGCTCCTCGTCGTGACCGTGCTGTTCCTGTTGTGGCGCAGCAGACTGCGCGGGCTCTGGATCGCCGCCGGCGGCCTCGTCACGCTCGCGCTGCCGTTGCTCTACTTCACGCTGACGAACTCCTGGTCGCAGATGATCCTCCAGCTCCTGCGCGAGAACGTCTTCGGCGACAAGAACGCCGCGCCGATCGTCGGCCAGTTCGTGCATCGCCTCATCATCGTCTTCGGCGTCCGCGTCATCGGCTCCGATCGCCTGTTCGAATGGGCGGCCGTCGACGCCGGCGGCATCGCCCTTCTCGCCCTCGGCTTCACCGGACTCGTGTTCGCGCTGCGCTCAAAAGGCGATCTCTTCATGATCGCCATCCTGCAGCTCGCCAACCTCGCCGTCATCGCCACGATGAACTTCATCTACAACTACCACTTCCAGCTGGTAGTCCTATTGATGCTGCCCCTCATCGCCCTCACGATCGAACGCATCCCCCGCCGCAGCATCGTCCTATCCGTCCTATCCGTCGTATTCGTCGTAAGCGCCTTCGCCGCGATCTTCCGCGGCAAAGAGCTGGACCTCGCCTACCAGGACTTCCTCATGCGCCAGGTGCACGCGCGCACCAAACCGGGCGAGAAAGTGTGGGCGGGGATGGGCTGGGCGCTGCGGCGCGAGCCGGCTTATCACTACTGGTTCCTGCCGGACATGACCCGCCTCCTCGTCACGCACGGCAAGTCCGCGCCGTACCGGCTCGAGGACATCCTGCGCGATCCGCCGGCGCTCGTGGTCTGCGATCACTACGCGATGGTCTGGCTCGCGCGCGTGCAGCGCGAGCTCGCGCCGTTCTTCGTCCACCACTACATCGCCGTCTGGCGCAACCTCTGGGTGCCGGCCATGAACGTGCGTTTGCAACCGCGCAGCGGCTACGAATGGATCGTGCCGCGCGACGGCACGTACGTGCTCTACGCCTCGCCCGAGCTGGCGAAACATCGCTGGTTCCGCGATCCACTGTTCGTCGGCGCGTTCGAGACCGCACGCGAGATGCGCACGGAGTTCACGCTGCCGCCCCCGGGCGGTCATCCGCAACTGCGCTGGTGGATCGACCGGCAGCCGGTCCTGCTGAATCGAGCCGTCGCGCTGCGCAAAGGGCAGCGCGTCGGCGTGGCCTGGCTCGGCGCGGAGCCGATCGGCATCGTGCTCCTCGGCAGCAACGACAAAATCCTCTTCCGCCAACCCCCGCCCGGCGCCACGCTCGAGGCCTCGACCACGCGCGTGACGCACGTGCCGCGCATCGGCCTATGACGCGCGCGCTCTTTCTCGATCGCGACGGCATCGTCGACGAGCTGGTGTTCTACGAGTCGAGCGGCGAGTGGGAAGCGCCGCGGCGCCTCGAGGACCTGCGCATGATCGACGGCGTCCGCGCGCCGCTGCAGCGGTTCGTCGACGCGGGCTGGCTCCTGTTCCTCGTCACGAATCAGCCGAGCGCCGCGAAGGGAAAGACGTCGCTCGAATCGCTGCGCGAAGTGAACGAGGCGGTGATTGCCGAACTACCGATCACGCGCAGCTACGTCTGCTTTCATCATCCGAGCGAAGGCTGCGACTGCCGCAAGCCGAAGCCGTTCTTTTTGCACGAGGCCGCGCGCGAGTACGGCGTCGCGCTCGAAGAGTCATGGATGGTCGGCGATCAGGACAGCGATCTCGCCTGCGGGCGCGCGGCGGGTTGCAGAGTCGCGCTCATCGAGCATCACGGCTCGGCGCACAAGCGCGGCGCGATCGAGCCCGATCTGCGCGTGCGCGATTTGAGCGAGCTCGCTAACGCACTGATTCCCACTTCGTCTCCGACGCCTTGAGCGCCGGATGCGAGACGAGGAGGTGCCACACGACGGCGGCCAGGCCCTCGGTGTGCGGCGTGATGTGCCGCGGCGAGACGACCGGGATCAGCACGCACTCGTGGGCCATCTGCTTCGTATAGCCGCCGTCTTTTCCCACGATGCCGAACACCTTCGCGCCGGCCGCGCGCGCTTCCTCGATCGCCCGGACGAGGTTCACGCTCACGTTCTTCTCCACGTTGCCGCCGCCGACCGAGAAGACGAGCAGCGCATCGTTCGCGCGCAGGCGGGAGATCTTCAGCCACTCGGCGAAGCAGCTCTCCCACCCTTCGTCGTTCACGCGCGCCGTGAGCTCGGAGACGTTGTCGGTCGGCGTGTACGCCTCGAAGCGGCAGATCTTGCGGAAGTCGTTGACGGCGTGACTTGCGTGCCCCGCGGAACCGCCCACGCCGAGGATGAAGAGACGGCCGCCGGATTCGCGGACGCCGGCGAGGCCGATGGCGAGACGATCCACGGCATCGCTGTCGATGCGCCGGATGGCCTCGACACTCTCCTCGAGGAACGCATGGCTGAACGATTCCATCGCGCGGATCATACAATCGCGCGCGATGCCTCCCTCCGCGCGCGCCGCCCTCGGCTCGCTCCTCGGCGCCGCTCTCGCGTACCTGATCCGTCCTTTCTTTCATCCGCCCGCGGGCGGTGTTGGGTTCGTGACGGTGGCCGGGTATCCGAAGTCGTGGGATTACGCCGTTCTCGCGCTGCTAGTGTTAGGCGCGTTCATCGGTGGAGCGGCGGGCTTCAGCCCGCCGAAAAACACGGAACCCTTCCGGCGGGCTGAAGCCCGCCGCTCCACGGTGGTCGTGATGGCGCTGGTGTTTCTCGCGATGCTTTTCCTCCACGACCACCCCTACCAGCACATGGACCCCTTCCACGAAGGCGAGCACCTCACGCCGGGGTTCTTGCTGAAAAGCGGCGAGCGTCCGTATGGCGACTACTTCGTCCTCCACGGTTTCGCCACCGACGGCGCGCTCGACGCGCTGGTGCTGGGAGATCCGCCGTCGCCGCGGCGCGTGCGGCGGCTGCAGACGGTGCTGGATGCCGCCACGCTCGCGTTGCTCGTCCCGATCGCGGCCGAGGTCGCGGCGACGAGCGCGGGGATGCTCGCCGCCGTCATCGCTTCGCTCTGCGCGGCGGCGGCGTTGTGGGTGCCGGTGTTCCCGTACTACCGCCTTGCGCCCGTGCTGCTCGCGACGCTCGGACTGCTCCGCTTCGCGCGCACGAATCGCGCGGGCCCGCTGGCGCTGGCATTCGCGAGCGCTTCCCTCGGCGTGCTGTGGAGTTTCGAGACCGGCCTGTACGCCCTCGCCGGAACGCTCGTCGTATGGTTGCTGCTTCGCGCCCCCAAGCCCGTCCTATCGGTCCTATTCATCCTACCCCTCGTCCTATTGGTCCTATTACGCTCCGACCTCGAACAATTCTTCCTCGACTCCTTCGTCATCATCCCGCGCGCGATCGACGCCGTCTGGTCGCTTCCCGCGCCGGAGCCGCTCTCCGCCGCCGGCGCGCGCTACTACCTGCCGCCCGTCTTCTACGGCTTCCTGCTCGCCCTCGCCTGGAAGCGCCGCGACCCGCGCATCCTCATCATCGCCGTCCTATCCCTCGTCCTCTTTCGCACCGCCGCGGGTCGCGTGAGCTGGAGTCACACCCGCTTCGCGACGCCGCTCCTCGGCATCGCGCTTGTCGTCTTCGTTATCGAGCCGCTCTTCCTCGCGCGGCGGCGTCTGACGGCGGTGCTGGTGATCCTTCCTTTGTTCTTCTATCTCGAAATCTGGCAGAACTTCGCCGCCGGCGCGAAGCTCCTCGCCGGCTGGCGCGCGCGGCAGCGGCACGAAGGGCTCGTGCCGTATCCGTTCGCGACCGGGAAAGGCATCTACACCTTTCCGCAGAACGCCGCCGAACTCGCGGCGCTCAACGGCTTTCTCGGCGACAAGACCTTCCTCGATTTCTCCAACGAGCGCGCGCTCTACTACCTCCTGCAGCGCAAGCCGCCGCTGCGCTGCTTCGACATCCCGATGCTCTCCGCGCCGCCCCTGCTCGCGGAGGCCATGGCCGAGTTGAATGCAAACCCGCCGGCGCACGTGATCCTCAGCGGCGATCCCGCCATCGCCAACTTCGACGGCGTCTCGAACCGCGACCGCGTCCCGGACCTCGCGGCGTGGATCGACGCGAACTATCCGTCGCGCACGCAGATCGGGCGCTTCACCGTGGCGTCGCGATGAACGATCTCGACGAAGTCTTCCGCCGCCTCGGCGCGTCCTCGTTTCGGCGCCGCTTCCGATTGCAGGGACGCGAGCTCGCGTATTTGCAGACCTGGGGATTGCCGCACGTCATGAAGCAGGCCGCGGAGCTGATCCGGAAGCGCGTCGCGCCGGAAGTCGTGCCGAACGACGGACGGCAGACGCCGTGGCGTAACCATCCGGTGTTCGTCGCGCAGCACGCGACGGCCACGTGCTGCCGCGGATGTCTCGACAAAACGCACGGCATCGCGAAGGGGCACGCGCTGACGGACGAGGAGCTGGCGCATGTGCTCGCGGCGATCGAGCGCTGGCTGTCGGGTCAGCTAAACTGACGTGCCATATGGCAACGCACATTCAACAGCCGTCGATCGTCGAGGCCGCGGGCAACAAGCCGAAGATCATCGAGGAATTCATTGGCCGCGTGAACTCGCAGACCAGCGACCTCTCCGTCGCGCGGATGAAGAGCCCGGGCGGCTGGGTCGAGCCCGGACAGACGCCGGAGTTCGACGAATACACGATCGTGTTGCGCGGCACGCTCCGCGTCACGACGAAGAACGGCTCCACGGACGTGAGCGCCGGTCAGGCGATCATCGTGCACAAGGGCGAGTGGGTGCAGTACTCGACCCCCGGCGACGAAGGAGCGGAGTACGTCGCCATCTGCCTGCCGGCGTTCTCGATGGACACCGTGCACCGCGATTCGTAATCACTCCACGCCGATCTCGTCCACGTAACACCACTTCCACGCCTCGCCCGGCTGGAACGATTGGATCACCGGGTGTTTCGAGCGGTGGTAGTGCTTGGTCGCGTGCTTGTTCTTCGACGAGTCGCAGCAGCCGACGTGGCCGCAGTGGAGGCAGCGGCGGAGGTGGACCCACGAGTCGCCGCTCTGCAGGCATTCTTCGCAGCCGTCCGGCGAGCGCGGGGGAGTGTCGTCGGTGGTTTGCAGGTGCTCGCAAGTCTCAGGCATCAGCGTCTCCGTTCGAGCAAGGAGCGGTCCCACTTCCCGCAATCCGCGGCGGCGTCGTAGGTCGAGCGGCAGAAGTCGAGCAGCGTTTGCGCGGGGTCGGTCGCGCGGCGCACTTCGTCGTAGTGCAGGTAGAAGCCGCCGAGGTCGGGGTGATAGTAGGCGGCGTCGGGCGCGGCCTTGCTCGTGCGGAAGCCGTCGGGCTCGGGTGCGGCGTAGCTGTAGAACGACGGAAGCGCGAGGCGCTCGTCGCCGGGCCAGAAGCCGACGCTGCTGACTTCGTGCGAGTACGCCTCGCGCGTGATCGGGTCGGCCTCGGCCTTCACGGGCGCGGGACGGCCGGAGAAGCGTGTGACGGCGAGATCGAAGCTGCCCCAGAAGAAATGCACGGGGCTGCACTTGCCGAGGAACTCGGCGCGGAACGTCGTGAACACGTTCGTCGTCAGGGCGAGGATTTGCCAGAAGCGCTGCACCGCGTCGCGGTCGTAGGCGCGATGCTGTTCGTCGCGGTCGAGCGGGATCGCGTTCGTCGCGATCTCGACCGGCATCGTCCAGATGGTGCATTCGATGTGCAGCGACTTCAGCACCGCGAAGATCTCGTGGTGCAGATCGGCGACGCTGCGCGGACCGAGGGGGATGTCGTGCTCGGAGCCGTCATTCGTGCGGACGCGCAGCACGTGGGCGACGAAGTCGAACTCCATGTCGAACCAGCAGTCGCCGTACGGGATCTCGGACGTCGTGAGACCGCGCGCGGTCACGTAGAGCGGCACGTTCCACCAGTGATTGATCAGCGGCGTCAGCGTCATGCGGATCTTGCCGACGATCTGCGTCCAGCGGTGGAGCGTGTCGCGCGTATCGCGCCACGCCTCGAGCGGCAGTGCGGGCCAATCGTTCACAATAGCGGCGATTATGAAGCTTTTGGTCCTCAGCGAGCACGAAGTCACCGAGCTCTTGACGATGCAGGAGTGCATCGGCGTGATGGAAGAGGCGCTCGCGGCGACCGCGCGCGGCGGCGAAGTGCACAACCCGCTGCGGCAGGTCATCCGCGTGCCCGGCGCGCCCGGCTTCCTCGGCTTGATGCCGGCGTATCGCGGCGGCGCGCAGCCGTACTACGGCCTCAAGGAAGTCTGCGTCTTTCCGGAGAACCCGAAGCGCGGACTCGATACGCACGTCGGGGCCGTCATCCTGCACAGCGGCGAGACCGGCGAGCCGCTGGCGATGATGAACGCCTCCGCGATCACCGCCATCCGCACCGCGGCGGTCTCCGCCGTCGCGACGAAGCTCCTCGCGCGCGAGGACTCCATGGTGCTGGCCATTCTCGGCGCGGGCGTGCAGGCGAAGAGTCACGCGAAAGCGATCCCGCTCGTGCGCCCGATCCGCGACGTCCTCATCTGCGGCCGCGGCGGCAACGTCGAAGAGACCGTGCGCAACGCGGACATCATCGTCACGGCCACGAATTCGCGCGAGCCGGTGCTGAAACGCGAGTGGATCCGCCCCGGAACGCACATCAACGCCGTCGGCTCGAGCATCGCCTCCGCGCGCGAGCTCGACAGTGCGGCCGTCGCCGCGTCCTCGCTGTTCGTCGACCGCCGCGAGTCGACGGTCAACGAATCGGGCGACTACCTCTTCGCGCTGCGCGAAGGCGCGATCACCGAGTCGCACATCAAAGCCGAGCTCGGCGAGATCCTCAGTGGCGCCGCACCCGGCCGCACCTCCCGCGACGAGATCACGCTCTTCAAGTCCCTCGGTCTGGCCATTGAAGACCTCGCCTCGGCCGCGTTTCTGTACGAAAAAGCGCGGCGGGTCGGAAGCGGGCAGTGGGTGGACTTTTAGTTCATCTTCAACGAGTCGATCACCAACTGCAGGTTGTGCTCGTCGGGCTGAAGGTGCAGCCCTTTGGTGATGTACTCGTTGGCCTTGACGGGATCGATCTTTTTTGCGATCTCGAACTGCGTGACGGCTTCGGGATTGCGGCGCGCCTGCACGAGGGCGATGCCGAGGTACATGCGGGCGTCGAGTGCCTCCGGATCGAGCTCGACCGCTTCCTGAAAGACCTTCACGGCGCCGGCTTTGTCGCCGGAGTTCAGGGCGGCCAGGCCGCGTTTGAAGATCTCGCCCATCTGCGCGTTTCGCACGGCTGCGGCATCCACGGTTCCAGTGGCGGGCGCGGGCGTGGGCTCGGCGGGCGGGGGCGTCGCCGGAGGCGGAGTCGTCATTTTCGCGATCTGCTCGAGATTCTTTCGGGCGTCGGTCGCACCTTGAGGATCGAGCTCAACCGCTTTCTGCAGCGCGGTTTGCGCCTCGGCCAGCCAGTCGCCGGCGCTGGGGTTGGTCGGGTCGGCCTGCGCTTTGGCGATGAGTGCGGCGCCTCGGGCGGCGTGCTCCCGGGCGGGTGAGGGCTGGGCGGGTTTCTCTTTGTTGCAGGATAGGACGGAGAGGACAGATAGGACGAAGAGGACGGATAGGACGGTGCGGGTGGGCATCTGGCGGGGCATCATACCTGCCCTCCGCGACTGCGGAATAAGGCTTTAGGGGGTGGCGTTAGTTTGCGTCCGGGCTTGACAAAGTCCATCCCCGTGCCTAAAGTGCGCGGGTTTTCCCTTGCGGGGAGTTTCTCACTCGCCGTACGTGTCTTCAGAAGGAACAAGGAAGCGAATGCCAACGATCAATCAGCTTGTCGCCAAGGGCCGTGAGGAGGTCAAGTACAAGACCAAGTCGCCGGCGCTGCAGTCGAGCCCGCAGAAGCGCGGTGTCTGCACCCGCGTCTACACCTCGACGCCCAAGAAGCCGAACTCGGCTCTCCGCAAGGTCGCGCGCGTCCGTCTCACCAACGGCGTCGAAGTCACGACCTACATCCCCGGCGTGGGACACAACCTTCAGGAGCACTCGATCGTGCTCATTCGCGGTGGCCGCGTGAAGGACCTCCCGGGCGTTCGTTATCACGTGATTCGCGGCACGCTCGACGCCGTCGGCGTGGCCAAGCGCAATCAGAGCCGCTCCAAGTACGGGGCGAAGCGACCCAAGAAGGCGTAACCCAGATGCCGAGAAGAAGAGAAGTTCCGAAGCGCGAGATCCTCCCGGATCCTGTTTACAACAGCCAGCTGGTGACGAAGTTCATCAACTCGCTGATGACCGACGGCAAGAAGTCGGTGGCCGAGCGCGT
Organism: Thermoanaerobaculia bacterium; assembly: GCA_035248585.1. Taxonomy (GTDB): domain Bacteria; phylum Acidobacteriota; class Thermoanaerobaculia; order Gp7-AA8; family Gp7-AA8; genus QHVT01. Next base: position 15,136 of record DATFHJ010000355.1, read on the forward strand.
GTTCTACGGCGCGCTGAAGAAGGTCGAGGACCGTGCCAAAGACGATCCCTTGAAGCTCTTCAAGAAGGCCGTCGACAACGTGAAGCCGGCGCTCGAAGTGAAGAGCCGCCGCGTGGGTGGATCGAACTACCAGGTTCCGATCGAAGTGCGCCCGACGCGCCGCACCGCTCTCGCCATCCGCTGGCTCATCAGCTATGCCCAGAGCCGCGGCGAGAAGACGATGCAGGACAAGCTCGCCGGCGAGATCATGGACGCGGCGAACAATCGCGGCAACGCGATCAAGAAGCGCGAAGACACGCACAAGATGGCGGAAGCGAACAAAGCGTTCGCCCACTATCGGTGGTAGAATCTCCCGCCTTCGCGGCGGGAACATCGGCCGGATGCCTGAATTCGGCCACGAAGTAACTCAACGAGCTTTCCGTAGCTCCGTCTCGACCGGATAACACAGAACGGGTTCTGCGGTTCCGGACCGAGCAACGGGAAACCTAAAACTTGGATGACTCAGTGGAGCGGCAGGCTTTAGCCTGCCGTCTCGGCGGGCTAAAGCCCGCCGCTCCACCGTTTTGAAGAAAAAAGCAAAATGGCACGTCAGGTATCTCTCGAGAAAACGCGCAACATCGGCATCATGGCTCACATCGATGCCGGGAAGACGACCACCACCGAGCGCATCCTCTATTACACGGGGATCACGCACAAAATCGGTGAGGTGCACGAAGGCACTGCGACCATGGACTGGATGGTCCAGGAGCAGGAGCGCGGCATCACCATCACCTCAGCCGCGACCACCGCGTTCTGGGGCGACACCCGCGTCAACATCATCGACACGCCGGGCCACGTCGACTTCACCGTCGAAGTCGAGCGCTCGCTCCGCGTCCTCGACGGCGCGGTCGGTGTGTTCTGCGCCGTCGGCGGCGTCGAGCCGCAGTCGGAGACGGTGTGGCGCCAGGCCGACAAGTACGGTGTTCCCCGCATCGCGTTCGTCAACAAGATGGACCGCATCGGCGCGAACTTCGACGCCGTCCTGAACCAGATCAAGACCAAGCTCGGCAAAAACGCCGTTCCTCTGCAGCTCCCCATCGGAGCCGAAGACAAGTTCAAGGGCGTCATCGACCTCGTGCAGATGAAGGCTCTCATGTTCAAGGACGAGACCCTCGGCGCGAAGTACGACGTCGACGAGATCCCGGAAGAGCTCCGCGCGGATGCGGAGCACTACCGCGAGAAGATGGTCGAGTCGATCGCTGAGCAGCACGACGAACTGCTCGAGAAATATCTTGCGGGCGAGAGCCTTGAGATCGGCGAGCTGAAGTCCGCTCTGCGCGAGGCGACGATCGCCCAGAAGATCACTCCGGTCCTCTGCGGCTCGGCCTTCAAAAACAAGGGAGTCCAGCCGCTGCTCGACGCCGTCGTCGACTATCTCCCGTCGCCGGTCGACATCCCGCCGGTCAAGGGCGTGAATCCCGACGACGAGTCGTTCATCGAGCGCAAGGCCTCGGATGACGAGCCGTTCTCGGCGCTCGTGTTCAAGATCATGACCGACCCGTTCGTCGGCCAGCTGGCGTTCTTCCGCGTCTACTCCGGCAAGGTCGACTCCGGCACCGCGGTGCTGAACTCGACCAAGGGCACGACCGAGCGCATCGGCCGTCTCCTGCAGATGCACGCGAACAAGCGCGAAGAGATCAAGGAAGTGCGCGCGGGCGACATCGGCGCGGCCGTCGGCCTGCGCAGCGTCACCACCGGCGACACGATCTGCGACAAGAACCACCCGATCCTGCTCGAGACCATGACGTTCCCCGAGCCGGTCATCGCGGTGGCGATCGAGCCGAAGACGAAGGGCGACCAGGAAAAGATGGGCGTCGCGCTCGCGAAGCTCATGCAGGAAGACCCGACGTTCAAGGTCCACACGGACCCGGAAACGAACCAGACCATCATCCGCGGCATGGGCGAGCTGCACCTCGAGATCATCGTCGACCGCATGGTCCGCGAGTTCAACGTCGGTGCGAACGTCGGCAAACCGCAGGTTGCGTATCGCGAGGCGATCACGCGTCCGAGCGAGGCCGAGGGCCGCTTCGTCCGCCAGTCGGGCGGCAAGGGCCAGTACGGCCACGTGAAGATGCGCTTCGAGCCTCTGGCCGAAGGCGGATTCGAGTTCGTCAACGAGATCGTCGGCGGTTCGGTGCCGAAGGAGTTCATCAAGCCGACCGAGCAGGGCATCAAGGAAGCGATGGAGCGCGGCATCGTCGCGGGCTATCCGATGACCGGCGTGAAGGCGATCCTTTACGACGGCTCGTACCACGACGTCGACTCCAGCGAAATGGCGTTCAAGATCGCCGGCTCGATGGCCTACCAGGAAGGCGCGAAGAAAGCCGGTCCGATCCTCAAGGAACCGATCATGAACGTCGAAGTCGTGACGCCCGAGGACTACGCCGGCGACGTCATGGGCGACCTCTCGCGCCGCCGCGGAAAGATCCAGCAGATGGAAGAGCGGGCGGGCGCGAAAGTCATTCGCGCGCACGTGCCGCTGTCGGAGATGTTCGGCTACGCCACGCAGGTGCGGTCGATGTCGCAGGGACGGGCCAGCTACACGATGCAGTTTTTCGCGTACGAGCCCGCTCCGAAGAACGTGTCAGAAGAAATCATCGCCAAGAGCGGCGGAACTACACAGAGAGTCTGAAACAGGGAGGTTTGATCTCAAATGGCCAAAGAGAAATTCGATCGCAGTAAGCCGCACGTCAACATCGGCACGATTGGTCACGTCGATCACGGCAAGACCACGCTGACCGCGGCGATCACCAAGATCCTCGCAGCGAAGGGCACGGCCTCGTTCGTGGCCTTCGATCAGATCGACAAGGCTCCGGAAGAGCGCGAGCGCGGCATCACCATCGCCACGGCGCACGTCGAGTACTCGACCGAGAACCGCCACTACGCCCACGTCGACTGCCCGGGTCACGCCGACTACGTCAAGAACATGATCACCGGCGCCGCGCAGATGGACGGTGCGATCCTCGTGGTCGCCGCCACCGACGGCCCGATGCCGCAGACCCGCGAGCACATCCTGCTCGCCCGTCAGGTCGGCGTGCCGTACATC
>DATFHJ010000356.1:0-10487 GCA_035248585.1 Thermoanaerobaculia bacterium
TCCCGACGTTCCGCTGCTGCGCGTTCCGTGGAACGCGCTCGCGGTCGTGGCCGGACTCGTGGCGGGGTGGTGGGATCCGGCACTTTGGGGGGCGACGGCGGCCGGAGAGTTCATCTATCTCCTCACCATGGCGTCGAATCCCGGGTTTCAGAAACACATCGATGAGCGCCGCGTGGTCGAGTTGCGCGGCGATACGGAAGAGGCGCGGCGCAAGCTGCTCTCGAACGTCGGCGGGGCGGCGCGGCAGCGGTATCGAAAGCTCGAAGAGAAACGGGAGCGGCTCCACGCCTTGTACATCCAGCACGCCGGCGACGATCTCTTTCTCGACAGCAATCGCGAGGCGCTGCGGAAGCTGACCTGGCTGTTTCTCAACCTGCTCGTCGCGCAGCGGAACTTCATCATCGCGCCGAAGTCGGACGAGCGCGATTTGCAGAAGCAGATCGGCACGCTCGAGCGCGAGATGACCGTGCCCGATCTCACGCAGTCACTGCGCGAGTCGAAGCAGGCCACGCTCGATCTCCTGCGCGGGCGGCTCGACAACATCGACCATCGCGACAGCTCGCTCGCCGAGATCGACGCCGACCTCGCGCGCATCGAGGCGCAGTTCGATCTCGCTTTGGAAGAAGCTACCCTCCGCGGACGGCCGGCGGCGATCAGCATCGGCGTGGAGTTGACGTCGCGGATGCTGAATATCGAGGATCAAGTCGTCGAGTCGTCGAGTCATCGAGTAGCCGAGTAGAGCTGACGACTTGACGACTCGACGACTCGACGACTCTCATACACGCATGAGCCTTCCCCTCTGGGCCGAGCGCCTCATCTCCCTCTACGCCAGCGCGGCCGCGAATCAGTTCTTGCTGTACGGCAACGTCAACGACCGCTTTCTGATCGAGGGGCGGACGCTGGGGAGTCTGTACGAGTTCCTCACCCGCGTGATGATGCCGCGCTTCGACGTCGTCCTCTCCTACGACCTCGGCAACGGCGTGCGCATCGACAAGGGGGGCGAGATCGTGCAGCGCTGGCCCGCGTATCGCGAGTCGCCCGAGCTCCCCCGCGCGCCGCGCGCCGCCACCGAATGGCTGACGCGCTTCTTCCGCTACTCCGCGAATCTCGCGCGCCTCGGCCAGGAGTCGTATCAGATCGGCTTCTACATGAAGGCCGCGCACCTCGTTGCGCCCGCGCTGCCCGGCGCGCTCAATTACGACCTCAGCGCGCTCGCTCTCTTGATGCGCGACTGGGCGGCCGACGATCAGCTCGCGCGCCACTCGCTCGTCACGTTTCTCATCTCCGACAACCTCAACGACCTGCATCCGCTGCTCGTGACGAATCCGCGCGCGGCCGCGGTCGAAGTGCCGCTGCCGTCGACGACCGAGCTGCGCGAGGCGATCCAGCTGCTTTCGAAAGAGCACGCCTCGACGCTCACCGAGTTCGCGCCCGCCTACGACTCGCTCGCGCATCAGCTCACCGGCACGACGCTGACGTCGGTCGAGAATCTGCTGCGCACGCGCACGCATGCCGGCGAGGCCCTGCACGGCCGCGATCTCGTGGTGATGCGCAAGGAGCTCGTCGAGCGCGACTCGGCGGGACTGATCGAGTTCATCGAGTCGAAGCGCACGCTCGACGATTTTCACGCGCAGGAAAAATTGAAGACGTGGCTGCGGCAGGACATGAAGCTGTGGCACATGAACGACGTGCAGGCGCTGCCGATGGGCTACCTGATCTGCGGCCCGGTCGGCACCGGCAAGACGTATCTCGTCGAATGCCTGGCCGGCGAAGCGGGCGTGCCGGTGGTGAAGCTGAAGAATTTTCGCGACAAGTGGGTCGGCAGCACCGAGGGCAATCTCGAGAAGATCTTCCGCCTGCTGCACGGCCTCGGCCGCTGTTTCGTCTTCATCGACGAAGCCGACCAATCGCTCGGCAAGCGCGACGCAGGCACCGGCGACTCCGGTTTATCGGGCCGCATCTACGGCATGTTCGCGCAGCAGATGAGCAATCCCGCGAATCGCGGCCGCATCGTCTGGATCCTCGCGTCGAGCCGTCCCGACCTGATCGAAGTCGATCTCAAACGCCCGGGGCGCGTCGACGTGAAGATTCCGATTTTTCCGGCGACGACCGCCACCGAGGGATTCGCGCTCATCCGCGCGCTCGCGAAGCGCCGCAACATCGAGCTGCAGGATTCTGATCTCGCCGCAATCGAGCCGCTCGTGCCGAAGCTCCTCACGCCCGGCGCGGCGGAGTCGATCGCGGTGAAGCTCTATCGCTCCGTGCGCGCGGAAGGGCTCACACCTCTCGACGCGCTGCGCGACACGCTCGACGGCTATCAGAATCCCGTCCCCGAGGATGTGATGCAGTTTCAGATCGGCCTCGCGGCGCGCGAGGCCAGCGACGGCGATTTCATCCCTGAAGTGTTCCGCCATCTCCGATAAAATCGCCGCATGTCCTTACTGCAGGAGCGCCCCGCCCCCGCGCACCCGCCGCGACTCGAAGGAAAGGAAGTGCTGGTCGGCCCCGATCCGGCGGTCGCGAAAGTGAAGGGGGTGATGTTCGGCGGAAGAAAGCAGTTTCTTCTCGACACGATCGGGGAAGAGCGCTTCCAGCAGCTGCTGCAGAAACTGACGCCGCGCACGCGCACGTACACGAAGACGCCGCTGGCGTCGGCGTGGTGCGAGTTCGAGTCGCTGATCGAGCTCGATCGCGCGATCTACGAAGAGCTGAAGGCGACCCATCCGCACGTGCTGGCGCTGATCGGCGCCGCGTCGGCGGAGCTGGGCATCGGCCGCGTCTATCGCTCGCTCGACTCCGCGGAGCTGGAAAACTTTCTCGCCAACAACGCTCTCTTTCACGACCAGTATCAGAAATTCGGCAGCGTGAAATTCGAGAAGACGCCGAAAGGCGCGCGGATGATCTACAGCAACTATCCCTGCTACAGCCCGATCTTCTGCGCCAGCGCGATCGGTTTCTTCCAGGAATCGATCCTCCGCCACGGCGGCGCGGAGCCGGCGGTGACGGAGACGAAGTGCCAGTGCCACGGCGACAAGACGTGCACGTTCGAGATGACGTGGCGTTAGGGAACGCTTCGGCGGGCTGAAGCCCGCCGCTCCACATCCCGCGGCATCCGCGCGAGCAACTCCTCGGTCAGAAAATCCATCTTCTCGTGCAGGTGCGCGACTTCGAGCTCGGCCTTGAGGTTCACCTCGTACTCCGCGTCGGCGCGCAAGCGGTCTTTCGCGGCCTGGCGGTTCTGGCTGACGAGGACGAAGATCGAGAGGAAGATCGCCTCGAGCGAGACGACCATCGTCAGGAAGCCGAACGGGTAAGGGTCGAAGTGCGGGATTCCCGGCAGCGTGTTCCAGATGATCCAGAACGCGAACCAGGCCGCGTTCAACATCAGGAACGTGATGCTGCCGCTGAATTCGGCGATGACGTCGGCCATGCGCTCCACGGCGGTGCTGCGGATGGCCACCTCTTCATTGATGTTGCGCGCGACGCGGCGGCGCAGCAGTTCGTCGGTCGTGCGGATCTGCTGGCTGATCGTCTGCAGCAGATCGAGCGCGGCGTCGGGATGGCGCTGCAGGAACGCGAGGAGATCGTCGCGGTCGAGCATCAGCAGCAGCGAGTCTTCGGTGCAGACCGCGCTGGCCGTACGCGCGCCGCCGTCGAAGAGCGACAGCTCGCCAAACTGTTCGCCCGGTCCCGCTTTCGCGAGCACAATCTTCGCGCCGGTGTTGTCCTTGACCGACAGCTCCACGCAGCCGCTGCCGACGATGTACATGGAGTCGCCCGGCTCGCCGAAGCTGAACACCGTTTCGCCGGACGCAAAATCGCGGCGCTCCAGTGTTAGGCCGAGCTCGGCGCGCTCGGAGTCGTCGAGCAGATTGAACAGCGATGCTTTCGCGAGAATGTCGGACGCCTGCATTGAGGACGATTCTAGCGTGCTATTCTCGGCGCGGAATTATGGAGGCCCCGCCAAACGAGATTGACGAGCGATCGATCGCGAAAAAGTACGGCCTCCGCGAGCTCGTCTATCCCGACAGCGAGCAAATCAAAACCCTCGTCGCCTTCCTCACCGATTCGATCGACAGCGGCCGATGCGGACCGATCCCGAAAACCGCGGTGGTCGTGATCACCGAGTTCCTGCAGGCGACGGTCAACCGGCAGCACATCACCAAGGGTCCGCGCATGTCGCAGGCGGAGTTCGACGCGCTGCAGACGCCGTATTACGTCGCGGCGCGCGTGATCAGCAAGATCGAGCGCACGCGGCAGGACGAGAAGGCCAAAGGAAAGCTGTATCAGAACACGTACCTCTCGCTGAATCAGTTCCTCGAGCTGCTGCGCAACCTCCTCGACCCCGGCTGCTACTGGCTGCGCCTCAAGAGCATGCCCGAGGGGATCATCGAGTCGATGAGCGCGCTGCGCCAGTTCCTGATGCTCTATCCGGAGCAGCGGAAAAAAGGGCGCGCGCTGTAAGGAGTAAAATCCGGCCTTACCGATGTCGCGCTATCTCCAGAAAATCTCCCTCAAGCCATACAGCGAGTCCGAAATCTGGACGGGCTGGGAGCTCGTGGGACGCAGCGGCGAGATCGAAGGCCTTCTTCTTGCTGATCACCTCTCCCCGGAGGAGTTGCGCAGGATGTACGGCGTCGAAGAGTTCCTCGTGATCCCCGAGGAGTACCTCGACACCGGCGATTTCCTGACCAGGCGTTGATATGTTGCTATTCCGCATCGTTCTCGGCGTCGTCTTCACGATCCTCGGCGTCATCGGCTCCGTTCTGCCGATCATGCAGGGCTGGATCTTTTTCCTCCTCGCCTTCCTCGTGCTGTTCCCGAAGCACAAGTTCGCCATCAAAGCGCTCGAGAAGGTCGAGAAGCGCGCGCCGCGGTTCGTGGCGTGGCTGCGAAAGACGACGCAGACCGAATGAGCAAGCAGTACGACCGCGAATACTTTCAGCGCTGGTACCACGACCGCTCGACGCGCATCAACACGCACGCCGAGGTGCGGAGAAAAGTGGCGCTCGCGATCGCGACCACGGAGTATTTCCTTCACCGGCAGCTGCGCACCGTGCTCGACGTCGGCTGCGGCGAAGGCTCGTGGCTCGCCCACCTGCAGGCTTTTCGCCCGCGCATTCAATACACGGGGCTCGATTCCTCGGAGTACGTCGTCCAGCGCTACGGCAAGGAGCGCAACATCCGCCTCGCGACGTTCGGCGAGCTCCCGTCGCTCGACCTCGACGTCTACGACCTCGTGGTCTGCAGCGACGTGCTGCACTACGTTCCCGACGGGGAAATGCGCGGCGGCCTCGAGACCATCGCCCGCGTCTGCGACGGCGTCGCCTACCTCGAAGTGCTGACGAAAGAAGACGACATCATCGGCGACCTCGACTCGCTCATCCGCCGCCCCGCGGCGTGGTATCGCACGGCGTTCCGGAAGGCGGGACTGGCGCAGGTGGGCGCGTATTGCTGGCGGTCGCCGGCGCTGGAGAACGCGCTGGCGGAATTGGAACTGCCGTAGAGTCAGTCCTTGACCGTGAACACCGAGCGCGCGCGCAGGGCCAGCGCGCGGGCAATCGGCTCCCACAGAGCGCGTTTCGTCCCCTCGAGACCGAGGTCGGAGATCGGCGCGGGAAGCTCGCCTGCCGGCTCGAGGTAGAAGAGGATGATCTCCGCGCGTTTCGCGCGGCCGACCGCGCGGACGTAACGGCTCACGAGCCAGCGCGACGGAGCGGTCAGCGCCCGGCTGCCCAGCAATCGTTGCATGTCATCACTCTCGAAGAGGGACCAGTTTTCCAGCGGCCACGTTTGATGGAGGTACTCGTTGCGGCCGAGCTTTACCATCTCGAGGCGCGGATAGTCGAACGAGAAGTCGACGCCGGGCAACGCATGCTCGAAGTGCACGATGAACGTGCGGCCGAGCTGATTCCCATGCGTCTCGCTGAAGATGTACTGATCGAACTCCGCCTTGCCGCCCATCGCCTGCCGGTGAATGTGGCCGAGATATCCAAGCGTAGGATCGATGCGAATCTCGAGGCGCGGCTCCGCCGTCGATCGCACGACCTGTTCGACGGAGCGGACCGGGGCGGCGGAGAGGGAGGATGCGAGCGCGAGAAACACGAGCGTGCGAATCATGACCACTAGTGTACGAAGAGTTTCGGAGAAGGTTGCTCGCTAGCCGTGCAGCGCCGCCGCGCCCGCGGGATCGAGATCCACCCACGACAACCGCGCGGCGGTCATCACCCGCTGGCCGAGCCAGTCTTTGTATTCGAAGCGAAACGCAGGCGTGGACACGAGGTCATCGAGCGCGTAGCGCGACGGGTCGCGGGCAAAGAAGACTTTGTTGCCGCCGATGAGGATGGGCGTGAAGACGTCCGGGTGCGCGGCGTGAAAGCGATAGAAGCCTTCGCTCACGCCGGGCCAGCTGGGGTTGAAGACGTCGTCCAGCGCGACGACGCCGTGTGCGTGTAAGGCCCGCGCAGCGGTTTGCAGATCGGCGATGACGTCCTCGGGGCGATGGCCGCCGTCGATGTGGAAGAAGCGGCAGTCCGTGGTCGTGTCGTCGGCCGTCAATTCGTGCGACGACTTCGCGAAGACGCGCGCGGGGCCGCCGAACGCGCGCATGTGTTTCTCGAACAGCTCGCGGCTTCCCTCGCCGGAGCGATCGACGTTGAGCTGCTGCTGGTCGAAGACGTCGCAGACGCCGAGGACCTCGCCGGCGCGGCGCATGCGCGCAAGGAAGATCGCGGTCTTGCCGTGATGCACGCCGATCTCGAACAGATTGCCGGCGATTCCCTCGCGCTCCTGAATCGCGTCGATCGCGGCGAAGAGATACGCGTCGATCGGGAAGAACCATCCCTCGACGTCCCGCGTGTCGCGCAGATAGTCGGCGACGTTCACTCGTCCTCGAGATGGAAGTGGTGCATGAGGCGGTGGAGGAACGGCGCGAAGACGAGGCCGGCGACGGTGATGAAGATGAGTCCCGCGAAGAGCGCGTACGCGCCGGCGAAGACCTTCGCGGCGCTGCTGTGCAGCGCGTCGACGGGACCCATCCCGCCGAGGATCATCGAGGCGTTGAGAAACGCATCGACCCAGTTCAGCCGGTCGAGATAGTGGTACCCGGCCATGCCGATGAAGAGGGCGACGGCGATGATCGCGCACGAGACCGCCGTGTGCAGCAGCACGCGCCGCGCGAACAGCGGCCGCGGAAGCAGCTCCTCGTGGCGCTTCTCGTACATCGCGGGAGAGTGTACGCGGAACTAACCAATTCGAAAGGCGTACGTATACTCGAACGTCGAAATCGAATTTCGAGAGGAAAACGTATGCGCAAATTCGCGGCGTCCATCGCTGCAATCGTGCTCCTTGCTCTCCCCCTTGCTCTTCCAATATCCGCGCAGGATGCGAAGCCGGCCGACAAGCCCGCGGACAAACCGGCCGAGAAGGCGCCCGAGCCGAAGAAGTTCGTGAAGCCGCACAAGATGAAGATCGGCTCCGAGGACGTCGCGTACACGACGACCGCGGAAGAGATCTATCTGAAGGACGGCGCGGGCAAGAACACGGCGAACTTCTTCACGATCGCGTACACGAAAGACGGGGCGAAGGCCGAGGACCGGCCGGTCACGTTCGTCTTCAACGGCGGACCGGGATCGGCGTCGATCTGGCTGCACTTCGGTCTGGTCGGTCCGAAAGTGATCGACATCCCGAGCGACGCGCAGGATCCAGGCGCGCCGCCATACAAGCTGCGGGACAACCAGTCGACGATCTTCCGCGCCACCGATCTCGTGTTCGTCGATCCCGTCGGCACCGGCTACAGCAAGGCCATGGGCGAGAAGAAGGACGAGGATTTCTGGGGATACGACGAGGACGCGGACTCCGTCGCCGATTTCATCCGCGCCTATGTGACGCTGCACAATCGCTGGAACTCCCCCAAGTACATCCTCGGCGAGAGCTACGGCGGGATCCGCTCGGCGATGCTCGTGCCGCGGCTGCAGAACGACTACGGCGTCGGCCTCAACGGCGTCATCCTCATCTCGCCGGCCCTCAACATGGGCACGCTGCCGTTCATCACCGCCGGCAACGATCTCTCCTACGCGACGCACCTGCCGGCGCTCGCGGCCACGGCCTACTACCACAAGAAAGTGACGGGCAACTGGAAGGACCGCGAGACCTTTTTGGCTGAAGTCGAGAAGTTCGCCGGCAGCGACTACCTCGTCGCGCTGTTCCAGGGCGACATGCTTCCGCAGGCCGAGAAAGACCGCGTCGCGGAGCAGATGCACCGCTATATCGGGCTGTCGAAGGAGTACATCCTGCGCAGCAACCTGCGCGTCTACGCGATCCGCTTCATCAAGGAGCTGCTGCGCAACGAAGGCAAGTCGGTCGGCCTGCTCGATGGCCGCTACGCGCAGGACGAGCTCGACGACGCGGGCGAGTTTCCCGACGGCGATCCCTTCAACGCGAAGACGGGACCGATCTACATCTCCCTGTTCGAGACCTACCTGCGCGGCGAGCTGGGAGTGGATTGGGACAAGCGCTACATGCCGCAGAGCGGCGACGCGAATCAGAAGTGGAAGCGGCCGGCCAACCGCCGCGGCGCGTTCGCGGGCTTCGTCGACGTCACCGGCGCGCTGGCGCAGGGAACGAAGGACAACGAAGCGCTGCGCGTCTTCGCGGTCGCGGGCTACGACGATCTGACGACGTCGTATTTTGCGACGCGCTACATGCTCGAGCACAGCGGCATCGACGCCGATCGCCTGACGATCAAGAACTACCACGGCGGGCACATGATGTATCTCTACCTCCCGTCGCTGAAGGCGATGTCGGATGACATCGTGGCGTTCATCAACGCGAAAAAGTGACAGTGGAAGGGCGGGGCAATAGTCCCGCCCTTCATCGCGTTTCCCCCGCTCATGAAACGCCTGACGCTCGTCCTCGCCGCCCTCTTCCTCGCCGTGCCGCTGTTCGCGAACACGACGCTGTTCTCGAAGTACGAGACCGTCCGCCAGGGACTGCTCAAGAGCTCGCTCAAGGACGTGCACGCCGGCGCGAAGAAGCTCGCCGCCGCGGCAACCGAGGCCAAGAATGACGCCGTGGCCAAAGCCGCGACCGACGTCGCCACCAGCGCCGACCTCGCCAAAGCGCGCGAGACGTTCGGATTGCTCTCCGACGAGATGATCAAAGTGCGCAACGGCGTCGAAGGCGAGCGCCCCGGAATCGCCTACTGCCCGATGGCCAGGAAGTCGTGGCTGCAGACGACGAAGGAAGCGATTGCCAACCCGTACGAGCCGGCGATGAAAGAGTGCGGGATGTGGAAGGCGAAGTAGTCGCGAACTAACCATTTCCCTCCCGTCCGGTCTAAGTTGTCCGGATGGTAGCGACGGAAACGGATCTCGAGCTGGTGGAGCGCGTTCGCGGCGGCGACGACGACGCGTTCCGCGTGCTCGTCGAGCGGCACTCGCGGTCGCTCTACCGCACCGCCTACCGCATCACCTCCAACGCCGCCGACGCCGACGATGTCGTGCAGGAGACGTTCCTCCGCGCCTACCGCTCGATCGGCTCCTACGACGGCCGGGCCAGCTTCACCACGTGGGCCCACCGCATCGCCGTCAACTGCTCGCTCGATCTGATCGACTCCCGCAAGCGCCGCGACTCCAAAGTCGACGCGACGGACGATCTGAGCGACATCGCCTCGCATGACGCGTCCCCCGAGCGCGTGGTCCTCGGCGCGCAGATGCAGCGGGCCATCGCCTCCGCGCTGAAACAAATGAGCGGCAACGAGCGCACGGCCTTCGTCCTCCGCCATTTCGAAGGGATGCCGCTCGAAGAGATCGGCAACATCCTCGGCATCAAGACCAACGCCACGAAGAACACCATTTTTCGCGCGGTGACCAAGCTGCGCGAGCGTCTCCAACCCTTTACAGGATCGGCATCATCATGAATCACCTGACACAGGAAGAAATCGTCATGGCGTACTACGGCGAGCCCTGCGCGCATCTCGATGTTTGCGACGTGTGCCGCGCCGAGCTCGGGCGCATCGCGCAGCTGCTCGATCGCGTCGTGGCCCCGGACGTTCCGGAGCCGGATGAAGACTACGAACAGCGCGTCTGGCAGCGCCTCAGCTGGCGCCTGCGCGGCGAGAAGAAAAAGGCGCGGCGCACGGAATGGCTGCGCTGGGGCGCGGTGGCGGCGGTGGTCGTGATCGCGTTCGCGGCGGGACTGCTGTGGCGGCGGGACAACCGCCAGCCGCTCGTCGTCGACAACACGCCGATCCATCGCGGCTTCGAGCAGGTCAAGAATCAACCGAGCACGCAACAGCAGCGCGACCGCATCCTCCTCATCGTCGTGAACGAGCACTTCGACGAGTCGGAGCGAATCCTGGTCGAGCTGTCGAACATGAAACCGGAAGAGGGAACCGACATCGGGCCGGAGCGCGCGCGCGCCGAGGCTCTGTTGGCGAGCAACCGACTGTATCGCCGCACCGCCGAAGGGCGAGAAGGAGAGGAGAG
>DATFHJ010000357.1:0-21602 GCA_035248585.1 Thermoanaerobaculia bacterium
GGTGAATTGGCCATCACCGGCACGGTTTGATAATCCGAGGCGAAATTGTTCGCCGGAACATTCCGGCGCTCGCCGGCGAACGCCGTGACTGTGAGAAAGAGCGTTGCGATCACAATGAGTTTCTTCATGACGTTCTCCTGATCCTCAAGGCTGGGGCAGCGCCGGATTCGGAATCGGCGGCACCGTCGGCGTATTCACGCCGCCATGTCCCTGCAGCAATCCCTGGTGCGCGAACGCGAGGAACGGGAAGCGCGGCAGGAAATCCTTGTCGTTCACTTCCACGCCCTTGGCCAGGCCCGCACCGGGATCGCCGGCCGCGATGAGGCTGATCAGCACTGTATTGACGTTGACCTGATGGCGATTCGGCGCGCTGCCGCCGCCGAGACGGCGGCCATTGGGGAACGACGAATCCGTGGCCGCGTCGAGTGTAATGACGTCGCCGGTCGAGCCGTCGGCGACAGGAATCGGACGGCCGAGGTTGACCGCGTTGACGATGTCGAGGCGCGGTCCCTTGAGCGTCGTGACGGCGCTGGCGGGAACGCCGAGGGCTTTGTAGACGCCGAGCGCCTCCAGATCGCGCACGAGCACCGGGAACAGGATGTCATTGCCGAAACGCGAGACGTCTTTCATCGGATCGGTGTGCAGATAGAGGCTGTGCCGCTGCGTTCCGACGAGGCCGGCATTGAAGAGCGGCAGCGCATTGCGGCCGACCTGTACGTAATTGCCCGTGCCTCGCAGACCGGTAATGATGTTGGACGGATCGACCATCTGAATCGCCTGGCGGCTGATGCTCGACCACACGCGCAGCAGGCTGTCCGTGCTGGTCGCGTTCAATGTTCCATTGTGAGGAATGCCGCCGGGGAAAAGCTCGGAGGTCGGAATCTCGAGGGCGATCGAGAAGACATTGAACCCGGTGAAGACGTCTTCGACCGGCGTATTGCGCGCGCCCTGAATCCCGCCGAGGTCGGTGCGGCCGAGATTGACGAGATCGAAAATGCCCTTTTCGTCGAGCTGGTACGGGTCGTCGAATTGTCCGGCGATGATCCGGCCGCCATTGGAGAGCTCGCGAATGAAGGTGTCGACAAAGGTCTGGTCGTACAAACCCTGGTCGCGGCTCGACGGATCGCCGGAGTCATAGCCTTTGAAACCGCCGAGTCCATAGACGAGACGATCGGTTTGCGGGCCGTGATTGTTCGGGAGCACCGGCAGATTCGCGCCGAGCACTTCGGCATTCGGTTTTCCGGGCGCCATGACGCGCGTAACCGTCATGGTCTCGGTGCCGCCGGTGAGCTGCCACAACAGCTCATTGCCGCCGCCCAGGGCATCGGCCGCCGTCGGCGCGGCCTCGGGAGTCAGCGTGTTCCTGAACTCGATGCGATAGACCGCCTCGTCCTTCAGGCTCGCGCCCTTGCCGATGTGGAATTCGTATCGATATCCATTGCACGCGCGGAATCCCTGATTCCCCTGCCCCGGCTCGTGGAGGGGGTTGAAGTTCATGATCAGGTACAGCTTTTCGTGCGAGCCGTTCGACACCCAGGCGTAGGTGTCGGTATTGTCGGCGCACGGCTCATTGAGAACCGAAAGCGCCTCGCGGTGACTGGAGGCCAGTGCCTGCGGGACGAAGACGAGCGTCCCGAGCAATAGATAGAGGAGAGAGCGTTTCATAGATGTCCTTTCTTTCATCGCTTCCACTACGCGCCCGATTTGCAAGCAGACGTATGGCGAATGAAAAAAGGGACCAATGAATCCGCGTGTTGATTACGCGCGTAGATTGTGGAGCGGCGGGCTTCAGCCCGCCGGAAAAGACGGCGGGCTAAAGCCCGCCGCTCCACGGGTTTAGGCGGTGCCTACAATCAATTCGCCTTCGGCTTCTTCTTCGACGACGGGCGTGCGTTTGCGCGCGACGAGGACGTAGATCGACGGCACGATGAACAGCGTGAAGAGCGTGCCGATGATCATGCCGGTGACGAGCATGATGCCGATGCTGTTGCGGGCGCCGGCGCCGGGGCCGCGGGCGAAGACGAGCGGGAGGTGGCCCATCACCGTGGCCGCGGTCGTCATCAGGATCGGGCGCAGACGCGTGCTCGCGGCTTCGAGGACGGCCGAGAGCTTGTCCTGCCCGGTCTCCTGCAGGTGATTGGCGAACTGCACGATCAGGATGCCGTTGCGCGACACGAGTCCGATCAGGGTGATGAGTCCGACCTGGCTGTAGATGTTGATCGACGTGAAGCCGAGGAACGAGAACAGCAGCGAGCCGGAAAGCGCGAGCGGCACCGAGCCGGCGAGGATGATGAACGGATCGCGGAAGCTCTCGAACTGCGCGGCGAGGACGAGATAGATGAGGACCGCCGACAAGAGGAACACGCCGAGGAACTTCGTCCCCTCGGTGCGCAGCTGGCGCGACTCGCCGGCGTAGTCGAGCGTGTAGCCGCGCGGCAGGATCTTGTGCGCCTCGTCCTCCAGATACTTGAGCGCCGAATCGAGCGACACGCCGGGCGGAATCGCGCCCTGGATCCGCACCGCGTTCAGCTGCTGGAAGCGTTTCAGATCGCGCGGCTCGGTCGTCGTCTGCAGCGTTGCATACGTCGACAGCGGCACGAGCTGCCCGTTCGGACCGCTGATGTACATCTGCGTCAGCTGTTCCGGCGTGAGCCGTCCGCTGCGCTTCACCTGCGGAATCACCTTGTAGCTGCGTCCCTGAATGCTGAAGCGATTCACGAACGCGCCGCTCAGCAGCGTGGAGAGATCGCGGCCCGCCTGGGCCATGTCGACGCCCTGCGAGCGCAGCTTGTCGCGATTGAAGACCACCTTCGCCTGCGGCTGGTCGAACTTCAGATCGGTGTCGGCGAACATGAACTTGCCGCTCGTGAACGCCTTCCCCACCAGCTGATTCGCGAACTCCGCGAGCTGCTGCGGCTCGGCCGTCGACAGGATCGCGAGATCGACCGGCAAGCCTTGTCCGCCCGGCAGCGACGGCGGCACGAGCTGGATGACGCGCAGTCCGGCGATCGAGCCCGACTTCTGCGCGGCCTCCATCTGAATCTCCTGGATGCCGCGATTGCGCTGGCTCAGCGGCTTCACGCCCATGCCGCCGAAGCCGCCGCCGGGAAAGATGATCTGGAACCCGGCGTTGAACTCGGGGAACGAGCGATAGATCTTGCTGATCTCGTTGCCGAAGAGGCGCATCTGATCGATCGTCGCGTTCGGCGGTCCCTGAATGATGCCGAAGATGAAGTTCTGATCCTCGGCCGGCGCGAGCTCTTTCTGCGAAAACATGTAGAACGGCGCGATCAGCAGCGCGACGATGATCCACAGCGTGAGCATGACCGGCCGGTACTGCAGCGTGCGCCCGAGGACGCGCCCGTAGACGCGCACCACGCGCTCGAACTGGTGGTTGACCCAGCCCGCGAAGCCGCGCTCCGTATCGCCCGCGCGCAGGAGCTTCGAGCCCATCATCGGCGAGAGCGTGAGCGCGACGATGCCGGAGATCACGACCGCGCCGGCGAGCGTGAACGCGAACTCTTTGAACAGCGATCCCGTCAAGCCGCCCTGCAGCGCGACCGGCGTGTACACGGCGGCGAGCGTGATGGTCATGGCGATGATGGGCGCGATCAGCTCGCGCGCGGCGTCGATCGCCGATTGGAACGGAGTCTTCCCCATGTGGAGATGCCGCTCGATGTTCTCCACCATGACGATCGCGTCGTCGACGACGAGACCGACGGAGAGCACGACCGCCAGCAGCGTGAGCAGGTTGATCGTGAAGCCGAAGACGAGCATCAGCAGCACGGCGCCGATGAGCGAGATCGGAATGGCGATGACCGGGATGATCACGCCGCGCACCGAGCCGAGGAAGAGGAAGATCACGACGATGACGATCAGCAGCGTCTCCGTCAGCGTCTTCAGCACTTCATCGATCGAGTCCTGGATGTAGGCCGAGGCGTCGTACGGAACGCCCGCGGTCATGCCGGCCGGCAGCTGGGCCTGGATCTCCGGCATCGCCGCGCGCACCTTCTTCATGACGTCGAGCGTGTTCGCGGTCGGCAGCACGA
Source organism: Thermoanaerobaculia bacterium (assembly GCA_035248585.1). Lineage (GTDB taxonomy): Bacteria > Acidobacteriota > Thermoanaerobaculia > Gp7-AA8 > Gp7-AA8 > QHVT01. Next base: position 4,050 of record DATFHJ010000357.1, read on the forward strand.
AGATGCCGATGAAGACGGCGGTCTGGCCGTTGAAGCTGACTTCCTGGTCGTACGTCTCGGCGCCGAGGACGACGTCGGCGATGTCCTGCAGCCGCACGACCGTGCCTTCGCGCTCTTTCACGACCAGCTGCTTGAAATCCTCCGCGGTCTGCAGGTTCGTGTTGGCGACGAGGTTGATCGAGGTCATCGATCCCTTCGTGCGCCCGAGCGCGGAGAGGTAGTTGTTCGCGGCGAGCGCGTTCCGCACCTCGGAGGGCGAGATGCCGAGGGCGGCCATCTTTTCCGGCCTGAGCCAGACTCGCATTGCGAACGTGCGGTCGCCGAAGATGTCGGCGCGCTGCACGCCGCTGATCGCGCTCAGCTTCGGCTGGACGACGCGGGTCAGGTAGTCGGTGATCTGGTTTTGATCGAGATCCTTCGACGCAAAGCCGAGGTACGCCGCGGCGAACTGGCTGTCCGTCGTCTGCAGATCGATGATCGGCGCCTCGGCCTCGGGCGGCAGCTGGTTCCGCACCTGCGCGACCTTCGACTGGATCTGCGTCAGCGCGGCGTTCGTGTCGAAGTTCAGCTTGAGGTGCGCGGTGATCGTGCTGACGCCCTGGCCGCTCGTCGATTCGAGAAAGTCGATGCCGTCCGCGCCGGCGATCGCGCGCTCGAGCGGCGCGGTGATGAAGCCGCGCACGAGGTCCGCGTTCGCGCCGACATACGCCGTCGTCACGACGACGTTCGCCATGTCGCTGCGCGGGAACTGCCGCACGATCAGCGAGCGGATCGACTGCAATCCCGCGATGAGGATCACGAGATTCACCACCATCGCGAGGACGGGGCGGCGGATGAAGAGATCGGTCAATTTCATAACAGTTTCTAACTATCCTCCGGCCGCGGCGCCGAGCTGTTCGGCACCTGAACCGAGTTGTTCACCACGACGGCGGCGCCGGGGCGCAGCTTGAAGACGCCGGACGTCGCGACTTCCTCGCCCGGCTTCACGCCCGACACCACCGCCACCTGATCGCCGCGCGAGCCGCCGAGCTTCACGAACTGCTGGCGCACGCCGCGATACGACTTGCCGTCCGGTCCCGTCACGTTCTCGATGACGAACACGGAGTCGCCGAACGGCGCGTAGCTGATCGCCGACGCCGGCAGCGTGACCACGGTCTGCTTCGCGCCGCGCGAGAGCGCGGCTTCGACGAACATGCCGGGCCGCAGCCGTCCCGACTCGTTGCCGAACGCGGCCTGCACGCGCACGTTGCGCGTGGCCTCGTCGATCACGGAGTCGAGCGCGGTGATGCGGCCGGTCTCGGTCGCGCCGCCGAGGGCATCGGACGTCACGTCGACTTTGCTGCCGAGCGTCATGCGGCCGAGCTCCTGCTGTGGCACGGTGAACTGCACGTACACGGGACGCAGCGACTGCAGCGACACGATCGGCGCGCCGCCGGCAAGGTACTGGCCGAGGTTTACCTGGCGAATGCCGAGGATTCCGTCGAACGGCGCGAGGATCGTCTTGCGCTGGATGGCCGCGCGGATCTCGCCGACGCGCGCGTCGGCCTGCTTCTGCTGCGCGGCGAGGCTGTCGTACACCTGCTGCGAGACGATCTGGCTGTCCAGCATCCCTTTCGCGCGCGCGAGCTCGGTGCGCGACAAATCGCGCTGCGCCTCGGCGGCGGCAAGCTGCGCGCGCTCCTGCTTCGCATCGAGGCGCACGAGGAGATCGCCTCTGCGCACGTGGCGCCCGGAATCGAACGCAATCGCTTCCACGACGCCCGGCAGATCGGCGCTGACGGTGACGCCCTGCACGGCGACGACCGTGCCGATCGCGTTCAGCGTCGTGTCCCACACCTCCTGCTGCGCGACGATGCTCGTGACCGTCTCCGGGGGTGGCTGGTACTTCGCGCCCTGCGCCATCGCAGTGCGGATCTGGGAGTACTTGTAGAACCCGATGATCGCCAGGAAAGCGATCACCACCGCGAGCATGAGGAACATCCGCTTCTTCATCTGTTAGAACCTCGAAAGGGGCTCAGGATACCTGAGTCCGCAAGGACGTCCGAAAAGTTCTACCCCCTGTAGGAAAACGTTCACGCGGGTGCAATATCGGCTTGACGCGAGCCTCACGTCCTGAGGAGCGGCTGAGCGTTTGTTGAGGAGCTGGCTACCGAGCGACCGGCGCTGGCTCGCGAGCGACCGCTGCTGGCTACCGAGCGACCGGCGCTGGCTCCCGAGCGACCGGCGCTGGCTCCCGAGCGACCGCCGATGGCTCCCGAGCGACCGCCGCTGGCTCCCGAGCGACCGCCGCTGGCTCCCGAGCGACCGCTGCTGGCTCCCGAGCGACCGGCGCTGGCTCCCGAGCGACCCGCGCTGGCTCCCGAGCGACCGGCGCTGGCTCCCGAAGGCGGGCGGGACGCCCGCGCTCCACGTTGTGCGCTAAAGTTGCGCCCCTATGCGCCCATTTCTCCGTCTCGCACTCCTCGCCCTCTCCCTGAGCGTCGCGTCCTTCTCCGCCTTCGCCGAGGATCTCTCCTACCCCGAAACGAAGAAGACCGGCCAGGTCGACACGTACTTTGGCGTTCAGGTCGCCGATCCGTATCGGTGGCTCGAGGACGACCATTCGGCGGAGACGCAGCAGTGGGTGACGGAAGAGAACAAGGTCACGTTCGGGTATCTCGAGAAGATCCCGTATCGCGCGCAGCTGAAGGCGCGGCTGGAGAAGCTCTACAACTATCCGAAGTACGGAGCGCCGTTCCGCAAGGGGGCGTACTACTTCTTCTCGAAGAACGACGGTCTGCAGAACCAGTCCGTCATCTACATACAGAAGGGACTCGACGGGAAACCGGAAGTGTTCCTCGATCCGAACAAGTTCTCGGCCGACGGCACGGGACAGTTGAGCGGATTCTCGGTCTCGCGCGACGCCAAGTACGCGGCCTACTGCAAGCGGACCGGCGGCTCGGACTGGCTCGAGTGCCACGTGCGCGACGTCGCCACGAAGACCGATCTGCCGGACACGGTGAAGTGGGCGAAGTTCACGTCGCTGGCGTGGCAGGGCAACGGGTTTTATTACAGCCGCTACGACGCGCCGAGTGAAGAGGGGAAGTCCCTCACCTCGAAGAACGAAGGACATAAGGTCTACTTCCACAAAGTCGGCACCCCCCAGTCGGACGACGCGCTGGTGTACGAGGACAAGGCCAACCCGCAGCGCCTGCAGAACGTTTACCTCACCGAGGATGAACGGTTCGTCCTGCTCAACACCTCCGATACCGCGAAGGGCAAGCAGGGCAACGCGGTGCACTACCGCGACACGAAAGCGGGCGACAAGACCTGGCGGCCGCTGTTCCCCGAGATCACGGACGACTTCTACAGCGTCATCGACCACGCCGGCGACAAGCTGGCTGCCAAACTGATCGTCGAGACGAACCACAAGGCGCCGAACGAGCAGGTCGTCCTCGTCGATCCGAAAGATCCCCAGGAAAAGTCGTGGGTGTCGATCCTGCCGGAGAAACCGGAGCCGATCCGCAGCGTCGACTCGGCGGGCGGCAAGCTGTTCATCAGCTATCTCAAGGACGTGACGACGCGCGTCTATGTCTACACCTACGGCGGCAAGCTGGAGAACGAGCTCGCGCTGCCGGGCATCGGCGTGGCCTCGATCTTCAGCGGCGAGAAGGACGACACCGGCGTCTTCTACACGTTCGCCTCGATGAACGTGCCGTCGTCGATCTACCGCTACGACATCGCCACGAAGAAGTCGACGCTCTTCCGCGCGCCCGAGATCGCCGATTTCCGCTCCTCCGACTACGAAATGAAGCAGGTCTTCTTCAACAGCAAGGACGGCACGCGCGTGCCGATGTTCCTCGTGTACAAGAAGGGATTGAAGCTCGACGGCAACAATCCGACGCTGCTCTACGGCTACGGCGGATTCAACGACGCCATGACGCCGAGTTTCAGCTCGCTGCGCCTGGCCCTCCTCGAACAGGGATTCGTCTACGCGGCGGCGGGCATCCGCGGCGGCGGCGAGTACGGCGAGAACTGGCACCAGGCCGGAACGAAGCTGCGCAAGCAGAACGTGTTCGACGATTTCATCGCCGCGGCGGAGTGGCTGATCGCGAACAAGTACACGTCCTCGGAGCGCCTGGCGATCCACGGCGTGTCGAACGGCGGGCTGCTCGTCGGCGCGGTCGCGAATCAGCGGCCGGACCTGTTCAAGGCGGTGATCCAGCAGGCCGGCGTGATGGACATGCTGCGCTTCCACAAGTTCACGATCGGCGCGGCCTGGATCGCGGACTACGGCTCACCCGAGAACGAGAGCGAGTTCAAGGCGCTCTACGCGTACTCGCCGGTGCACAACATTCATCAGGGGACGAAGTATCCGGCGACGCTGATCACGACCGCGGACCACGACGACCGCGTCGTGCCGGCGCATTCGTTCAAGTACGCCGCGGCGCTGCAGGCCGCGCAGGGCGGCAAGGCGCCGGTCCTGATTCGCATCGACACGAAGTCCGGACACGGCGCGAGCAGCACGACGAAGGCGCTCGAGCAGACGACCGATCTCTATGCCTTCCTGATGCGGAACCTGGGCGTGGAACCGAAGTTCAAGTAAGCGGCGTAGCGCTCGATGGCGGCATCGAGCGCGCGCTGTTCGTTGCGTTTGAGGGAGCGGGCCATCGACGTGGTGACGCGCACGCGATCGCGATCGAGGGCTCGCTTCCACGTTCCACACACCACGCCGTTCACGACGACGACCGCCTGGAAGATCTCCGCGCCCGCTTTCATGCTCGCGCGGAACGCCGGATCGAGCACGGCTTCACGATCGCGATAGCCGACCGTGAATTCGTCGTACGGCGGGAGGAGGTGCACCCGCGGATCGATCGCGTAATCCTCTTCCTGCTCGAGCGCCGGTGCCGCGGATTCGATCGCATTCCTCGCAATCGTCGCCGGCAATCCGGACCACCACGCGAAGTCGGCGGCGGTCGCGGGACCGTGCCCGAGGAAGTAACGGCGCGCCAGCTCGGCCAGCGCGCGTTCCTCCGAGATCGGCTCGCTTGGCGGCACCCATTCATCGAGCAGCACGAACGTCTGCTGCTTGCCGCGCCGCGGGCCGAAGCAGATCAGGCTCTCGTGCGCGAGATGCCAGAGGATGTGCAGACCGGCGTGCGGGTTCGCGAGGATGGCGTAAAGCTCCGGCCGCGTGAGCTGCGCGCCGCCGCGCAGCGCGTTGGTGACCGTCTTGCGGCTGCGCCGCAGCACCGCCTCCGTAATCCCGAACTCGCGCTTCAGCCGCGGCGCGTGTTTTCGCAACACGCGTTCGCCGAGCAGCGCGAGCATCCACCGCACGTCCTCCGCGGCCACGAAATGCAACGTGCCGCGGAGCGGCCACGTACGGACGATGCTGCGCTCGGCGAGCGCGCGCTCGACGTCCTGCTCGTTGCCGCCGGCCATGCGCTGGCCGACGGCCCAGAGCGCGCCGAGATAGTCCTGCGCCTGCACCGCGCCGAGGTGCCGCACGACCTCATGCGGCGTCTTCGCCGTGCTGCGCGCGAGCAACTGATTCCGCAGCCGCCGCGTCACCCTTCCGTTCGCGAGGCCTCCAGCGTGATCGGAACGCTCGCCAGCGCCTTCGAGATCGGGCAGCCCGCCTTCGCCTTTTCGGCCGCCTCCTGAAACGCGGCGTCGTCGATGTCGGGGACGTTCACGCGCGTCTCGAGATGGATGCCCGTGACCGAGAAGCCTTCGCCCACTTTCTCGAACGTGACGCGCGCCGTGGTCTCGACGCTTTGCGCCTTGAAGCCCGATTTCTCGAGGCCCGCGGAGAGCGCCATCGAAAAGCACGCGGCGTGCGCCGCGCCGAGGAGCTCCTCGGGGTTCGTTCCCGTCCCGTTCTCGAAACGGGTGCTGAATGAGTACTGTCCGTCCACCGCACCGCTCTCGGTGCGCACGTTTCCATTGCCGTCGCGCAGACCTCCGCGCCACACGGCACTCGCCGATCGTTTGGGCATTTACGAAACTCCTTTCACGGCGCGCACGCTATCACGCGGCGAGGCGGCGGGACGCCGCCTGACCAGCCGCCGGGACGGCGGCGTTCCAACGTTCGGAACGCCGGCGTCCTCGCCGGCTGGCTCGGCGCCGTCCCGGCGCCGCGTTCCCATCCGGGCAAGGAGCGTGAAAGGATGAGCGCATGACACCGATTCCGGAGAAGTATTCCGAATTCACCTATGCCCTCTTCCGCTTCATCGCCGGCGCGCTGTTCGTGTTTCACGGGATGCAGAAACTGTTCGGCTGGCCGGGCGGAAAAGAGCCCGCGGACCTGATGTCGCTGCGCGGCCTGGCCGGCGTCATCGAGACGTTCGGCGGCCTCATGATCGCCTTCGGCATTGCCGCCGCGTGGGCCGCGTTCCTCGCCAGCGGCACGATGGCCGTCGCCTACTTCATGAGCCACGCGAAGGGCGGGTTCCTGCCGATCATCAACAAGGGCGAGCTCGCGGTGCTGTACTGCTTCGTGTTCCTCTTCATCGCCACCCGCGGGAGTGGCCGTTACAGCCTCGATCATGCTCTTTCGCGGCGGCGGTGATCGAGGCGGCGGGGGCGGGCGCGGGTATCATCGCCGCGGCATGCCCGAGGAAAAAAAGCGCCTGAAGCTGGATGAAGTGTGGCGCGAGGCGCGCGATCTCGTGTGGGAGCGGCGGGGGCGGCTCTCACTCGGCCTCGCGCTGATGCTCGTCAGCCGCATCTCGGGACTCGTCCTTCCGGCGACGTCGAAGTACCTCATCGACGAGGTGATCGGCAAAGGGCGGCACGATCTTCTGCCGCTCCTCGCGGTCGCCGCGATCATCGCCACGATCATTCAGGCCGCGACGTCGTTCGCGAACTCGCAGATCCTCGGCGTCGCCGCCCAGCGCGCCATCACGGAGATGCGCAAGAACGTCGAGGAGCACGTGCTGCGCCTCCCCGTCTCGTACTTCGACTCGACGAAATCCGGCATCCTGATCTCGCGCATCATGACCGACGCCGAAGGCATCCGGAACATCGTCGGCACGGGACTCGTGCAGCTGATCGGCGGCATCGTCACGGCGTTCCTGGCGCTGTTCGTCCTCCTCTATCTCAACTGGAAGATGACGCTGATCACGATCGTCACGCTGGCGGTCTTCGGCGTGGGGATGGCGCTCGCGTTCAAGCGCGTCCGCCCGCTGTTCCGCAAGCGCGGCGAGATCAACGCGCAGGTCACGGGCCGCCTCGGCGAGAGCCTCGGCGGGATCCGCGTCGTGAAGGCCTACACGACCGAGAAGCGCGAAGACCTCGTCTTCGCGAAAGGCGTGCACAGCCTCTTCCGCAACGTGGCCAAGACCATCACCGCCGTCTCCGGGGTCGGCGCGTTCGCGACGGTGATCCTCGGCGTAGTCGGCGTGATCATGATGCTGATCGGCGGGCGCGCCATTCTCGCCGGCACCATGACGCTCGGCGACTTCATCATGTACATCTTCTTCACCGGCCTCCTCGCCGCGCCGATCATGAGCATCGCCTCGATCGGAACGCAGATCACCGAGGCCTTCGCGGGGCTGGATCGAATCCGCGAAATCATGAAGCAGCGGACGGAGCTCGAAGAAGACGCGTCGCGCGAGAAAGTCGGCGACGTTCGCGGCAACATCGAGTTCCAGGACGTGTCGTTCGAATACGACCCCGGCGTGCCGGTGCTGAAGAACATCTCCTTCGTCGCGCCGGCGCAGACGACGACGGCGCTGGTGGGCTCGAGCGGCTCGGGCAAGAGCACGCTGATCAGCCTCGTGATGACGTTCAATCATCCGAAGAGCGGACGCATCCTCGTCGACGGCCGCGACCTCGCCACCCTGCGCCTGCACGAGTACCGCTCGAACCTCGGCATCGTCCTGCAGGACAACTTCCTCTTCGACGGCACGGTCGCGGAGAACATCCGTTACGGCCGTCCCGACGCGACGGAAGAGGAAATGCTGGCCGTGGCCCGCATCGCCCACGTCGACGAATTCGTCGACCCGCTGGAGAAAAAGTACGACACGATCATCGGCGAGCGCGGAATCAAGTTGTCCGGCGGCCAGCGCCAGCGCATCGCCATCGCCCGCGCGATTCTCGCCAATCCATCCATCCTCATCCTCGACGAAGCCACGTCCAGCCTCGACAGCGAAAGCGAAGCGAAGATCCAGGACGGCCTGCGCGCCCTCCGCCGCGGCCGCACGACCTTCGTGATCGCCCACCGCCTCTCCACCATCCGCGGCGCGGACCAGATCCTCGTCCTCGAAGCCGGCCAGATCGTCGAGCGCGGCACGCACTCGCAGCTCCTCGCGGCCAACGGCCGCTATCGCGAGCTGTATGACCGCCAGTACAACTTCGAGACGGATCAGTTCGTGAATCCGGGGGAGGACTTTTTGCCGGTGCCGGAAACGACGGCGCGCTGACATGAGCAGAAGCGGGATCGCGACCGCTGTGAGCTTTGCTCTTGCCGTTGTGGCCTGGCAAATACCGGCGTGGTGGTCGAACGGCCAGAGACGCGCGCAAGATGAAACCGACGCAAACCTGCGCTCGCTCGGGATGGCCCTCGATGCATACGGGCAGGACCATCGCTCATCCCCTCTTGCGGCCGGCTGTCTCGATCTGCAACGAGCCCTGGTGCCGACCTATGTAAAAGCCGAAACGTTCCCTCGTCTGTGCCATGACGGCTGGGGCCATCCCCTGGCTTATAACTATTCTCGCGAAGGCAGCATCACCTCGCCGGCGTTCGTTCTTGCGAGTCCAGGGCGGGACGGCGTGCTGTCCGCGTCGACCCGTGATCTCTTCATGAGACGCGGAGCACCGGTTCTTCGGTCTGAACTTGCGAAGGAGCTCAGTCGGATCGGAACCTGGTACGACATGGATCAGGTCTGGACACCGCGAGGACCTGTCGCGCTCGCGTTCGATGGCCAGGAAGCTCGATACGACTACGGCAGAGCGGCGCCCTGGACAAAATGGGTGCGGTGGGTCGTTGTCCTGGTGGGGTGCGTGATGATGGCCCTCTTCATTCGAGCGGACTTCACCAGTTGACGGCGGTGGGTGGCCATCCGCGACGGCGACACCACCTCCGAGGAGCAGGCCTTCGTCACGCCAAACCGCCGCTTCGCCCTACCGTCACGGCTCTTCATCCAGCGTCACCGATCCGTGTGCGCGGGACGCCGGAGTCGACGTGTATAAGGGTCGAGCAGCCGATTCCATGGAACGGGAGCGAACATGAAACGAACAGTGTGGATGGATGGCAGCGCCGATGCTGGAGTTCGTGCATGACTCGCGTTCACGCACTCCTGATCCTTCTGCTGCCCGCGATGCTCGGATGCACCGTGACTTCTTCACCAAAGCGTCCTTCGTACGAGGAGGAGGAACGCACTCCTTACGACGCACCCGACCTGGCCGACGAGTACGCACGCCTCAAAAGGCTTGGTGAGCGAACCGACTTGAATCCGCCGCAGCTGTACGAACGGGCCCAGGCTGCGCTGCAGACCATGCGCGCCTGGTCTGTGACGCTCGATCGAGAACGGCCGTCGCTCGCGGAGCGCGCTTTCGCGCGGGCGGCCACAGCTGACGGAGCTCTGGCGCGATGGAGCTGGCTCGGGCCGGGAAACGTCGGCGGACGCACGCGTACGCTCGTCATCGATCCGCAGCAGACGGAGACGATGTACACGGGCGGCGTGTCGGGAGGCGTCTGGAAGACGACCGATGGTGGCGCCGCGTGGCGTCCGACTGGCGACACGCTCGCGAACATCGCGATCAACTCGCTGGTAATGGACCCTCGCGACAACAACAGACTCTATGCAGGGACGGGAGAGGGTTATTTTCGCGAGACCGTTCGGGGCACCGGACTGCCGCTTCGAGGCGGCGGGATCTTTGTCTCGACGGATGCCGGAGAGAGCTGGTCCATTCTCGAGAGCACGCGCAACAGCGATTTCTACTTCGTGAACGATCTTTTCGTGAGCTCCGTCGATGCCGCTCGCATTTATGCAGCGACGAGGACGGGCGTCTTTCGGTCGTCCGACGGAGGACAATCGTGGACGCGAATCCTCACTGTCAATGCCGCGGCCGGCTGTCTCGATCTCGTTGCGCGGCCCGGTGCCGCATCCGACTATCTCTATGTATCGTGCGGGAGCCTCGAGCAGGCGACCGTCTATCGCAACATGGATGCGGCATCGGACGGCGCATGGAGCGCCGTGCTCTCGGAAGCCAACATGGGGCGCACTTCGCTTGCCGTGGCGCCGTCGAATCCGGATGTCGTGTATGCGTTGTCAGCGAGCAACGTTTCCGCGCCGGGCAACTTCAATCAGGGGCTGCTGGCCGTCTTTCGCTCGAACGAAGCGGGAGCTGCAGGAACGTGGCAGGCGGTCGTGCGAAACACATCGGCCGACCGGCTATCGACGCTCCTTCTCACGAATCCCGTTCCCGCCGCGGAAGTCGAATGTAAGTTCAGTAATCAAAACAATTTCACCACGATGGGCTGGTACTGCAACACGATCGCCGTCGATCCGACCAATCCCGATCGAGTGTGGGCAGCCGGCGTGGATCTGTTCCGTTCGGACGACGGGGGTGCCAGCTGGGGAGTGGCGTCGTATTGGTGGGCGAATCGCGCTGCACCTTCCTTTGTTCATGCCGATCAGCACGCCATCGTTTTTCACCCGCATTTCGACGGGAACACGAACAACACGCTCTTCGCCGCGAATGACGGTGGTATCTACAAAACCGATGAAGCTTCTGACCCTGTACCCCACGGGATCACGACGCTCTGCAATCCTGCGAACGGCCAGATCGCATGGCAACACATCAGCCGTAACCTCGGAATCACGCAGTTCTATCACGGCGCTGTGTTTCCGAACGGCCGCGAATACATCGCCGGCGCGCAGGACAACGGCACGCAGCTGGGAGGCGATGATCGCGGCGCGAACGGCTGGACCCTGGTCGCAGGCGGCGACGGCAGCTATGTCGCGATCAATCCCTCGAAACCAAGCACCTTCTACGTTTCGTCTCAGGTCGCCAACATTCTGAAGACCGAGGACGGCGGAGCGACGTTCAAGCAGGCAACGACGGGCCTCGCGGATGATTTCCTTTTCATCACCCCGCTGATGATGGATCTCGGAGCTCCGCAGGTTCTCTGGACCGGTGGCCGGAAGCTGTGGCGGACTGACAATGCGGGCGTCAGCTGGACTGCCGCGAGCAGCACGCTGGGCGCGGGGAAAGTGAGTGCGATCGCGGTATCGGGGCCCCGAGTTCTTGCCGGAACTTCGAACGGCTTCATCTATCGAAACAATGACGCGCGCTCGGCGACTGCAACGACCACATGGCCCGGCGCGCAACCGCGCGAAGGATTCGTCTCGTCGATCACGCACCATCCTCATGATGCGAACGTCGTTTATGCAACGTTTGCCGGCTTCGGCGGACAACATGTCTGGAAGAGCACGAACGGCGGTGTTTCGTGGACGCCGCTCGACGGGGAAGGTGACGGTCAGATTCCCGACATTCCTGTTCACTCACTCGTTGTCGATCCGCAAAGCTCGGAACGCCTTTTCATCGGCACGGACCTCGGTGTGATGGTGTCGATCGACGGTGGTGCTCACTGGATGACGGAGGCCGATGGAATGCCGAAGGCAGTCACGGAATGGCTGGTGATCGCCAGCGCCCCCGAGGGGAGATCGCTGTACGCCTTTACCCACGGCCGCGGCGTCTGGCGGGCGACGTTGCCGGTCGCACCTCGCCGCCGGGCGGTTCGGCACTAGAGCACGGAACCCGCGCCCCGGAAAAGCCAGGATCAGGCGCTCATGGGTGAGTGCAACGCACGGCAGGGCAACGTCATCGCCAGCGCGAATCCGTCCCGTCGGGCGGAGACCTCGAGCGAGAATTCGTCGCCGTAGAGCTGCTCCAGGCGTGCACGCGTGTTGGCGAGCCCCAACCCCTCGCGTGGCGGAAGGTCGTGATCACGCATGCGGCCGTTGTCCTCGACGAGGATATGCAGCATGGCGTCGCGAATGATCGCGTGCACGGATACGCGCCCACCCGTCTCCGGCAGCAACCCATGTCGCAGCGCGTTCTCCACGAGCGGCTGCAGCAGGAAGCTCGGTACGAGCGCATTCTGTGCGCCGGCGCTCACCTCGGTGACGAGCTCCGCGCGTCCTTCGAAGCGGATGTTCTCGATGGCCACGTAAGCGGCGAGCGAGTCGAGCTCCTCACTCAGCGCGACTTCCTCCCGGGCCGAACGCTCGAGCACGCGCACCACGAAGTGCCGCAGCTCCGCAGTCATTCGTTGCGCCGTGGGCGCATCGTCCTCGAGCAACGCGGCCACCGAGTTCAAGGAGTTGAACAAGAAATGCGGGTTCAACTGCAACCGAAGAAGCGTCGCACGCGTCCGCAGCATCGCCGTTTCCAGTTCAGCCACCTTCGCGGCCGCGGCGGCCGCGGCGCGGTAGCGCGTATGCGCCAGCGTGGCCAGCGCGATGCCGAGGAAGAAAATCGCATCCCATGGACCGAACATCGCACGGTCGGGGTCGCGGGGAAACCCGATGGCTCGCCACACGCTCACCAGTGTTCCGCCCCACAACCACGTGCCGGCTTCCGCGACGATGACGAGCGGCCACACGCGCTGCGCGCGCCTGCCGAGCCACACCATCGCCAGCGTTACGGGAAAGAACTCGACTGCCGTGGTGGCGGCCCACAGCACCGGAGCCCACGACAGCGGTTGGTTCCTCAAGATGGCAAACAGCGCCTGCAGGACGCTCCACAGGAGCTCATACGCCGGGAGGATGCTGAACAACATCAGGAGCTTTACCGGGAGCGACCAGTGGCGCGTTGCGGGCGCTAGCTCCTCTTCCCATTCGGCTTCGTCCTGCGCAACCTCATCGATCGCTGCGTGGACACTGGCGACGTTCAGCGACTCACGCAGCGAAGCGGCGAACTCCTCGATGAGCCGTTCGGCGCGTGCCGCGTCCACCGGGATGGTCCGCTCGATCTGCACGAGCCGCTCGCTGACGACGTGGACCGGTAATTCGAGCGTCAGGCGATCGAGGGCCGCCTGCGCCAGCGACCGTTCCAGCGCGAGCCGTTCCTGGTCTCGCCGTGCTGACGCTCGCAGGTAGAGAGACATCTGCGTGGCCACTACCGTCACGCCGTAGACGAGGAAATCCATCAACATGTGTGGCGGTATCCACCACAGCAGAATCATCCACAGCGAGGGTCCCGGGGAAGGCGGGAGGCCTCGAACGGACACGAACACGAGAACGTAAATGGCAAAGTGAACGCAATGGAAGGCGAGAGCCCCGGCCAGATGGACGCCGATGAATCGCGACCTCTGGCGGCGCCGATACGGGACGGCGGTCGCCAGGCGAACCACCAGCGGGGCGAGGACGATCCACTCCGCCCACGCGAACGCCAGCCAGGCGAAGCCGTGCGGCAGGGGCAGTCCGAATGCAAGTCGCACCAGTACCTCGAGCACCAGCTGCCAGAGGCCGGCGAGGATCGCTGCGTATCTCACTCCGGGGAGCCATCCAGCCGCTCGCGGTACGCTCGCGACATCTGCAGTTGCGTCCCGTCGTGCAGCACGATGATGTGATCTCCATGCGACGCAGGGCGGGTATCGCGGATGCGTTGCACATTGACGATGGTCGTGCGATGAATCCGTACGAACTGTGTCGGGTCGAGCTTCTGCTCGAGACCATGCATCGTCTGTCGCAGCAGAAAGCGCTCGCTGCCGACGTGAAGGCGCACGTAGTTCCCGGCAGATTCGAACCAGTCGATCTCGTCGACCGGAACGAGCCGCACGCGTCCTTTGGACTTCACGGCCACATGCTGCATGAAGGTCGTCCGCTGTTGCACGCGCTCGAGAAAGGCGGTCAGTGATGGGTTCGATCTTGCCGCGACCAGTTCCCGCACTCGCGTCAACGCGATCCGCAGCGGCTCTGGTTCGACGGGCTTGAGGAGATACTGGACCGCCGCGGCGCGAAACGCCTCGAGCGCGTACTGCTGATACGCCGTGACGAAAACGATCAGCGGTCGCGACTCCGGCGGGATGCGCCGCACGACCTCGAAGCCGTCCATCCCCGGCATCTGCACGTCGAGGAACACGACCCGGGGCGCATGTTCGCCGATCATGCGCAACGCTTCTTCACCTCCCGCCGCTTCGCCCACGACCGTCAGGTCCGATGCAGCGCGCAGAAGTCTGCGGATCCGCTTCCGCGCGAGCGGCTCGTCGTCAACGATCAGCGCGGAAATCGGCACAGCGGCCGATTGTGCTGCACGCAGAGGGATCGTTCAAGACGTCTGGTGACCGATTCGCGCGCGACCGGCGCCACCCGTCCGCCTGATCACAATGTGATCACAAAGCCGAACGCGGAACGCGGGGCCGCGTTGACAATTTCGAGCAGTCCGCGACACCAATAACAGTCAGGAGACACAATCATGACCCGCCGCTACGCCGCTCTCGGTCTACTCATGCTGCTCATACTCGCCTCCACCCCGCTCGCCGCGCAGACGACCGCGGGAGATCTCATCTGGCAACCCGGTGGAGCAGCGTCCTCCGGGCCGCTCACGTACATCGACTTCACCCGGCCGGTGACCATGGACGGAACGGTCACGGAGGTCACGTTTCGCTGGGTCAGCAATGCGCCATGCAGCGAGCAAATCAAGATCCGGTTCTTCCGCCCCGGCGCTGGCGGGCCGCTGGGCGCGCTCGAACTGGTCGGCACAGCCGGGCCGTTCACCTCGGCCAACCCGGCAGCGCCCGGCGTCTTTCCGGACAACAACGTGATCAGGCTCTCGTTTCCCGCCATCGCGGTCAAGCGTGGCGACGTTCTGGCAGTAACGCAGATGAAGCCGGGTTGTGGTGGCTTCGGCGTCGTGACCGGCCGCCCCGACGAGATCCTGTACGAGACCAGCGCGGACTTCAACGGCGGCGCGCTGAGCGCGAGCAACACCATCGCCCGCACCGGCTTCAGGTTGAACGCCGCCGCACATACAAGTGCGTGGCGCCACGTCGGCGTCATCCCGGCCGTTGCCTCCACGGCCGGCGCCTTCGGCTCCTTCTTCCGGACGGAGATTACGATCAACAACCCCAGCCCATTCGGGATGGGTGTAAGGCTCGTGTATCACCCGGCCGGCCAGAGCGCCGACCCCAACGATCCGGCGAGGAACGTGCTCCTCACCGGGAACGAAACCCGGACCTTCACCGATATCGTGGCCACCATGGGACAGACGGGCCTCGGCTCGATGGACGTGCTCGCCACCGCTTTCACACCCGTGATCACCACGCGCGTCTATAACGACGGCGGCGCGGCCGGGACGTCCGGGTTCACGGAAGACGTGGTCCCATCCTACGAGGCGATCAGGAGCGGTGCATACGCCGACTTTACGATCGCGGCCGATCTGACGAACTACCGCGTCAACATGGGCATCCGCACGCTCGGCGAGTCCACGACGTTCCTGGTGACGGTCTACGACGTCACCGGCGCGCTGGTGGGCAACACGACCGAGCGGACGGTCCCCGCCAACTACTTCGAGCAGACCCCGCTGAGCGCGTTCCTCGCCGGCGTCACCCCGCCCCCCGGCGGTCTCGCCCGCATCCAGGTCACGAGCGGCGGACCGGCAGTCTTCTACGCGTCTACGAACGACAACCGCACCAACGACGGCAGCCTGAAGATGCTCACTCTGCACTGAAGCCGCTCCGAGAGACCTTTCCATGACTCGAGCACTCCTCGTCCTGATTCTGATTCTCGGACAAGTTCCTGCCGCCGTCGCGCGCAGGCGAGCGGTGGGGCAGCCGTCAGGGCCGACACCGGCGCTGACCGGCAACCTCGGCGAGCCGGTTCGCGGTCTGACCGCGGCGCAGCTCGGGGCCTGGCTGGCCGCCCGCGCCGAGTTCAACGAAGACAAAGACGTCGCCGGCGGCCTGGGGCCGATCTTCAACGACGTCTCCTGTCTCCGCTGCCACAGCCTTCCGGTCGCGGGCGGTTCGAATCCGCGTCGCGTGACGCTGTTCGGCAGGACGTCGAACGGCGTGTTCAATCCACTGACGGCGCTCGGCGGGTTGGTGATGCAGGAGCACGCGCTCGGTTCTGAGCAGGGGCTGTCTCCGTTCCAACGCGAGCTCGTCCCCGCGCAGGCGACGATCGTTACGCAGCGCCGCACGACACCGCTCTTCGGCCTCGGTTTCGTCGAGGCTACGCCCGACGCGACGTTCGTCGCTCTCGCCGCGGAGCAGGCGGCGCGCAATCCCGCCACGGCAGGCCGCGTCGCGTTCGTGACGAACTTCGTCGCGGGCACGCACACCGTCGGCAAGTTCGGCTGGAAAGCGCAGGTCCCGTCGCTGTTCCAGTTCGCGGGCGACGCGTCCCTCAACGAGATGGGCATCACCAGTCCCGAGTTCCCGAACGAAAACTGTGCGAACGGCAACTGCAACGACCTCGCGCGCAATCCGGCGCCGGGCCTGAACGACACCGGCGACGGTGTGCGCCGGCTGACCGACTTCATGCTGATGCTCGGCGCGCCGTCGCGCGGCCTGATCACTCCCGACGTCACCGCCGGCGAGCAAGTGTTCCAGCAGCTCGGCTGCAATGAGTGCCACGTGCCGAACCTGACCAGCGGCACGCATCCGATCGCGGCGCTGTCAAACAAGATCTACTCGCCGTACTCCGACTTCCTGCTGCACGACATCGGCGCGCTCGGCGACGGCATCGTGCAGGGGGAAGCGAGCGGTCGCGAGTTCCGCACGGCGCCGCTGTGGGGGCTGCGCGCGCAGAACACGTTCCTGCACGACGGCCGCGCGAACAACATCAATGATGCGATTACGGCGCACGACGGGCAGGCGCGCACGTCGCGCGAGGCCTACCAGCAGCTCGATGCGCAGGCGCGGGCGAGGCTGATTGCCTTCCTCAACTCGCTGTAACGGGGGAACCAATGACTCGAGCATTCCTCATCCTGTTTTTCCTTCTCGGACAAGTTCCTGCGGCCGCGGCGCGCGTGCGAGCGGTGCGGCATCCGTCAGCGCCCGTGGCGCCCGCGGCCATTGTGACAGCGGCGCGTCAGGCCGCCGAAGCTGCGATCGCGGCCGGCGTTCCGGCGGTTCAGATCGCGGTCTCTCACGGCGATGACGTCATCTACTCACAGGCGTTCGGTATGAGCGATCGCGAGAGCGCGACTGCTGCAACGCCGCGATCGGTGATGCAGATCGGCTCGATCACGAAGCAATTCACAGCAGCGGCGATTCTCCGCCTGGCCGAGCGCGGCGCCCTGTCGGTCGATGATCGCATCGAGAAGTTCGTACCCGAGTTCGATCCCCGAGGAAGGACGATCACACTGCGGCACCTCATGCAGCACACATCGGGACTTCCGCGCGACTGGTACAAGCCGGGGGATCCGTTTCCGTTCGACCGGTACTTCTCGGTCATCCCCCGCCAGGCCGTCATTGCGGGACTCAACGCGCAACCGTTCGCTTTCCCAACGGGCAGCCAATGGAGCTACAGCAACGCCGGCTACATGCTGCTCGGCTACGCGATCGAATCGATCACGGGCAGGGATTACGCGGAGTTCTTCCATAATGAGTTC
>DATFHJ010000358.1:0-3278 GCA_035248585.1 Thermoanaerobaculia bacterium
TCGTGAATTTCCCTCTCGAGGAAAAGCAGCTGCTGCTCGAGACGGTGAATCCGATCGAGCGCATCGAGCTGCTGATCGACTGGATCAACCGCGACCTCGGCCGCGCGACCGTCGATCGCGAGCTGCAGCGCCAGATCCAGACGTCGATCGATCGCCGCGACCGCGAGAACTATCTCCGCGAACAGCTGCGCATCATCCAAGACGAGCTGGGGGAGACGAATCCCGCCGAGCGCGAGGCGGACACGTATCGCGAGCGCATCGAAGCGTTGCCGCTGGCCGAGGATCACAAACAGACGCTGCGCCGCGAGGTCACGCGCATGGGGCAGCTGTCGCAGTCCTCATCCGACTACGCGGTGCTCAAGGGACATCTCGACACGGTGCTGCAGGTGCCGTGGACGCAGCACACCGAGGATCGCCTCGATTTGCAGAAAGCGGAAGAGATCCTCGACGCGCGGCATCACGGGCTGGAGAAAGTGAAAGAGCGCGTGCTCGAGTTCCTGGCCGTGCTCAAGCTCAAGGGCGATCTCAAGGGACCGATCCTCTGCTTCACCGGGCCTCCCGGCGTCGGCAAGACGTCCCTCGGCGCGGCGATCGCGGACGCGCTCGGGCGCAAGTTCGTGCGCATGGCCGTCGGCGGCGTCACCGACGAGTCGGAGATCCGCGGGCATCGGAAGACCTACATCGGCGCGATGCCGGGGAAGCTGATCACGAGCTACATCCAGGTCGGCGTGAACAATCCGCTGATCATGATCGACGAGATCGACAAGATCGGAAAAGACTTCCGCGGCGATCCGTCGTCGGCGCTGCTCGAAGTGCTCGATCCGAAGCAGAACAACACCTTCGTCGACCGCTACCTCGAGATCCCCTACGACCTCTCGCACACGCTCTTCATCTGCACCGCGAACATGCTCGACAACATCCCCGGACCGCTGCGCGATCGCATGGAAGTGATCCGTCTCTCCGGCTACACGGAGAATGAGAAGCTCGCCATCGCGACGAAGCATCTGATCCCCGAGCTGCTCGAGAACCACGGCCTCACGTCCGATCAGGTGAAGATCGACGACGACTCGATCCTGCTGGTCATCCGCGACTACACCGCCGAGGCGGGCGTTCGGAATCTCGAGCGCAACCTCGCGACGGTGCTGCGGAAGATTGCGCGCAAAGTCGCGAGTGGGGAAGAGACAAAGCAGTACGAAGTGAAGTCCTCCGACGTCGAGGCGTACCTCGGCCTGGTGAAGTTCGAGCACGAATTCGCGGAGCGGCATCCGGAGATCGGCGTCACGACCGGCCTCGCCTGGACGCAGTTCGGCGGCGAGATCATGTTCATCGAGGCCACGCGCATGCCGGGAACCGGACGCACGACCGTCACCGGACAGCTCGGCGACGTGATGCGCGAGTCGGTGCAGGCGGCGTATTCGTACGTCCGCTCGAAGGCGCATGACCTCGACATCGACGAGAAGAAGTTCAGCGAGCATGACATCCACATTCACTTCCCCGCGGGGGCAATCCCGAAGGACGGGCCGTCCGCCGGCGTCGCCATCGCCACCTGCATCGCCTCGGTGATGGGGGAGCGGCCGGTGCGCCACGATGTGGCCATGACGGGCGAGATCACGCTGCGCGGCAAAGTGCTTTCCGTCGGCGGGATCAAGGAGAAGGTGATGGCCGCGCATCGCGCGAACATCAAGACCGTCCTGCTCCCCGAAGGAAACCGCAAGGATCTGCAGGAAGTGCCGGAGGAGACGAAAGGCGCGCTGAAGTTCGTGTTCGTGCAGCGCGTGGAAGACGTGTGGAAGGAAGCGCTGATCCCGCTCTACCTCGTCAAGGATCACGACCGGAAATACGACGAGCGGGAGTATCGCGCGGAACGCGAGAAGGGCGAGCGCGCCGAGGGGCGATGAAGCCAAACTTTATCCCGCGCGAAGACGCGGGATCTTCGGTGATCACGCGTAGGGCCGTCCGGACCGGAGATCCCGCGTCTGCGCGCGGGATAAACTGCAAACAATGAAGCGCGGCTGTCTCGACCATGCGCTCTTCGGCTTCCTGCTGTTGATCATTTTCGGATCGAGCACGTACTTCTGGTTCACGTTCTTCGTCAAAGGGCGCTCGCTGCCGACGCCGAATCTGATCGGCAAGTCGATCGCCGACGCGCGGGCGATGACGCAGGACCTCGGCGTGGAGCTGATCGTCGACGAGGCGCATCGCCGCAACTCCGACAAGGTCCCGCTCGGCCACGTCGTCTGGCAGAACCGCACGCCCGGCGCGACGAGCTTCATCAAGCGCGGCAGCACGATCCGCGTCGAATTGAGCGCCGGCCCGCTCGTCCTGCGCGTTCCCGACTTCGCCGCCATGACTCCCGGCACGGCGATGCTGCGCCTCGGGCAGCAGAACCTGAAGCTCAATACTCTGACCTATGTCGGCTGCGACGTGAAGGGCATCCTCGAAGCCGATCCGGCGAAAGGAACGGTCGTCGCGCCGCAGACCGCGGTCTCGCTGCTCGTCGGCGTGCCGCCGGCGCCGCCGCAGTACGTGATGCCGGATCTCATCGACCGGCCGCTCGACTCCGTGCGCGCGGCGCTCGAGGGACGCGGCCTCAACGTCTCCACCGTCAAGTACGAGGCCTATCCCGGAATCGCGGATGGCATAATCATCCGCCAATACCCGCTGCGCGGCTCGCCGGTGAGCAGCCGTGACGGCATCTCGGTCGTCGTGTCGCGGCAGGAAGAGACGGCGATCGTGGAGTCGCCCGCCGCTGCTCCGGCAACACCATGATTCGCATCGCACCTTCATTGCTGTCCGCCGACTTCGCGCGCCTCGCCGAGGAGCTGGAGACCGTCGCGTCCGCGGACTTGTTGCATCTCGACGTGATGGACGGCCATTTCGTGCCGAACCTCACGATCGGGCCGGCGGTGGTGAAGGCGCTGCGGAAGCACACCAAGCTGCCGTTCGACTGTCATCTGATGATCGCCGAGCCGCAGAAGTACATCGATCGCTTCCTCGACGCGGGGGCGGACATGATCTCGATCCACGTCGAAACCGAGCCGCACCTGCAGCGGGCATTGCAGATGATCCGCGACGGCGGGGCGAAGGCGGGGATCGCCGTCAACCCGGCCACGGCGGCGGAAACGCTGTCGACGGCGATCGACTTTTGTGACTATGTTTTAGCGATGACGGTGAACCCGGGATTCGGCGGGCAAAAATTCATAGAACCTGTCGTGCCCAAGATTCGTCATATCTCCAGGCTCATCCACGAGCGGGGACTTCGTGTAGACATCGAGGTG
>DATFHJ010000359.1:0-3800 GCA_035248585.1 Thermoanaerobaculia bacterium
CTCCACTAGAATCCCCCCGTGATCCGGGCGATCGTTCATCACGGGTTCGTCGGCACCGCCATCGAATACTTTGCGGTCGTCGCCGGACCGGACGTCGACAAGCGGTTCTTCTTCGAACAGATCGCCAGCAAGCGCGGCGACGTGGTGCGCTACTTCGGCGGGTCGTCCGAGGTCGTGCTGAATCCGGAAGGGGTGCGCTTCCGAGGAAACGGCGGGATTTTCGGCGAGTACATGTTCGGCGGACACCTGCCCGTCGGCGACCTGCTCAACGACGAAGTCGTGAACCGCCTCGTCCTTTTCGGCACCACCGTGGACGGGCGCACGCACGAGCTGCGCTTCAGCATCGACACCGAGGGCTTCGAGCGGTGGGACAACCTCTTCCTGCAGGGCAACGCCGTCGCGAACTACTTCTTTTTCCTCGACGACCGAAAGAAGTTCGCGGACGTCGGCGACCGGCAGGAGCAGACGCTGAAGACGATCGGCAAACTGCTCAAGCGCTCGAAAAAAGTCGGCGCCGGCAACTTCCTCGCGCTGGCGCAGGAGATCCTCGAACAGCTCGGCGAGCCGCACACGACGCTCAGCATCGTGCGCGTCGTGCATCGCGCGAATCAGCAGTTCGCGGAGATCTGCGAGAAAGCCTACGCCTCGACGCGCTCGCTCGAAGACGTGTCGACGGCGCTCGCGGAGCGGGCCATCGAGCCGGATATCGATCCGTATCAGCGCGAGCGCATCCAGATCGACGTCATCTATCACCATCCCGACAACCAGGAGCTGATCGACGAGTACAAACGCATCCTGGCGTCGTGCGCCGGCTCGACGATCGATTCCTCGGCGCGCGCGCGCCTGATGCGCCTGCGCACGCTCTCGCTGCGCAACGAAGTGCCGCTCTCCATCTTCGACACGCTCGAAGAGATCGTGCTGCAGGAGCCGCGGGCTGTCGTGCACAAGGAGGACGAGCCCGATTACATCCACTCCACGCGCGAGATCCTCGGCGGCTTCCTGTTAGGCCGGAACATCACCCGCAAGCTCTCTTCGCTCGATCTCGTGCAGCTGATGGACAACAAGCAGAAAGCAGCGGCGAATCGCGATCAGACGTTCGAAGAGCTGCTGCTCGAGACCGGACGGTTGATCGACGAGATCGGCCGCGAGGAAGAGGACTACGAGCGGCTCGAATCGTTCGGCGAGCTGGTCACGCTCTTCGATCGCATCGATCACACCACCACGCTCGTGAACAAGCTCGCGTTCATGGACGACGTCGAGCTGACGCAGGAGCAGGTGCGCTCGCTCCTCGGCAACATGCAGGTCTTCGAGAAACTGCAGCGCGGCTTGTTCCAGCAGCTCTTCATTGACCCGGTCGTGAACAACGAATACGCGCTCGCGTACGGCAAGAAGAAGCTGTACGCGCTGACGGTAGGGCTCATTTCGATCGAGAACAACGAGGCCTCGATCGCCGACGTGGTGACGTCGATCGCGCGGCTCAATTTGCACGAGCGCGCGTATTTCGCGGCGTACAACCTGGCCCGCCGGCGCATGGCCAACTTCTATCTCGAGCTGAATACCGCCGAAGGGCGGGATACGTTTCGAAGGGAAATCCGCGCGGAGATCGCGCACGACCGGCAGCTGCACGATCTGATCAGCGACGCGCTCCTCGAAGAAGTGATCACCAAGATCCGGCTCGAAGCGTTCTACATCAATCAACTGCTGCCGCGGATCGTCGACGAACAGGACGCGCGGCTGCGCAACGACTTTTTGTCGAACTCGGGCCTCGACCGGTTCCAGGTCGAAGAGCTGGAGAGCGAATACTTTGAGCTGCGCGCATTTCCCGCGCAGCTGCTGGAGGCCATTCAGAGACCCGTTGTGTAGTTTATCCCGCGCGTAGACGCGGGATCTCTTCGTAATATGCACGATCCGGGCTGCCACGCAGCACTGCATGGGCAACCGGCTGCCGGTGGAACCGGAGATCCCGCGTCTGCGCGCGGGATAAACTGAAATGACCCGTATGAAATCCGCTCTGCTCGCGTTGCTCCTTCTCGCGCCCGCGGCCATCGCCCAGACGCAGCGCTGGGACGCCGTCGTCAAACAGTTCGACGCGTACATGGAAGCCGACAAAGTCGTCGGCGGCAGCATCCTCTACCTGCGCGACGGCAAAGTCGTCGCGCAGCATGACCTCGGATTCGCGGACCGTGCCGCGAACAAGCGCGTCGACGCGAATACGATCTTTCACTGGGGCTCGATCACGAAGGCGCTGACGGCGATCGCGATCCTGCAACTGCGCGACGAAGGAAAGTTGACGCTCGACGACAAGGCGACGCGCTTCATCCCCGAGCTGCGCCGCGTGCACGATCCGTACGGAAAGATCGACGACATCACCCTTCGCATGCTGCTCAATCACACGGCGGGCTTTCAGGGCTCGACGTGGCCGTACGACAAAGGCCTGCCCTGGGAGCCGTTCGAGCCGACGGAGTGGAGCCAGCTCGTGGCGATGATGCCGTACGAACAACTCGGCTTTGCCCCGGGTGAAAAGTACAGCTATTCGAATCCCGCGTTCGTCTACCTCGGCCGCATCGTCGAGCAGCTCACCGGCGATCCGTGGGACGGCTACGTCTACAAGAACATCTTCCAGCCGCTCGGCCTGCAGCGCAGCTACTTCCGCAACACACCGCGCCATCTGCGCGCGTACCGCTCGCACAACTACGAGATTTACAAAGACGGCCACGTCGTCGATCGCGGCAGCGACTTCGATCCCGGCATCACCACGCCGAACGGCGGCTGGAACGCGCCGCTCTCCGACCTCGCGCGCCACGTCGCCTTCCTCACCGGCAGGCCCGCGAACGATGTCGTGCTGAAACGCGCGAGCCTCGAAGAAATGTGGAAGCCCGGCAAGCCGATGAACGAAGAACAGACGCAGTGGATGGGCCTGTCGTTCTTTGTGATCAAGCACAACAACAGCACGCTCCTCGGACACACCGGCGGCCAGGCCGCGTTCCGCGCGTTCTTCTACTTCAATCCCGCGACGTCGGCGGCTGTGATCGCCGCGTTCAACTCCACGAACGAGGAAATGGCCCAGGAGCCGTACACCGCGCTGCGCAATCTGGTTTACGACTTGCTCGCGAACTGACGTACATGACCAACCGCCTCGCCAACGAAACCTCTCCCTACCTGCTGCAGCACGCGCACAACCCCGTCGATTGGTATCCCTGGGGCGAGGAGGCGTTCGCGAAGGCGCGCGCGGAATCGCGGCCGGTGTTTCTCTCGATCGGCTACTCGGCGTGCCACTGGTGTCACGTCATGGAGCGCGAGTCGTTCGAGAACAACGACGTCGCGGCAATCCTGAATCGCGAGTTCGTGTCGATCAAAGTCGATCGCGAAGAGCGGCCCGACATCGACTCGATCTACATGCAGGCAGTGCAGATGATGACCGGGCACGGCGGCTGGCCGATGTCGATGTTCCTCACGCCGGAAGGCATGCCGTTCTACGGCGGCACGTACTTTCCGCCGAGCGACCGTCACGGCCTGCCGGGCTTCGGGCGCGTGCTGGAGCACGTGTCGGGTGCGTTTCGCGAGCGGCGGCGCGAGATCGAAGCGGCGGCCGCCGAGGTGAAGCAGGCCATCAGCAGCCAGCTGCGTGTGCCGAAGAGCGAAGCGGCGATCGATCGCCAGGCACTCGAGCGCGCGGCCGCGCGCATCGCCGCGAGCTACGACTCCGTGCACGGCGGCTTCGGTGGCGCGCCGAAGTTCCCGCCGTCGATGACGCTCGATTTCCTGATGCAGATGGGCATGCGCGAGATCGTCACGCACAC
>DATFHJ010000360.1:0-3066 GCA_035248585.1 Thermoanaerobaculia bacterium
CGAGCGCGGGTACGGGGCGGCCTTGAACCGATATCGCTGCAACAGATTCCGCAGCGCGCGGTTTATCGCGTCCTCACCCATTCGCTCCTGCAACAGGTACATCGCGAGCGCGCCCTTCTGATAACCGATCCATGATTGCGCCTCGACACGGACGAGCGGCGGCTCGTTTGCCGATCCAGCAGCGCGCCACGCCAGATAGCGGCGGAGTGTGTACTGCAGAGCGCGATGAAGTTCGTCCTCGCCGCGGAGCTTCCTCAACATCACCAGCGCGGAGTAATTGGCGAGTGTCTCCGACAGCACCATCGACCCCTGCATGTCAGCGCCGATTATCTGGTGTGCCCAATACTGATGCGACAACTCGTGCGCCGTGGTTGCGGTGACGTGATCGATGGTCTCCGGATCATGGAAGTCGGCGATGAACCCGTATGTCTCCGAATATGGAATGGTGCCCGCGAACGCCTGCGCGAAGTCCGCGTAGCCCGGGTACTCGACGATGCGCACGTGCGTGAATGGGTACGGGCCGAAGCTGGCACGGTAATAGTCGAGCGATGCCGCGAGTGCGCCGAGCATCCGATCGACGTTCCACGCGTGAATGGGATAGTAGTAAACGGCTAAGTCAACCCCGCCATGCTGGCGATGCTTCTCTACATAGCGAGCGGACTGGATCGAAAACGATTCGCGAATCGGTGCCTCGGACACGAAGCGAGCGATGCGTCTGTCGCCGCGTCTTACGTCCGAGACTTTGCGGCCGGGCGCGATCGGTGTCTGATCAGCACTGGTCGAAAGGGTGATGTCCGACGTCGTCCAGCCGCCGAGATCGACTGCCTTGGCGGTCGCAGAAATATCCTCCACCTTCGCCCTGCCGTCTCGTTGCGGGAGACCGTAGATACGGCGCGCTTTCGGATCCCATAACGTGCCCTGGTGGCTCATCCCGATGACGGGCGTGAGCTCGTGGTTGGCGAGAAAGGTCCCGTTCTCCACGAGCCGTGTGTTCGGCGCACCATTGGGAAAGCCGCGTTGCCAGCGCTCCGTCTCGAAGGACAGGACGCGCTCGTCCCCCGGTCGCATCACTGAGTCGAGACGAAAGATTCGGTACTCGAATTCCTTGTCGTCTACCACCAGCTTCGCGCCGGTGATCGCAGCGCTTTTCATCTCGAGATCGTCGTCCAGGAGGCGGACGTGAATGTCGTTGATGGGTTGCGACGTCAGGTTGCGCAGCAGATAGCTCCCTCTCGTGACGGCGCGTCTCTCACTCGGATACAAGTCGATGGACACTGTCATGCTCGCGATCGTCGGCTGCGGAAGGTCGTTGTACTTCCAGTACTTCCTCTCGAACGCCGCCTCGTGCGCCGCGCCGGAGAGAGGCGAGCGGTACTCGTTCAGAACGTTGATGTTGTAGAACGCGTAGGCGCCCGTGCACCCGAATGCGACGAGCGCCGCGCCGGCGACTCGACCCGCCGCCCCCGTTAAACGCCGTCGCGCGTGAACGAGCCTCGGCTTCAAGCGGATCTCGGTGCCGCGCCGCCAAAAAAGATGCGCCGCCAGGAGCAGCAGGACGGCAAATGCTCCCCAGTACATGCGAACGGTCCACGCTCCCCACCAGAACGACCCGGCGCCATTCATATCGCTGAAGGGCATGCCCGGCGTCGCGCCGTAATTCAGCAGGTTGTG
Organism: Thermoanaerobaculia bacterium; assembly: GCA_035248585.1. GTDB lineage: Bacteria > Acidobacteriota > Thermoanaerobaculia > Gp7-AA8 > Gp7-AA8 > QHVT01. The sequence continues at coordinate 1,672 of DATFHJ010000360.1, forward strand.
ATCGATGGCCTTGTTCAAATTCTGCCATAGCAGAAAACCCACCATCACCGCCCAGCCAATGATCTTGTGCGGGCTCAGTGCTTGAACGAAAATCGCCAGCGCGGCGAGCAGCAGCATGTCCCACGTCGCCGGCAGCACGTACCATAGGAGATACTTGCCGAGCTCGACGTCGGTGAATCCGCTGAGCAGCTGGAACGCTATTGATGCCGCAACATTGGCCAGCACCAGCGCCACCAGCACGATGCCCATCGCCAGCGTCTTCGGCACCACGTACGCCCATGTCGGGAGCGGAGTCGCGTCGACGATCTCGTGGATTCTTCGATCGCGCTCGCGCCACACGAGCTCGCCCGCGTAAAAAATCGCAATGACCAACAGGACCTGCGCGAATGCGTCCTTGATGTGTGGAATCAACGTCAACGTCGTCGGGTACGTCGGTCTGCCTGCGTCATCGCGAATGGACAGAGCGTAGAACGTGGTGATGATTCCCCACGCCATCACCACGACCAAAGCCGGACTCAGCACGACCTGCCTGACCTCGAACCTGGTGCGCATCCAGAACAGCGCACGCATCGCTCTCGAGGTGTGTTCGGGAGCGGGAAGAGTTATCGTTTCGACGACGCCGCGCTCCTCGGTCGCCGGCGACGTCGCAAGCTTCATTCGCTTTCGCTCGCGTTTCGACATTCCCTGATCGGCGAAGCGGTAAACGGCGTAGCCCAGTGCCAGACAGAGAAGAGCGATGCCGATCCAGAGCAGACGGTTGTAAAGAAAGCTGCCGGTGACATTCGGCAGTGTGACATTCCGTTCGGCGACAGACCAGTAGCGCACAGCGTCCTTGAGGGCGCGCCCGGCGAACGGCTCGCCGAGTGCGACGGCTACTTTGCCGACGAAGCCATCCTGCAGAATAAAAAAGCCGGCGACGAAACCAACGACGCCGAGGTAGCCCGCCATCATCGAGCGCGTGATTGTGGCGAGCGCGAAGAAGATGGCGCCGTGGATGAAAAGATTTGGAAGCGCGACGAGGAAATAGCCGTATACGTGGTCGACGAGCCGAGTGGGCCCGAGCTGCGCGACAGGTGCCCACGGCATCACTGTGCCGAGCAGAGACGCGAGCGGCATCACCAGCATGCAAAGCGCGGCGGCCGCAAAGGCGCCAGCGAAGCGTCCGAGCACGTACTCGCGCTTCGTAATACCGGTCGAGCGAATGATCGGGCCGAACCCGGTTTCGTCGTCGCGAAGAACAGCGCTGGCAACGAACGCCGTCGTCACGAACATGTAGAAGACCGAGAGGATGACATAGTTTCTCAGCGTGGCGTACGCCGCGTTCTTCAGGAGGCCGCCTTCGTTGCCGAGATCGAATCCGTCGACGCTCATCCCGGCGAACAGCAGCGCGAAGGT
>DATFHJ010000361.1:0-2220 GCA_035248585.1 Thermoanaerobaculia bacterium
CTTCTTCGTGTTGAACCAGAGGTAATCGGTAAAGACCTTCGTCAAGGCGGAACTCTGAAGGCTGAACGCTGAATTCTAAAGTGCCAACGACGCCGTCGCGCTCAGATCCCAGCCGGCGCTCGCTCCCTGGCGAAAGCGCCGCAGACCGGCGGCGCCGATCATCGCCGCGTTGTCGGTCGACAGCGACAACGGAGGAACGAATACCGGAAGCCCCGCGCGGGCGCCGCGCGCTTCGGCTTCCGCTCGAAGCCGGCTGTTCGCTGAGACGCCGCCGGCAATGCCGACGCTTCGCGCGCCAAGCCAGCGCGCGGCTTCCATCGTGCGATCCAGCAGCGTCTCGACGACGACGCGCTGGAAGCTGGCCGCGATGTCCGCCACCTGCTGCGGCGTCAATGCCTTCCCCGCCGCCTCCTGCTGGACGAGTCGCAGGACCGCGGTCTTGAGCCCGCTGAAGCTGAAGTCAACGCGCCGTTCGACGAAGGCCGGCAGCAGTCCAGGTGGCGCCGTGGCGGCGGGTGCATTGCGATCCGCGTGCGTCATCCGCGGCGTCGGCAGCGGGTACGTGCTGTCCCCACCCTGTTTCGCCAGGCGATCGATGATCGGACCACCGGGGTATCCGAGGCCGAGCACCTTTGCGACCTTGTCGTATGCCTCGCCCGCGGCATCGTCGCGCGTGCGGCCGATCAACTCGTAATGTCCTCGCTCGCGAACGAAATAGAGGCTGGTGTGGCCTCCGGAGACGACGAGCACCGCGGCGGGCAACGGCAGCTCGCCGTGCGCGAGCACGAGCGACTCGATGTGGCCGGCCAGATGGTGCACCGGAATCAGCGGAATGTCATACGACCATGCGATCGACTTCGCGAACGCGACGCCCACGAGCAGCGATCCGACGAGCCCCGGACCTTGCGTCACTGCCACGGCGCCGAGATCGCGCCAGGCGACCTTCGCATCGTCGAGCGCGCGTTCGACCACGCCGCAGATGTCGCGCAGGTGCTGGCGCGATGCGAGCTCAGGGACGACCCCGCCCCACTCGCGATGAATGTCGGCCTGCGATGCGATGACGTTCGATCCGATCTGCCACGGGCGAGCTTCCTCGCCTGTTTCGGCAATCACCGACGCGGCCGTCTCGTCGCAGGACGTTTCGATGGCGAGGACGTTCACGGAACGCTACGCCGGCGCGGCCAGACCCGCGGCCGCTTCGCGCAGCGATTCGGAAAACGGCGGCCGGAAAATGCCGCGCTCCGTGATGATGGCGGTGATGTATCGATGCGGCGTCACATCGAACGCCGGATTGCGAATCTTTGCTCCGATCGGCGTCAGACGCGAGGAGCCGAGATGCGTGACCTCGCGTTGATCGCGCTCCTCGATGGGAATGTGATCGCCGTCGGGCGTGGACAGATCGATCGAGGAGAGCGGCGCGGCCACGTAGAACGGCACGTTGTGCTCGTGCGCGAGCACGGCGACGGTGTAGGTGCCGATCTTGTTCGCCGTGTCGCCGTTCGCCGCGATACGATCGGCGCCCACGACGACGAGGTCGATTTCACCAGCGCGCATGATCGGGCCCGCCATGCTCTCGGTGATGACCGTCGTGTTGATGCCGTCGCGGAGCAGTTCCCACGCCGTCAGTCGCGCACCTTGCATGAACGGACGCGTTTCGTCGGCAAAGACAGCGACGTTCTTCCCCTGCTCCACCGCCGCGCGAATGACGCCGAGCGCGGATCCGTACCCCGCGGTCGCCAGCGCGCCCGCGTTGCAGTGCGTCAGCACGCGCGCGCCGTCCGGCACGATCGTGGCGCCGTGGCCGCCCATCGCGCGGCAGCTCGCGACGTCCTCATCGTGGATCAGTTGCGCTTCACGGTCGAGCCGCGTGGCAATCTCATCGGGCGACTCGCCCGCCTGCGCCGCCTCGGCAAAGACACGCTTCATCCGATCGATCGCCCAGAAGAGATTCACGGCGGTCGGACGCGTCGCGGCCATCATGTCGCAGATTTTCTGGAACTCGACCGCGAACTGGCGGGTCCCCTTCGCAGTGCTCCGCCGCATGCCGAGCGCGATCCCCATGGCGGCGGCCACGCCGATCGCGGGAGCTCCGCGAATCACCATCGTGCGGATCGCCTTCGCGACTTCCTGCGCGCTGCGGCAGCGCACGTAGACTTCCTGACCGGGCAGCTTGCGCTGGTCCACCATCACGATCACGTCGCCGTGCCGCTCGATCGTCGG
>DATFHJ010000362.1:0-16621 GCA_035248585.1 Thermoanaerobaculia bacterium
GTGGAGCGGCGGGCTTTAGCCCGCCATCGGTGGGCTGAAGCCCACCGCTCCACGAGCTTGGCTAGAAGCTGATCAGCAGTTTGAGCCCGTACCGCGTGTCATCCGCGCCCGTGGGCTGGCGCAGCGAGTCGTAGTCGAGCATGGCCGCGGCCGTGACCTTGTCGAGATTCGGCAGCCAATACGCGATGCCGGCGATGTTGCGCTCCGTCTCCTCGTAGTCGTCGTGGCGTAGCAGCAGCTCCCACCCTTTCGAGCCGAGCTTCGGCATCGCCCACGCCGACCATCCCTTTGAGCGCACGGTCTGATCCGTCGCGCGCAGGAGCTCGAGGCCGAGCGTGTAGCGCGGATGCTGATAGGAGATTTGGCCGAGGAACCGCTCGCGCTTCGAATCGGAAGCGTAGTGATCCTCGATCACGAAGGCGGTGAGCTTCAGTCCTTTGATGGGGATGTACGTCGCGCGCAGCTGAAACGCCTTCTGATCGTTCTGCTCCGCGCGCGTGTAGCCCTCGCCGTTGTAGAAGCCGCCGTGGATGTCGCCGCGGTCGCCCGGCAGCGGGTAGCGCATCGTGATGCCGGTGTCCGACACCGTGAAGAACGACAGCACGCGCTCCGGAAACAGCGTTCCCTGAAAGCGATAGCGATACGCGCCTTCGGTGAACTCGAGATACGGCGTCTGCTGCATGCCGAAGCGCACCCACGTCCCTTTCGCCATCCACTGGTCGAGGTTGAACTGCGCGTAGGCGTACTTCAGGCGGAAGGTGTAACTGCCGGCGAGCGACGAGCCGCTGCCGCTCTCGCGGGCGATGTCGGGCGTGAGGCGGAACGTGATCCAGCGATTGAGATTGCCGGTGACGTTGAACTGGGCGCGGCCGATGTTGAACGCATCCACGCCCTCGGGCTGCAGCGTGTAGTCGGCGAAGATCATCCCGCCGACTTTCACCGACGGCTTGTCATCGGCCGGCGGCGTCTGCGCGCTTACCGAGAGTGCGAGGCCGACGATCAGAACAAACTTGCGCAAGACTCAGCTGGCGTACATCTGCAGATCGGTCCCGACATGATCGGCGATCTCGCAGGTGGTGTCGAGGTCGGGATGGCGGACGAATACGAATCCGTCGGACAGCAGCGTCTTCACCCAATCACGGCGATGCGCGCCGATGGGCAGGAGATCGACCGCGGGAATGTGCTCGCCGTAGTTGGCGAGAATGCGGTCGAGTCCTTCGATCCGCTGAATGCGCCCGCGGCCCTGCGCGCGCTTGAAGATGATCGCGCAGTTGTAGAGGCGCTGGACGTCGACCGTGAATTTCCCGAGGACCACCGCCTCGGCCCAGCCGGTGAAGAGGTCGATGTCGTTGGCGAAGTTCATCGTGTCGACGGTGTGCGCGCCGGGCGGCCGCGCGGCGATCTCGCCGAAGATGGCTTCGCCGTCGCTCTTGCGATACCACTCCATGTGCGTGAAGCCGCTCTCGTGACCGAGGGCCTTCAGCACGTTCTGCCCGAGAACGCGGCCGTCGTCGTACATCGGCCCGTGCGTCGTGCGCAGCGTCACGGTTTGCGGACTGATCCACTCGGTGCTTCTGCCGACCAGAGGCCGCGGGCGGTACCACGACATGTTGTCGAAGACGATGCGCCCGTCGACGCTGACCGTGTCGTACGTGTACTCCTCCGCTTCGATCCACTCCTCGATGTTGTACTCGTGGTGGTAGCCCGCCTTTCGCAGCGCGCGCTCCATCTCCTCGTGCGATTCGACGCGGAACGTGTTCTCCGATCCCGCGCCGGCGATCGGCTTGAGACAAACGGGATACTGCACCTGCTCCGCCGCGGCGAAGCATTCCTTCCCGTTCTCCGCGCGCTGATGCCTCGGCGTGCGCAGCCCGGCCTCGGAGACGGCCTGCTTCATCTTGTCCTTGTCCCGGAAGCGGACGACCTGCTCGTAGCGCATGCCCGGCGCGCCGAACCCTTCGCGCAGCCGCGCGGCGGTCAGCACGCACGGCTCCCACAGGGACTCCACGCGATCGAACTGCAGCGAGCCCGCCCAACGGCGCACGGCCTCGAGCGTCCCTTCCTCATCGAGTACGGATTGCACCTGGCAGTAGCCGCTGAGAATCTCGCGGACCATCTCCGGCAGCTGGCTCTCCGGCACCATGTCGACGCCGAAGACGCGTGCGCCGATCCGGGCCACGCCGCGGGCGAAGTAACCAAGCTCCGTGGGATACGCGACACCGAGCATCAAGACGTTCTTGGTCATCCCATCTCCACTCGTATCAGGTTGATGATGGTCCGCAGCGCCTCTTCGACGACCGTCGTCTCGTGGTGCCGCACGATGAGGAATCCTTCTCCCTCGTAGCCGCCGGCCGGCATCTGTCCGATCGACGGCAGCTTCGACGCGACGACGAGCGGTCCGACCGCGGCCGCCGCTTCTTCGAGTCCGTGAACCGCCTTCACGCGCCCTTCGCCCTGTCCTCGCAGAAAGGCGATGCCGGTCGACCATTTGCGCGGCGGCGGCTCGAACGTGCCGAGCACCATCAGCCGCACCCAGGCCTCGTCGAAGTCGATCTCGTGCGCCCAGGAGACGAGGTCCATGATCTGCGCGCCGGGCGGCCGGGCCGCGATTTCGGAGATGGCGATGGAGCCGTCGCGCCGGCGGAACCATTCGAGATGACAGAGGCCGGTGTCCATGCCGAGGACTTCGAGCGCGCGCGCGCCGGCGGCGCGGATGTCGTCGTAGCGCGCGTCGTCGAGCTCGCGCGGCAGGACGATGCACCACTGGATCCAGCCGTTGCGCAATACTTCGAGCGGCGTGGGGCTGTAGTGCGTGAGCGAGTGCCAGACGAGCTTGCCGTCGACGCAGACGCCTTCGAACGAATGCTCGTCGCCGAGGATGTGCTCTTCGATGAGACCGGGCGGCGGCGAGATGCGCAGCGCGTCGCGCAACTGCGCCGCGTCATCGACGCGGAACGTCGAGCGCGCGCCCGCGCCTTCGACCGGCTTGTACACGAGCGGATAGCCGTTCGCCTCCGCGAATCGCCACGCGTCGTCGTCTGTCGCAATGCGCGCGTGCCGCGCGCACGGCAGTCCCGCCGCGGCGAACAGGTCTTTCATGCGCGCCTTGTCGCGAAAATTGCGCGCCGTTTCGGCGCGCATCCCGCGAATGCCGTACTTCTCGCGCACGCTCGCGATCGGCACCTGCAACTGCTCGTACGCCGCGAACAACACATCCGCGCCGCCGAGCCGCTTGGCCACGTTCTCGACGGCCCACGAGAGCTGGCCGGTGTCGAGGATGTCCGCGACGCGCCAATGCTGCGCGACCTCGGCGCGCAGCTTCTCCGCCGGATCCTGCGTGATCACGCCGAGGCGAACGCCGTCGATGCGCGACGCGGCGGCAATGACACGGTTGGCGTTTTCCGAAAGGATCGGCGCGGCGAAGAGGACGTTCACGGGGGCAATGATTTCACGGGTTGGGACGGAACGTCACCTCACGACTTCGAAGTGCCCCATCATGCCGGCTTCGTGGTGCTCGAGGATGTGGCAGTGGTACATCCAGCTTCCCGGCCGATCCTCGGGCATCCAGGCGATCCACACGGAGCTGCGCGGCGGCAGGTTGACGACGTCTTCCCAACTGCGAAACGCCGGCGCTTTTCCGTTGATCGAGAGCACTTGAAAAAAGAAGCCGTGCAGATGGAACGGATGATCCATCAGCGATGCGTTGACGACGTCCCACACCTGGAGCTCCCCCACTTTGATCGGCCGGTCGTGGTGATGCATCTCGCCGTTGATCAGGAAATCGAGACCGCGGCGCAGACTCGGCCCGACCTTGAAGGTGACGGTGCGGTTCGGCTTCGCATCGCTCTCGATGAGCGGTTCGATGGTACGGAGCCGCGCCGGAATCGAGGCCCGTGACGGCTTCGGCGGTCCGACCACGAGACGGCCGAACGACTCTTTCCCGCGCCTCTTGAACGTGCTGCGGAAGTACCGGAGCGAATCGATCGGAAGCGTCCGGCCTTCTTCGAACGGTCCGACGAGGATCTCCACTCGATCGGCAGCCGGCAGGAGCACTTCCGTCGCGTCCACGGGTGCTTCGATCAAACCACCGTCCGTTCCGATGATGCGGAAGGGCGCGCCGCCCAGCGAGAACCGGATGTAGCGTGCGCTCGATGCGTTGATGATCCGCCAGCGCTCGATCTGTCCGGCGGCGATCGTCAGTTCCGGCTCGGCTTTCCCGTTGATGAGACGGATGTCGCCCTCGCGTCCGTCGTGGCGCTCGCGGAAGCCGCCGAACTTCGCCAGCCGTCCCTGCTCGTCCGCGTTGACGTCATCGAAGATGAGGACCTGCTCCCGGTCGACGGCCGGCTCGTCCGCGCCGCGTACGATGAACGCGCCATAGAGTCCCTTCTCGAGCTGCTCCGTCTCATTCGCGTGCGGGTGATACCAGAACGTTCCGGCGTCGGGCGGCGTGAAGCGGTAGGTGAAGGTCTCGCCCGGCTCGACCGGCCGTTGCGTCGATTGCGTTCCGTCCATCGATGCCGGGATCCGCAGTCCGTGCCAGTGGATGAGGGTCGGCTCCGAAAGCCGGTTCGTGAACTCGATCTCGACCGGCACGCCCTGCGTCAACTCGATCGCCGGCCCGGGGACCTGGCCGTTGTAGCCGAAGCCGGCGATCGTGATTCCGGGCGCGGCTTCCCAGTTCGTTTCCCGGGCTTCGAGCACGATGCGGTGAGGATGAGCATTCATGATTCTTCTCCTGTTCTTTTCTTGCAGACGCGGCGGGCGGCGAGCGCATTACAGAGGCCGGCGGGCAGGCGCTCGCAGAAACTCCGGCGGCGCGGCAATTCCGCCGCTCAGAGAGCGCAGGAACGCTTCGAGCTGCCGCAGTTCCTGCGCGTTCAGCTTCAGCGGCTTGAGCTCCGTGTGGCCGGCCGGAGCGGCAGGCGCCTGGTTGTAGTGCGCGAGCACTTCGGACAGCGAAGCAAACTCTCCCGCGTGCATGTAGGGAGCGCGTTCGGCCACCCCGCGAAGCGACGGAACCTTGTACGCGCGCTGCAGCTCGTGCCCGTCCGGCTTCAGGAATTCGAGCTCGGAGCACTGCGCCGCATTCGCGTCGCTCCAGCGGCTGCGGCAGTTGAATTCGTCCGCCAGGACGCTCTTCGCACCTTCGATCCGTCCTCGGTCCTGCGGCACCGACGGATTCGCCGGCACTCCGGTGTTGTGAAATTCGTTGTTGGTGAACAACGGTCCGTTGTGGCACTGCGTGCAGTTCGCCTTTCCGATGAAGAGACGAAGCCCGGCGATCTCGTCGTCACTCAGAGTGTCCAATCCCTCCACGTAGCGATCGAACCGGGACGGCGCGTGTTGAAGCCGCCGTTCGTAGGCGGCGATCGACTTGCCGATGTTGACGAAGACGGCGGTCACGCCGTCGCGCTGCGCCAGATCCGGCATCGGTCCGAAGAGCGGCTCGTACTCCGCGCGGTAGCTCGCGGCGATCACGCGGGCGTACTGTTCGCGCGTCCCGCCGTGCTCCACCGGACTCTCCAGAGGGCCGAGGGCCTGCGCCCACTGGCTGTCTTTGCGCCCGTCCCAGAAGAGGAACGGGGCGTACGCGGTGCCGGCGACCGGCATCGTGCGGCGGTTCGTCGTGCCCACTCCATGCGCGAGCGCCGTCCCGTCCTGAAACTCGCGATCGGGTTGATGGCAGGAGGCGCACGAGACGTTCCCGTTCGCGCTCAGCCGCGGATCGAAGAAAAGCTCGTGGCCGAGGCTTGCCGCGGCAGGATCGTCGGCGACGCGATTCGTCGGATCGGCGGGGAGCGGGTCGAGCGCGGCGAGGGAGAGGGAGCGCAACTGGTCCACCTGCGCCCGGGTCCACGCACCGCCGCTGGCGATGGAGGCCACGACGGCGGTGAGGAGAGAGACGGCGACGATTTTTTTCATGGCATCGCCTCAGAGCGAGAGATTGAACGTCACGGTGTCGGTGCCCGCGGTGCCGCCGATGGCGAGCTTGAATTCCCACCAGCCACCCATGTTGAAGCGGACGCCTTCGATCACGTACACGCCGCCGCCGAGAGCCTTCGTCACGCGCGGCCGGGTGGGGAGACCGTGGCCGTGCTGCGGCATCCCGCCGTCGACGGTGATGGCCGCGCCGTCGACGGTCTGGCCCTTCGCATCCTTCAGGGTGACTTCGATCGTCTGCAGTTTTCGCGGTTTCAGCGACTCCGCCGGGTGCAGCGTAGCCGTGTAGAGCCCCTGCGCGGAGGTGCGAGGTCCGAGACCGAATTCGCTCTGCGCGGGGACGCTTTTGCATGCGGCGAGACTGCCCATCACCAGGAGCACCGCCACGATGATTCCATTCCGATTTGCCATGTTCTTTCTCCTCATCATTCGATGAGCCCAAGATAGGCAGCGCCTCGTCCGGACGATTGAATGGAACGGTCGGATCTCTTGAACAAACCGGCTATCCTCTCCGCGGAATGAACGATCCTTCGTGGACCGCGCCGCCGCGGTGGTACCTGTGGGACGGCGGCTTCCTCCTCATCGCCGGCAGCGAGGGAGTCGTGCCGCCGCATTCCCATCACGCGATTCAGGTCGTCATCACGATGGACGGGGAAGCGGGAATCGCCGAAGAGGGCAAAGAATGGCGGTCCGCCCGGGGGATCATCGTGCCCCCGAACGTCGTCCACAGCTATTCAGGGCAGGGCTCGTACGGCGCGATGCTGTTCGTCGATCCCGATTCCCTCGAAGGAATCTGGCTGCGGTCGACGATCGCGAACCGGGTGACGATCGTCCCCGATTCGCGCGTGCTGCCGGCTGCCGATGCCCTCCGCAGATTCTGCGAGAGCCCGCTGGAGAGCATGGATGCCGGAGCACTGGTCCGGTACATCGCCGAATCGCTCTGTGCCGGAGCACCGCCGGTGCGGCGTCCCGATCCTCGCATCACCAGGGTGCTGGACATGATCGCGTCGTCCACGGACTTGCGCCTGCCGCTCGAGCGCGCGGCCGCGAGCGTGTTCCTCTCGCCGACCCGGTTCCAGCATCTGTTCAAGCAACAGGTCGGCCTCGCGTTCCGGCGCTACATCCTCTGGCGCAAGGTGACGAGGGCGATGATGACGATCGCCCGGGAGCGGACGCTGACCGCGGCGGCGCAGGCCTCCGACTTCGCGGATGCCGCTCACCTCACGCGTACGTTTCACCAGATGTTCGGTCTGCCGCCGTCGGTGCTGATGCAGGGCGAGCTGTTCGTCATCCCTTCCCCGTTCGACCTGGCCGCCAAGGCCGCCTGACGAGAACCGATGACCTCAGAAACCGCGGCTCTCCTGGTCGACAACCATCGTCAGTTCCTCCAGTTCCTGGAGCGGAGGCTGGGAAACCGCGAGCTCGCCGAAGACATCCTTCAGGATGCGTTCGTGAAGAGCATCGAGAAAGCGGATGCGTTGCGCGAGGAGCAGTCGGCCGTGGCCTGGTTCTACCGGATGCTCCGGAATGCGGTGATCGATCATTACCGGCGCTCGGGCGTGCGAACGAAAGCGCTCGAGGCGCTCGCGGCGGAGATGGAAGGAGCCGTCGAGCCGCCCCCGGAGATTCGCGGCGCGATCTGCGCGTGCGTCACCCGGCTGAGCGGGGCGCTGAAACCGGAGTATGCGAACGCGATCCGGCGCATCGACATCGACGGCCTCCCGGTGACCTCCTACGCGAACGAAGCAGGGATTTCGGCGAACCATGCCGGCGTCCGCGTCTTTCGCGCGCGCGAAGCGCTCCGCAAACAGGTCAAAGCTTCGTGTGGTACGTGCGCCGAGCACGGATGCGTGGAGTGCAGCTGCGGGTGATCGTCGAAGAGACGTAGCGCGCGCGTCACCGTACCTTGAATGCGTACGCCGCCAGCACCGGAAGCGTCCCCACCGCGAGTCCGAGGGCCATGCCGGCGAGTCCGGCGAGGCCGACGTGCAGGCATCCGGCGACGCCGAGCGTGACGGTCACGCTCACGGCGGCGAGCCAGAATCCCGAGCCCGGCCGTTCGCCGAGGCTTCCTCCGGCGAGGCAGAGCGCGGCGACGAATCCGCCGGCGATCGAGGCCGCGGGCAGCAGGCCGCAGAGGAGCGTCGAGCAGACCGGAGTGATCCAGCTCGTCATCACCGGCAGCAGCAGCGGACTGAGGCCGGCGATCAGGCCGACGTTCGCGCCGCGCGCGAAGTCCTGTCCGCGCCAGTGGCAGAGAATCATCAATGCCGCGACGGCGGCGCTGACGGAGAGCATCAGCGGGCCGCGGCCCGCTGCCATGCAAGCGGAGAGCGGCAGGAGCGTGACGGGAACGACGAGCAGCGCGCGGCGCACGCCTTTCTTCATTCGCCCGCGCTCGTAAGCATGGCGGGCCGCCGTCAGAAGCATCGCGTCATTCATGCCGGAGCCTCCACGCCGCGCGCATCCGCGCGCGCGCACGCTGCAGCCGTTTGCGAAAGCCCGCGCCGACCGTCCGTTCGTCGCGCGCGTAGCGCAGGAGCGCGTCGCGGTCTTCAGGACTCAGTGTCGCCAGCGTCTGGCCGATCGCCGCCGCGAGGTTGGCGGCGATCGCTCGCTCTTCCGGGTTGACCGTGTGCAGCAGCACGTCTGCTGCTTCCTCCAGACCGCTCGTGTCGCGCCGCCGCCACGCGCGGCGGCGCACCGTGCGGATTTCCCACATCGCGATTCCGACCGCCCATGCCACCGCATCGCGTTCCGGATCGAACTCCGTGGCACGCTCGAAGAGTTTCAGGAGCGCGTTCTGCGCGGCGTCGTCGACGTCGATCGCCGGCAGGTAGCGCGACGCCAGCGCATGCACGACGGGCCAGAGGCGCGCGAACGCGGGCTCGAACGCCTCTCGATCGCCGTCCGCGAGCCGGGTCAGCTCGCGCTGCAGCTCCGCGCGTGCATACGCGTCGAGAATCACCGTGCGGACGCCGCCATCACTTTCTGAATCTCCTGCCGCGCCGCCTCGAGGTCTTTCCGGAACGCCGGCTCCTGCTTCAGGCGATCGACGAACTGGCGGGCGAAGACCCGTCCCGACTCGGAGTCGCTCGCGTAGTGCACGCCGAGGATCTCGCGCGAGTAGGCCATGTCCCGGGCGTTCTGCATGAAGAGGTCGCGCTGCTCCGGCAGCAATAGCTCGTAGACGTACGCCGCGACCCACGAGTTACTGGAGTGGCCGCTCGGATACGCCGGAAAGTTCGGCGTCTCCAGGTTCTGCAGGCGCGGCTCGATCGTGTAAGGCCGCACGCGATTGAAGCGGAACTTCGCCGCCCAGAGGTAATAGCTCGCGTCGGACCAGACGCGGGCCATGAAGTCGGCGGTGACGGGCAGCGAGTCCGGGCCGAACCACGCGCCGAGCTGGTGGCCCATGTGAAAGAGGTTCTGCCGCATGCGCGGCCAGTCCGCGTCACCCGGACGAACGCTGAGCCGGTAGTAAACGCCGGCGAGTTGTTGGCTGTACTCGATCTCCTCGGGTGTGCGCCTCGCCTGCAGCTCGAGCAGATGATCGAGCTCCGCGCGGGTCTGCCGCGAACTGTTCGCCGGGAACTCCGGCAGCGGAAACGCCGTCGGCGGCAGGTCGAGGTACGTCGGCTTGACGTCGATCACCTTCAGATAGCCGGCGCTCATCGCGGCGAGCGAGAACTGCTGGCGATCGATTCCGTGCGGCTCGCCGCGCGGCGCGCCGCTCAAAGCCGCGAGCCGCCGATAGTGATCGAGCGGGCCCCTGGCGAGGGTCCGCGTCTCCGCGTGGGCCGCGGTCATGGTTGAAAAACAGGCAACGATCAGGAGAAGACGGGACATGAGGTGCGTCCTTTCGCTAGCTCTAGGCGCGGGACGCAGCTGCCGTGACGGCTCCTCATCAACGTTCGGTTACAGTCATCGCCGGCCGGGGCGCGCGTCGGAGCTGATCGGGAACGCGCGGCGAGCAGCAAGCGCGAGCCAGCGCGGCACGATCGCGCTGCAGCTCCCGGTCGTCTTTCAGCGTCGCCAGGACGGCCTCGAACGCGGCGCGGACCGTCGGATTCTCCGGCGGCGCGATGGCGTAGCTGATCCACTTGCCCGCGCGCGACGTGCTCACCAGCCCCGCGCTTCGCAGGTAGGCCAGGTGCCGCGAGATCTTCGGCTGCGGCTCGTCCAGCACCTCGACGAAGAAGCAGACGCACACCTCTCCCCCGGCCATGAGGTTGAGCAGCCGCAGGCGGGTGCGGTCTCCCAACGCCTGAAACAGCTCTTCCAATGCTTCGGCGGTCGTTTTCTTCATATTCGCCTTGACAGATGTAATACTCGGACTTATCTTCCCGTTCACATTCGCTGTAACGAATATGAGGAGATGATCATGCCATCAGATGTCCAGGTTCTCAAGGCCCACGTTTCGATCAACGTCCGCAACGTCGAGCGCAGCATCGACTTCTACCGGAAGATGCTCGGCATCGAGCCGTCGAAGGTCCGCACCGGCTACGCGAAGTTCGACGTACAGAATCCGCCGCTCAACCTCGCCCTCAACGAAGTGCCCGCCCTCTCCGAGCCCGGCGCGCTCTCGCACCTCGGCCTGCAGGTCAGCTCGACCGAGGACGTCCTGGCGATCCGCACGCGCTGGGCCGACGCCGGCCTCGTCACGCGCGACGAGATGAAGACGGACTGCTGCTACGCCACGCAGGACAAGACCTGGGTGCACGACCCGGACGGCAACGAGTGGGAAGCGTTCGTGGTGCTGAAGGACAACCTGCCGGAAACCGCGGCCGCGACGTCGTGCTGCACGACGGCGGGGGCGTGCGGAGGGAGCGCAGCGACGGCGTGAGGGACGGTTATGTTCCTGAGCCGTCTCCACGGCTCAGGAACATCCGCAGGCGCTGCTCGATCGCGTCGCGGACGGTGCGGAATGCGTGCAGCTTCGGCTCCCCGGAATCAGCCGCAGCCGGATCGTCGAAGCTCCAGTGAATCCGCTCCGCCGCACCGGGAAAGATGGGGCAACTCTCGTTCGCGCCATCGCAGACCGTGATGACGTAGTCGAACGTCTGACCGCTGAATTCGTCGAGGGTCTTGGAACGATGGCCGCTGATGTCGATGCCGGCCTCGCGCATCACTTCGATCGCAAGCGGTTGGACGCGCGTGCGCTCGGTTCCGGCGCTGAAGACCTCGAACGCATCTCCAGCCATGTGGCGGAGCCACCCCTCGGCCATCTGACTGCGGGCGGAGTTGTGCGTGCAGAGGAAGAGAACTCGCTTTTTCATTCGTCGTTGCCGATCCATCGGAAAAGCAGTGTTGCGGCAAGCGCGCCGAGGAGCTGCGCCGCGACGAACCCCGGAATGCCGGTGGGGGCGATTCCCGAGAACGTATCGGTCAGTCCGCGCGCCACCGTCACGGCGGGATTCGCGAAGCTGGTGCTCGACGTGAACCAATACGCGGCGGTGATGTACGCGGCCACGGTGAGGGGAACGACGGCCGCACGCTTGCCCGTGCCATGCACCACGACCAGCAGCCCGAACGTCGCCAGGAACTCGCTGAAGAGCTGGGCGAATCCGATGCGGCTGTGCTTCGACAGCATCACCAGCGGCAGCTGGAACATGACGTGGGCAGCCATCACGCCGCCGATCGCGCCCGCGAACTGCGCGGCCACGTAGCCAGGGACCCTGCGCCACGCGAAGCCTCCCTCGATGGCCGCAGCGATGGACACGGCCGGATTGAAATGCGCGCCGGAGATCGGCCCGAAGGTAAAGATCAGCGTGATCAGCACCGCACCCGTGGCGAGGCTGTTCGCCAGCAACGCGAGGGCCAGGTTTCCGCCCGCCAGCCGCTCCCCCATGATCCCCGACCCGACCACCGCCGCGACGAGCAGTCCCGTCCCGATTCCTTCGCTGACGATGGCGCGCATCACGCACTCATATTCGCACGGGCGCATATGGATGCGCCACGATAAACATCGCCCGACGCCGGCCCTTGCGTCGCGATCCGGTGGCGATTCTCGGACATACCACAGCCGACCACCTTCGGCGCTCGCAACTCGTGGAGATGCGCTTCGCGGCTTTACCTGTCTTTGTTCACACCCGCGCTGCAATCGCAAAGAGCAGATCATCAGGACTTTGAAGCTGTACGAAGGCCGGCGAGTGCGTAGCGACGACAACTTGGCGAAATGGGTTATCAGAACTCGGTATCCACTCTATTCGCTTCCGGAGATGATCCCGCATACGAGAAAGTGACTGTTGCGGGTCCGTACTTGGATGAAGTGGTTTGGCCTTACTCGACTTGGGATCGAGAAGGGCCGCGTTTGGGGCATCGGTTCGGGGATTCGATGAGCATACTCCATATTGAAAACGGAACGGAGCTGACGCGGAAAATCGACGATCTGTCGGTATATCTACGAGTTAGGCGCACACAACAAAGCCGACGAGCCCATTGTATTCGCCGTACGCGGTTTCTTCGAGAGGCTGATGCTCAATCCCTCTGCATCACAAATGCACTAGTGGCGAGTGTAATGGCAACCCTGTATGCTCTAAAGCCGAGTATGATAGAAAGAGCTGATCAAGCTACGCCAAGGCGAGTCGCCTTTTGCCCTAGCTGCGGAAACACCGCTCCGCAGCGAGTCATTCATGAGCATCGCTACATATCCACGTGGTATCGCGAGGACGGTACAAGTCACCGCGAGGGTCCCGACCTTTTAGCGTACTTCTGTGTATGCGAAACGTGCGATGCGCCGCTTCTTTATGACGGAATTGATCCTGACGAAATTGGAGGAGACTGGCCGCCTTTGGTTTATCCAAAGCCAGTGGCGCTTGGCCACGAAGTTCCGGTCGCCATACACCAGATTTATGCTCAAGCAGCCAAGTGCAAATTTGATGCGCCGCTGGCGTTTGCGATTCTCATTCGTAAATCGCTGGAAGCAATCTGCGACGACCGAGGCATTCATAAGCCTAAGGGTAAAGAAGGCGATCTCTATCATCGGCTCCGAATGCTGCAGGAGCGAGGGGACATCCCGTCCACGCTCGCCAAGATGACAGACGTGCTCAGAACGCTCGGCAATACGGCCGCACACGAGGCTCCAGACGAAATAACGGTTCCGATGACGTGGGCGATCGATGAGTTCTTTCGTGCGATCGTCGAATATGTCTACATAGCCCCGGCGAAACTAGAAACGTTTCAGAAGCGGATCAGGCAGGGGCACGTGTCGGGCGGCGTAAATGCGAGAAAATAGGAATGCTCCCCTCTTTGGTAGACGGGGATGGCAATAAACAATAACCGGCGCCCGATGTCATTGAAACCAAATACAGTGATCATAAGGCTGTCCCTTCTTCAGCGAAAGGCGCCTCGACTTGCTGAAATACGCGGTCTGACCGTCGCGGGGCCATTCTAAAAATCGACTATCAGGGATGGCGGCGAAACAAGGTCTGTAGAATCGTGGCCTGAGCTGAAAACAGTCAACGAGAGACGTGGCGCCTAACTCCGCGTAGAAGCTGATGCGGCCCGGCGCAGGCCCGGCAGCCGAGCCGCCTAGTCAACTCACTAGTGTGGCGGGCGGCATGCCGCCCGCATCGTTGATCGCGCGCCGCCTCGCGGCGCGCCTGCGAAGCGGCGCACGACCAACGCGGGCGTCATGCCGCGTCGGCTTCGGCACGAAGGCCCCGGCCGCACAGCTTAACGCGAAGCGTTGGGCGGACGCAGGGGAAGCGCGGGGCGAGGCGGAGGGTAGGGAACCGGCGAGTTCGGTCACTCCTCAAGTGGTGGATCCGCAAACACCCCAAACCAAGTACGATAACTAAGGATTATCCGATGACTATCTCCGCTCAGAGGGTTCCTGCACTCGTGCGATCAGTGCAGCTAGCCGTCGCATGGCTGCGCGAAAGCGCTGACGACTGTGGTGATGATCGTGATGTGGCGATTACGATTAGTGCTTTGGTGGCTGCGGAGCGGAACCCATCGTCACTTACAGTTCAACGCTTGAACAACCGTCTGCGGCGCTCGCAAGCACCAAATGGCTCGTGGAACGCCGAGATCTGGGACACGGCCTGGGCCGCACAAGCGCTCCTTGATGCCGGTGCCGGAAATGATGATTCTGCCATCAAGCGTGCTGTGTCCTTCGTGGCAGCTACTCAAGATGAAATTCGCGGGTTTTGGTACGGCGAGCCGTTCGAGACGATGATTGCACTCGATCTTCTACGGCAAGCAGATCCTGTCGCGTTCGCAAACCGGTCACCGGCAGCAATAGATTGGTTGATGTCGCTGCAATCTACGGACGGCCGTGTGATCGCGCCGCACTTCACGGGGGTATTTGCTGCACTGTTCTCCATGCTTCGATCGCGGGACTTCAAATTCGGTGCGGCCGCAGAGCGGGCGACTCAATGGCTCGCGGCAGACGTTCTCGAGCATGGAATATGGACTTCTGCAGCTTGGTCGAATGCGCACGCGTTGATTGGTTTGCTGGATTCCAATTTCGATCGACAGGACATAATCACGCGTGCGGCAGATTGGTTTCTCGATCACCAGAAGGAAAGCGGCAGTTGGCTGCATGTTGCGGAGGTGGACGACACGGCCATGTCGATCCTCGCTCTTGCAAGACTGCTCACGATTCCGCTGGTCGATGTCGCCGCACCGCGCACCGGAAGCGTCACCGCAGTTCGCGAGGATGGTGCGCTTCGAGTTACATTCGAAGCGGGAGCAGCCACTGGCGTCATCCCGGCCGAACGATTCAAGTTGGCTTCTACCGTCCGCGACGAGTTACGCAATAGCCAACGGCACCTCGTCAATTTGGGCGTACGACTTCGTGCGACTGAAGAAATCCAAGCTACGCCAGGTAATCGGGATAACCTCCGGACCCAACTTACGCAACTCGGAAGGTATGCCTATGGCCACCTACTACCACGCAAAACACGCGACGTACTTGAGTCGTGGCGTGTCGACCACGTTCGATTGACAATTGATGAACAGTTGATCGATCTGCCATGGGAGATCTTGCACGACGGCGAAGAGTTCCTTTGCCTGAAGTACGCAATCGCGCGGCGTATCTACTCGGAAGAGACCATCCCTCTACGAGAGCCGCCGAAGCGCAAGTTGGTCAAGATGCTCATAGTCAGTGATCCGACGGACAATCTGCCGGGCGCAGAGCGCGAAGGTAGTGAGTTGGCGTCACTGCTGCGTGACTCGGTTGACGTAACGCACATCTCTGGCCGATCCATCACCCGTCGTGATTTTCTCCTTGGGCTCGAGGGATACGATATTGTCCATTACGCTGGGCATGCTACGAGCGACACGGAGAATCCTGATGAAAGCTGTCTGGTCTTCCACGACGGCGTCGTACGCGCGTTCGAGATCACCGGATTCCTCGATAAAGTCGCACCTCAATTGGTATTTCTGAACGCCTGTTGGTCGGCAGCTGAGACGACCCGGGCCGAGACATACTCCTCTCTCATCCGCGGCCTTGGGCGAACCTTTCTCTTCGCCGGCGTCGCTGCGTACGTAGGCTATTTGATTCCGGTCGCAGACGAGGCTGCAACACAATTCGCAATCACCTTCTATCAAACGCTCCGTGAAGGTTTTTCAATCGGCGAATCCTTGCGACGCTCGCGAGCAGCGTTGGCGCGTTCAAGTGAGTGGACGGATCTCACATGGGCATCGGCGGTCCTTTATGGTAGTCCCGAGGCGAAGCCGTTCAACGCGAACCAGCGCCTAGCCTAGTGTCTCGCCTCATCCCAGATGGTCTGAATCCACTTTTGTATCATCTCGTCGTAATCGTTGACGGACCAACCTTCCGGCGATACCGGATCAACGAACTTAAGGCGGACGTCACACTCAATCGGCAAGAGCGACACCACCTCGACAAGGGGATCGGGATAGAACGGGAACAGTCGACAAATCAGCGGACGATTCCCGTACACGCTGCACGAACCGTCTACCGCTAGAAACTGACAAGGCAGATTGAGAGTACGCAAAGTCAAACCGCTCGCAGTGCTACGCCTTGTCGTCACGAATTCTGGTTCCGGCTTACGGCTCGCTTCGCTCAGCGCTGTAATCTCGTCCTGCGTGAGGTAGACCCAGTTGTAAGGTTTGCTGCAACACTTGTTCACACATGAGGTGCAGTCGGTTCGAATTCGAACTCCTCGTAAGTCATCATTCATGAAGTTTGCACCGGATAATCCTTAGTTATCCGAGCAATACGTTTAAAGCGCGCCGCCCAACTCCGCGTAGAAGCTGATGCGGCCCGGCTTCGGCCCGGCGGTGAACCGCCTCGTCAACTCACAAGAGCGGGCGGCGGCACGCCGCCCGCATCGCGTCGACTCACATGCGGCAAGCGGCGTGCCGCGTCAGCTTCGGCACGTAGGCCCCGGCCGCACAGCTTAACGCGAAGCGATATACCAGCAGATCTTCGCGAGTCCAGGGCTTTTGTATCTTGCGAAGTACGACTTGAACATCTGCTTGAGACGTTGCTTACGTCTCGACTAAAGCAGAACCTCCGTCGTTATGAATCCGCTCTCGCTACCAGCGTGCCGCTTATGACGAGATGGAGTTGACCCGGTTTCGTGGACACCTGAGGATGTTGAGAGGAGTCCACGATGGGAAAGCGACAACGATATTCAACAGAGCTGCAGGAGCAGATGGTGCGGCTGGTCCGAGCGGGACGGACGCCCGGTGAACTGGCCCG
>DATFHJ010000363.1:0-39059 GCA_035248585.1 Thermoanaerobaculia bacterium
ACCAGCACCACGATCACGGCGCCCATCGCGCGGATGACGAGGTTGTTCCCCGAAAAAAAGTTTTCCTTGATCTGCGGGACGGTGATGCTGCGGAAGACGCGGCCGCCGTTCACTTTCACCAGCGCCGGCTCCAGGGCATCGGCTACCGCTTTCAGGGCGCCGGGCTCCGTGCGCACGAGGTACGACGAACCGCCGCCGTCATAGGAACGGCCGGGCGTGAAGATCACGTAATCGCCGATGTTCCACGCGTACGGGTTGTAGAACTGATCGATGACGCCGACCACGGTGCGCGGGCGCTCGCCCTCGGCGCCGGTGATCACGCGTCCGATCGGATTGGCGTCGCCCCACAGCTTCTTCGCCAGCTCGCTGCTGATGATCGTGACGGTCGTCGACTCGTTCGGATCGACGGGCGTGTCGTTCTCGCGGAACATGCGGCCGGCCTTCAGCTTCCCGCCGATCGTGCCGAGGAGGTCCCCGCGCGCTCCATAGAACTGCGCCTGAAACTTGTCGGGATATCCGTCCGCCTTGAACAGGCCGGAGCTGCCGCCGCCCTGCCACGGCAGGAAGCCGGTGACGGTGACGCTCTTCACGCCGGGCACGGCGCGGATCGCGCGCATGTCGGCGTTGACGACGTTCTCGACGTAGCCGTCTTCCTTGAACTCCGGCGCGAACGGCGTGGCCGAGATGCGCAGCATGTTTTCGTCATCGAATCCCGACGTCTTCAGCATCTGCGCGCGCTGCGCGAGGATCATGTTGACGGCGTTCGTGACGATGGCCAGGGTGATGGCGATTTCGAGAACGATGAGGACGAAGCGCGTGCGGTTGTGCTTCATCGCGCGAAGAATCGGTCCGATCGGCATGATGTCCTCCTACTGAACTTTCAACTGCATCGCCGGCGCGACCGAGCAGACGCGCCAGGACGGATAGATGCCGGCCAGCAGGCCGGCGACGAGCGACAGGAAAATCGAGACCAGCACCATCTCGCTGTCGAGACCGACGGCGATGGTGTTCTGCGGCGTCATCTTGGCGATGAGCTTCAGCGTGCCGAGCGACAGCGCGAGGCCGATGGCTCCGCCGAGGATGCCCACCAGCTCGCATTCGACGACGTGCTGCCAGAAGACCTGGAGCTTGCTCGCGCCGAGGGCGCGCCGCACCGAGATCTCCGGGATGCGGGCCAGGAACTTGCCGAGCAGCAGGCCGACGAGATTCAGCGAGCAGACGATGAGGAAGAGCAGCGACACGATGCTCATCGACTTCACGCTCGGCGGCACGATCTGAAACGCCTCGAACGTCTGCTGGATGTTCGTCACGGCGAAGTTCAGCGGCCGCCCGAAACGGCCGATCTTCTTCTGATCGCCGATGTAGTTCGTGATGTAGTCGGTGAAGGCCTGCTGCTTCTCGGCCGTCGGCAGCTCGGCCCAGTACTCGACCCAGGTCTGCTCCGACTGCAGGAACGACTCGTACGTGTTGTCGGCCTGATTCTTCCAGCCGTCGCTGTTCGCGGCGGTGTTGAGCTGCAGCACCGGCGTCAGGTTGAACGGCATGTACACGCCTTCCAGCGGCTGCGTTCCGCCGTTGAGATCGAAGTAGCGGAACGACGGTTTCCAGTCGCCGATGATGCCGACGACTTTGTAATTGCGGTCATCGAAGCGGATCGTCCGGCCGACGTTGTTGCCGCCGCCGAAGAGCTTCTGGTTCATCTCCTGATCGATGACCACGACCTGTTCCGGCTTCGCGTCCGCGGCCTTGTCCCATCCCGAGCCGTACTGGAACGGGACGTTGAACATCGTGAAGAAGTCGCTGAAGGTCATGCGGATGAAGGCGCGGAACGGGCGGCCGACTTTCGGGTCGGGATGCGCGAACATCCTGGCCACGTACATCCCCGCCTGGTGCGTCGGGATGTTCGACTGCATCAGCGCGCGCATGTCGCGGTACGTGAGCATGTTCGGCATCGACTTCGGATCGTCGGCGTTGTACGCGCGCGCCGGATCCCACGCGTCGAGGCGAACGTAGAACATCTTGTCGCTCTTGCCCGGCAGCGGATCCTGCTCGTAAATGTGGCGCAGGGCGATGAAGGTGGTGGAGACGCAGATGCCGAGGGCGATCGCCGCGATGAGCAGCGTCGTCAGGATCGGATTGCGGCGGAGGCTCTTGATGCCGATGCGGATGTTGTAGAGCAGCATGTGTTGTTCTCCGTATGGAGCGGCGGGCTTCAGCCCGCCGGCCCCGTTCGGCGGGCTGAAGCCCGCCGCTCCACTAGCCCAATGTCGACGCGATGCCGGCGCTCACTTCGTTGCGCGTGAGCGAGATGCGCGGCGTTTCGAGATCGACGACGCGTCCGTCGAGCACGTGAATCTGCCGCTGCGCGCGCACGGCGCATTCGGGGCTGTGCGTGACCATGACGATCGTCGTGCCGGCGGCGTTGATGCGATCGAGCAGGTCCATGATCTCGCGGGCCATGAGCGAGTCGAGGTTGCCGGTCGGCTCGTCGGCGAGGATGAATTTCGGATCGCCGGCCAGGACGCGGGCGATGGCCACGCGCTGCTGCTGTCCGCCGGAAAGCTGCGACGGCAGGTGCTTCGCGCGCGACGAGAGGCCGACCATTTCGAGCGAGCGCTCGATGCGCTGCTTGCGGTCGGCGGCGCCGAGGCCGCGGTAGCGAAGCGGCACGTCGACGTTGTCGAAGACGTTGAGGTCGGGAATCAGGTTGAAGGACTGAAAGACGAAGCCGATGGCGCGATTGCGGATGCGCGACATCTCGCTGTCGGAGAGACGGCTGACGTCCTTGCCGTCGAGGATGTACGTGCCGGACTCGAACGTGTCGAGCAGCCCGGCGACGTTGAGAAAGGTCGTCTTCCCCGATCCCGACGGCCCCATCACCGACACGAACTCGCCGTCGTCGACGCGCAGCGAGAAGTTTTCGAGCGCGTGTGTCTCGATCGTGTCGGTGCGATAGATCTTCTTGATGTTTTTCATTTCGAGCATGTGCGTCTCCCCTATCTCAACAAAACCGTCTTCGCGTTCCTGAACGCGGTCGTATCCGAAACGATGATTCGCTCACCGGCCTGCAGCCCGCGGGTGATCTCCACTTCATTGACGCTCGTCGCGCCCAATTCGATGGGTCGGCGCGTGGCGAGTTTTCCGTCGACGACGTAGGCCTCGCGCCCACCGCCGGAGTCGACGAACGATCCGCGCGCCACCTTCAGCACGTTCTTCTTCGACTCGAAGACGAGCCGCGTGGTGAGGCGCTGGTTCTGCTTCAGGCCCACCGGTTGCTCGACGAAGGCGACCGTGGCCGCGACCTGACTGTTCGCGACTTCCGGCGAGATGGCCGTGACCCTCCCCTGGTACTCACGGCCGTTGAAGGAGATGGTCGCCGGGGTGCCGATGTCGGTCTCCCCTCCGTACTCCTCGGGGAGGGCAATCTCCAGTTCGAGGGAGGAGAGGTTCACCACCGTCACGATCGGTTGCTGTGCCGCGACCGCGTCGCGGTCCTGCACCATCACCGAGGCCACCATGCCGTCGAACGGCGCGCGGATCGTCAGCTCCTCGACGCGTTTCACGAGATCGTCCGTGACGGACTGCTGCCGCAGGTACATCTGCTCGCGCGTCTGTAAATCGAACGACAACGTTTCCCGCGAGAGCTCGAGCTCTTTCTTCGCCTGCTCGAGCTCCATCTGCGACGTGCGCACGTTGTCCTGCGCTCCTTCGAGATCGGCTTTGTTGCTCAGCCCTTCGCCGAACATTCTCTGGTTTCGATCCAGCGCGCGCTTCGCGGCCTCGGAGCGCAGCGAGAGCAGATCGACCTGCTGCTGCGAGCGCAGCTGCGACTGGCGCCCGGCGATCTTTTGCCGCTCGAATTCCCCGCGCATCGAGACGAGACTCGCGCGCGCCTGTTCGAGCGCGGTCGTCAGTTCCTTGCTGTCGATGGTCGCGAGGACGTCGCCGCGCTTCGCCTGCGCGCCCGCCTTCATGCGGATCGAGACGATGCCGGGGCCGGAGCTGAAGAGCGTCGGATGCAGCGACGCGACGACGCGGCCCTGCACGGAGAGATCGCGCATCAAGTCGCCGCGCGTCACGACGCCGAAGCGGACGCCCGTGGAGTCGACCGACGTCTCGGCGCGCATCACGCGGCGAATCGCGGGAAAGAAAATGGCGAGGAGAATGAGCACTGCAGCGCCGCCGATGGCGAGGTAGAGCGTCTTCCGCGGCCGTGCGGCCACGACCTGGCGGTCCATCGAAGAGGTGTCCTGGATCATGTTCGCCGCTGCTCTTGCGCAACGGAGGTGCCATGATCGGACGCTGTGTTTTCAGCGAGTTAGCGTGTCCGCGTACGCGTCCGGTTGACAGCTGTCCGCGGACAAATGTCCGGGAGTGGCAGGTGGAGGACAGGCACTCCTGCCTGTCCATCGGTCCCTTTTTCGAAAAGAAAACAAGGACAGGCAGGAGTGCCTGTCCTCCACTGGTTATCGCGAGAGCGAAGCGACCAGCGGCGCGGGCGCGGCGTCTTCGGTCGACAGCCGGTCCAGGTGTGCGACGAAGCGCGCGAAGAGATCATCCGCGTACTGGTCTTCCGGGGTGACGAGCTTGAGCTGCTTGACCGGCGTCGCGGGGCGGAGGTCGAGGGAGGGGTCGCGGGTGACGAGTTGGACGAGCATGTCGGAGACGACGAACGTCATGGCCTCACCTTCCGGAAGATCGAGCGCGCGCAGCGTGGACGGCGAGAGCTCGCCGGTGTTGCCCATCGAGAGCGATTCGATGTGGCTATCCGCGCGGGTGAGCAATCGCAGGTTGGTCTGCTTCCCATCGCCGTTCAGGATGCCGAGCGTCGCCGGAAGAAAAAGCCGCGTGGAATCGAGCTGGTGGTAGATCTCGGGACGGAGCAGCCGACGCGCGTTGCAGGCCGCGAGGACGGCGGTGCGCACGCCCGCGGCGGCGAGGCGCTCCGTCACCGCGCCGATCGCGGCATACGAGCGTCCCGCCTTTTTCGCGGTGCTCGTCTGCAGTTTCAAGCCGTTGCCGTACGTCCCATGCGCCTCGAGGATGACGAGCGAGATCGCGTCCTCCGGCTTCGCCGATGCGTTGCGGCAGCGGATGTCTTCGAGCACCGTCTCCCAGCTCGCGCTCGCATAGCAGGCGAAGCCGAGGCGCTCGTAGAATGCGCAGTTGTTCCCGACGCTCAGGTCGGGACTGAACACGACCGCCACGCCGCGCCCGACGGAACGAATCGGGCTCGCTTCCGCGAACACGACTCCCGCCAGCAAGCACAGCACTGCCAACCGCAGCACCCGCATCCACGCCTCCGTGGGACTTCAATTTTGGACGGCGGGATTTTACCGGAACAGAACGCCGAGGTGCCACGTCAGGAAGTGCGTTTGCCCGTCTGTGACCAGAACGTGATAGTCGGCGCCGAATTCGAGACGGCTCGCCGCGGTCAGCGCGAAACGGAATCCGGCCCCGAGATTTGCGCCGGCGCGAGTCGTTCCGCCGCCGTCGCGATACAGGCCGGGACCGATCTCCGCGAATGCGTCGACGCCGCTCGGCCGCGGAAAGAGGCGGTGCAGGTTGAGCGAGAGGTGCGTGAAGTGCGGCTGCGGTGTGAATTGCGCGAGCCCGAGCGTCAGGCGAGCGCGCGTCCGCGGTGCGATGAGGCGCTCGACGTCGACTTTCGCGTAGATGTTCGCGTCGGCGATGTCGTCCAGCCGGCCTAACGGATGCGAGGAGCCGACGGCGAAGCCGAACCAGAAGTCATCGCTCTCCTTCGGCTTGCCGCCGCCCGGCACATCGGGACCGCTGGTCACGAAGAAGAAGCGCTTCGTGTGGCGTTCCAGCGGCGGCACGGCCATCGCGTTCGGCGGATTCGTTCCCGGCCGCGGCTCGCCCGGATCGATCGTCGTCGCCGGCGTGCTGCGCATCGCGATGTCGATCTCGTACATTCCGGCATTCGGAAAGCCGTCGATCGCTGCGCTGTAGTACTGCGGTTTGCCGGGGTCGGGAATCACGGCGACCGGCACCACCGCACCGTCGGGGCGCCGCACGCGGACGTCCCACGCGACGTCGCGCAGGCCGGTGAAGAAGCTCGGCAGCAGCGTGAGACGAAGCCGGTCGAGCGGATTGGAGACCAGGAATTTGTCGAGGTCCGCGAAGAGGTGCGTCTGCGGGTTGTCGCTGAGAACGATCATGTTGCCGGTCTGCACCGCTCCCGCCGCCGGACGGGCGAAGATCGTCAGCCGCCAGCGGCCCGGGAGTGGATCGCGGAGTCGAATGAAGGTGAAGTCGCGATCGTAGACCACGCGCGTGCCGGCGGGCGGCGCGTCCGAATCAACGACGACGCCGTCCGGGCGGCGCAGCGTCGCGCGAACACCGAAGGCGTTCATCTCGTTCAGGTTGCCGGCCAGGAGCGCCGTCACTTCACGCGTCTGAGGCTCGACGTCGAATTCGACGAATGCGGAGGCGGGAAACGACGACGGCCGGACGAGCGTCCCCGGCTCAATCGGTTTCTCGCCCTGATTGTTGCGATTGATCGCATACGGGGACTTCGGCACGACGATGCCGCCGTTCGTGTAGAGACTCCACATTTCCGCCACGGCCGTGACGAGGCTGCGGCTTTCCGGCTCGTCGACGCGATGGCCGCGCGTGTTGTTGGAGATCGCGGTGAGCGTGGAATCACTGGACGCGCCGCCGGTGGAGATGCTGTAGATGCGGATCCCGGCCGCGACGTAGTCCGGTACGGCGACGTCGGGGGCCGGCCCGGCGGTGTTCTGACCATCGGTGATGATGACGGCGGCCTTGCCGGCGTTCGGCGCGGCGTCGTCATCGAACGTCGTCTTGCCGAGCTGCAGAGCGGAGCCGATGGCGGTGTCGCCGCCCGGAGTGACGGCGTCGACGTGGTCCGTCAGGGTGTCGAGGTTCGCGGGAATGTCGAGGAACGCCTGGCGGAGCGTCGGAGTCTCGTTGAAGGTGATGATGCCGGCCCGAACGCCGGTGCCGTTCGCGAGCTCGATAACGCTGCGGCCGGCGGCGCGCAGGAAGCGGACGCGCGGATCGGAGCAATCGTCGGCCTCGTCCGTGAAGCTGTCGCCGTCGTCGTCGAGACCGTTGCCGCAGACTTCTCCGTCGTCGCTGTTGGGATGACGAGCCATGCTGCCCGAGGCATCGAGGATCAGCATCAGCGTATTCGTCCCGCCGCAGGTCACAAAAAAGACCGGCGGCACCATCCCGCGGGCTCCGCCTCGTCGGGCAGCCCATCCGGGATGGTCAGGCCGAACGAGTCGGCCAGCGCCTGCCAGCAGTTCGGCTGCTGGCGCGCGTTCTCGTATTGCAGATTCGTGGTGTGCCAGGACTCGCAATTCTCGGCGCACGGCGCACCACCCGGTGCCGGCGCGACCAGACAGTCCGTGTTGTCCCCACGCAGATCATCGTGATTGTCCGCCACGCAGAACTCCGACCAGGTGAGACCCGGCGTCTGCTGCATGAGGCACTGGTT
Organism: Thermoanaerobaculia bacterium; assembly: GCA_035248585.1. Lineage (GTDB taxonomy): Bacteria > Acidobacteriota > Thermoanaerobaculia > Gp7-AA8 > Gp7-AA8 > QHVT01. The sequence goes on from DATFHJ010000363.1 coordinate 7,487, forward strand.
CACCTCATCGAACGCCGGCGGATTCTCTTCGATGCACCAGCCGAACGCGCCGCAGGATGTCTGGTCATGCGTGTACTCGTCGGACAGACCGAGGCCGAGATGTCCGAACTCGTGGGCCCAGACGCCTCCATCCTCGCCGAAGTGCTGGTTGATATGCGCGCCGAGGACGGCGAGTTGCCCGACCGGAGAGCCGGATCGAATCGGCTCGGCGTAGATCCAGAAGTCCGCGAGGTCGGAGTCGATGTTCGAACAACCAATCGTCACCGTGCCGATGCGCAACTGTCCCTCGGTCGCATCGAACAGCAGGTGGCTCATCGCCGTAATGCGATTCTTCGTGGTCGTGAGCTGCGGCTCTGTCGGCGGGAAGCGGAAATTCAGGGTGATGTCGATCCGCCCGTCGCCAATCGTGCCGCTTCCGGCACGAGCAACCGAGGCCATGGCGATGAGAACGACCGACACCGCGAGCCGCAACAGGCGCATGAGGAACCTCCCGCCTCATAGTGCAGGAAGGGGACAAAGCGTTACAGGGATTCACCGGACCGGAATCGATTGCGCGTGATGAAAAAGGTCCTCGGGATCCCACTGCTGCTTGACCTTCACCAGATTGCGCGCGTTCTTGCGGAAGTTGTCGAGGAAGTAGAGCCACAGCGCCTGATCGACGTCTCCGCGCTCGTGGGTGCCGAGGACGTTGTCGCAATAGTTGTAGTAGCAGCCGTCCACGGTGCCGGTGTTGTCATGAGCGGGGTCGGGCGTGCCGCCGTAGTCGGCGTAGACCTCGCGATAAAACTCGTTGATCCAGTGCAGGTGCTTCTCGGTCTGTTCGCTGTAAGGCGGCATGTGACCTTCGCCCGGGTTGGACGCGTTGAGCCAGTAGGTCTGGTACTGCAGCTTCATGAACGAGCTGCGCTGAGGAACGGCGGTCGACTCTGAGGAGCGCCGGTTGATCGCGCCGCCGTAACTGTCGACCTGCAGCAAGGACTGACTCATGTCGTTGTCGGGAAGTCCCGGCGGCGTGATGTTCAGCCACTTGTAAATCGCGGCGGCCTGGTTCGGCGGAAACGGCTTCTTCATGTACGCCGATTTGTATTTTCCGAACTGGTTCGGCCCGGAGCCGTTCAGCGTTTGCAGCGCCTCGAGGTAGGTGGTGTGCTGCGGCGCGGCGCTGACCGGTTGGGTGGTCATGTATCCGGGATGTCCGCCGAGCGGCTTGTCGAGCGCAACGATCGGCGCGATGCGATCGAACGCCTCTTTCCAGCGCCGCGCGTGCCTCTCCGCCCGCTCCCGATGCTCGCGCTCCTCGACGTCCGGGCCCGAGACGATCTGCACGATCAGACCGAGCTGACCGTTCGAGACATGGTTCAGTTTCAGGAGACTGAAGTCGGTGTCCGGCATCTCCGGGACCAGATCTCCGTAGAGCGCGAGGAGATCGGTGAACGTGTCTTGATTCACCGCGGACCAGTTCACGCCGACGGTCCAGATCGTGGCGTTGTCGGGCGCGTCGGGCAGCTGCGCAAAGTAGTAGCGCACGATGACGCCGAAGTTGCCGCACCCCGCGCCGCACAAGGCCCAGAAGAGATCCCGCTCCTCACTCGACGCGCTGCCGGCGGAAACGTGACGCAGCGTCGCGCGTCCGCCGTCCCACGTCACGATGTCCACGGCGCTCAGGTGATCGACCGTCAGGCCGTGCAGCCGCGACAGCAGTCCATATCCGCCGCCGGTGATATGCCCGCCCGCGCCGACCGAATAGCAACTGCCGGCGGGAAGCGTCTTGTTGAAGCCATTGAGCAGCGTGCGATAGACCGTCCAATTCTCCGCGCCGGCATCGACGAAATACGCATTCCGCGCCGGATCGAACCCCACCTGATTCAACGCCGACATATCGATGACCGCCTTCGTGGCATCGTTGTAGACGAAGTTCTCGTAGCAGTGCCGCCCGGAGGTGATCTTCACGTCGCGGCCGTAATTCGTGATCGCGGCCGTCAGATAGTCGGCTACCTGATCCGCATGCGTCGGGACGTAGACCGCTTCGAGGTTCGGCGCGAACCAGCGGCGATCGAATCCCTGGCGATCGCTGAGGACGACGGGGCGGCTTCCGCTCATCGCAACACTCTCCTTTAAAGGACCCGTGTCCATCTTGCCAGAATTCGGGTCCAATGGAGCCGTGCCTCTCCTTGCCGTCGCGGCGGTTCTCGCGCTCCTGATCGTTTTCACCCTGGTCATGCTCCCGCTGTCGCTCGCACTTCGCTTTCGCGCGAGCTCGAGGCGGCGTCGCGCCTGGGGTTGGGTGGTCACGCTCAACCTGGTCGCCACTCTGATCTCGTCGGTCCTGCTCCTGGGGACGGCGGCCGTCAGCAATGTCTGGATCCCGAACGCCTTCCGCTACACGCTTTACGGGTTGGCGTGCGGATTCGCTTTGGGCGTTTTCGGTCTGGCGACCACTCGTTGGGAACCCACGCCGCAGGGGCTCCACTACCGGCCGAATCGCTGGCTGATCCTGCTCATCACGCTCGTCGTCACGGCGCGGATTCTCTACGGCTTCTGGCGAGTCTGGCATGCGTGGCAGACCACGCCCGCCGGCGAGTCGTGGCTCGCATCCACGGGCGCCGCGGGGTCGATGGGCGCGGGCGCGGCGGTCCTCGGCTACTACGTCATCTTCTGGGCCGGACTGCGGCGAAACGTGCGCCGGCACCGGTTGATACACTGACGGCCATGACGAAGCGCGGTCTCTTTCTTTTTGTGGTCATCGCCAGCAGCGCGTTTGCGCAACCAGCCGCCAATCCTCCGATGGCCCGAACCATTGTGCTGGTGCGCCACGGCGCGTATCAGGCCGATCCCGCCAATCCTTCGCCGGGGCCGGGGCTGTCGCCGGTCGGCGTGGCGCAGGCGAAGCTGGCGGCGAGCCGCCTGGCGGCGATGGGGAAATTCGACGCGGTGTTCTCCAGTCCGTTGACTCGCGCACACGAGACCGCGCGCGTCATTGCGGCGGACGTGTCGAACGGATCGCTGCAGCTCGTTCCCGAGCTCGAAGAGTGCACGCCGCCCACGCGGCGGAAAGAGGCCATCAGAAACGAGAGCGCGGAGTCGATGGCCAAATGCAAGGCCCAATTCGACGCGCTGTTCGCGCAGCGTTTCGTGCCCGCGGCCGGCACCGCCCGGCGAGAGCTCTTCGTCGCGCACGGCAATGTCATCCGGTCCATGGTCGTCCGCGCGCTGGGCGTCGATCCCGAAGCCTGGCTGGAAATGTCCATCGGCCACGCCAGCATCACCGAGATCCTCGTCGAGCCCGACGGCCGCTTCAAAGTGATCTCCGTCGGCGACGTCGGCCACCTGCCGATGAACCTGCAGAGCGGCGTCACCGGCGTCAGCGACAAGAGTCTTACCGTGCCGCGCTGACCCCTTGCGGATTCAACAGGAAAAAGACGACATTGGCGATCGTGTGGGCCACGATCAAGGGCCAGAGGTTCCGCCACCGCCAGAACATCGTGGCGAAGAGCAGTCCCAGTGGAATGACGCTGAGCGACGCGAGCGGACCCTGATAGAGGTGATAGCTGAAGCGCAGGAGCGTGCTGGCGGTGATCGCGACGCCGGCGCCCTGTGCGCCGAGGGCCTCGATCACGTAGCCCGTGACCGTCACTTCTTCGAAAATCGAATTGACGACGATGAAGAGAAGCATCAAGGCGAAGGGCGCGTGATTGGTGAAGGAGAAGACCCACACCTGGCGCGCGGCCGGGAAGACGAGCAGGACGAACGTTGCCGTGATGTAGTACAGCAAGAGATACAGGATGAACAGCGGCACCCCGGCGGCCGCCGCTTTCCACGAGAATTCGAGGCCGAGGCGCTGCCGCAACGGCCAGCCGCGAGCTCGGAGAATGGCCGCGAAGATTCCGACGATCGCCAGCTCGATGACGATGCTCCAGAGCAACCCGCCGGTCGTGATCTCGACGTGGCGAATCCCCGAGAGCAGGATCGAGGCGGAGTTCACGGCCGCATACGAGAAGCAGACGAACGTGACGAGAATGAATTCGGCGCGGGCGGACAGACGTTTCACGATAAGGTGGCGGCATGGTACGAAATCGGGATATCGAAAAGCACTATTCGCGAAGCCAGTTCGTCGCGAAGCTGCGCCGGCTCGCGGACGCGCTGGAGTCCGGCGACCCGTTCGTGATCCAGGTCGCAGGCGAACCACTGCGCGTTCCGCGAGAGGCGGTGTTCAACATCGAGCACGAAGTGGCGGAGGGGGAGCACGAGCTGGAGTTTCAATTGCGGTGGAGGAGCTGATGCCGTGAAGAAATCCGGAACGCCGCCGAGACGGCGGCGTTCCGAAGGGCGCTACCCCACCGGCGAGACGTTATCCGCCGAATCCCGGTCGATGTAATAGTTGTACGGATCGACCCCCGCGTACGCGGGCTTTTGATCGGTCACGAATTTCAATACCTGATGTCCCGAGCGGATCGGGTGGCGCTCCATGAGGATCACGTTCCTGGAATCGAAGGCGAGGCGTCCCGGCTCGGCGGTGAAGAGGCCGATCTCGATGCGCTCGGCGAGCGGCGTCTCCGTCTCGGTGCGTTTTCCGTCGGCGTAGAACTTTTTCGCCTCCACCGGCAGCGTCACGTCCCATTTCCCGTCGGCGCGCCTGACCGCCGTGGGCTGGCCGGCTTTCAGGTCGTAGAGCGTGATCCGCTCGAACAAGTCCGTAATGAGGGCCTGGTCCTCCGCCGTCTTCGCCTCCGCGCGCAGGGCGGCCATCAATTCGACCGTACGGGGATACGGCGCGTCTTTGAACTTGTAGCGCGCCACGAGACTCCTCAATGCGCGATTGACCGCCTGCTCCCCTAATCGCTTCTGCAGCAGATACATCACCATCGCGCCCTTGCGATAGCCGATGTAGTTCTGGCCGGTGACCCGCGCCAGCGGTTCCTCGTCCCTCGACGAATACACGCGGCCGTCGAGATAGCGGTCGAGCTCATATTGTAAATAGCGGCGGATCTGGTCCTGGCCATGGAGCTTCTGCATGATCAGCCCCGCCGAATATTGGGCCAGCGTTTCGGACAGCACCATCTCGCCTTCGACGTTTGCACTGAGGACCTGGTGCGCCCACCATTGATGCGCCAGCTCGTGCGCGGTCATGCCCATGACGTAGTCGAGCGTCTCCGGCTGGCTGTAATCGGAGATGAACCCGACCTCTTCCGAATAAGGGATGGTCCCGGCGAAGGCCTGGGCGAAGCTGTGATAGCCGGGAAATTCGACGATGCGCACATGGTCGAATTGATAAGGACCAAAATTGGCCTGATAGTAATCGAGCGACACGGCCATGGCGTCGAGCATCCGGTCGATGTTCCACTTGTGCGCGGGGTGGTAATAGACGGCGAGGTCGATGCCGGCGTGCTTGCGGTGCTTCTCCGCATAACGCGCGGACTGGATCTCGAACCGCGGATGAATGGGCGTGCCGGAGGCAAACCGCGCGATCCGCCTTCCGCCGCGAGTGACGTCCGAGACCTTGTTGCCGGGTGCGAGCGGCGTCTGGTCCGCCGCCGTCGACACGGTGATGTCCACCTTCGCCCAACCGAGGACGCCCTCCGGGCTCGCCGCCGCGGCGGCGTCTTCCAGCTTCGGCGGCCGTGGCGCTTCCGGGAGCCCGTACTTGCGGCGCACGGCGGGATCCTGAAGCAGGTAGCCGCTCATGCCGATCATGGGCATGAGCTGGTTTTCGCTCAGAAACGTGCCGTTCTCCACGATCCTGGTATTGGGCGTCCCATTGCGAAAACCGCGAGCCCAAAGGCGCGTTTCGCACGTCAGGACGCGCTCTTCTCCCGGTCGAATCGGTGCATTGAGCCGATAGATGCGGTAGTGGTGTTTTTCATCATTGAGGACGAGGCGCGCACCGCCGTCGATGGCGGCGTTCATGATTTCGAGATCGTTGTCCAGGAGACTGAGGTGAATTTCAGGAATGGACTGCGCCGTCCGATTGCGAAGCCGGTAACGCCCCTTCGTGACGGCCCGGCGCTCGTAGGGATAGAGCGCGACGTCGAGGGTGATTTGGTCGATCGTCGGCTGCGGCATGTTGCGATATTTCCCATACAGCTTTTCGAATTCGGCCGCATCGTCATCCGCCGCGCTTTTCGTGCGAAACTCATTCAGAACGTTCGTGTTGTAGTACGCATAGCAGCCCGTGGCGACGAACGCCATCAAGGCCGCGCCGCCCACCCAGCCCGCCGCGCCTGTCAGGCGCCGCCGAGCCATTGCCAGCCTGGGCTTGAGCCGGATTTCCGTGCCGCGCCGCCACAATAAATGCGCCACGAGCAACAACAGGATCGCGAACGCACCCCAATACAGGCGGAACGTCCACGCACCCTTCCAGAACGAGCCCGCGGCATTGAGATCGCTGAGCGGCACAGGCGGCGTCCCGCCGTAATTGAGAAGATTGTGGGGGATCTTTTTCAACTCCCGCACGAACAGGAAGATGGCCATGATTCCCCAGCCGACGGTCTTGTGAGGACTGAGCGAATGGACGAAGATCGCCACCGCCGCGACGAGCAACATGTCCCAGGTCGCCGGCAGCACGTACCACAATAGATACTTGCTCAGTTCCAGGTCGGTAAATCCGAGGGAAAGCTGGAGGATGACCGACGCCAGGACGTTGACGAGCAGGATCGCCACCAGGACGAACGACATGGCCGCGGTCTTCGGAATGACATAGGCCCAATTGGGCAGCGGCGATGCGTCGACGAGCTCGTGCACTCGGCGGTCGCGCTCCCGCCATACGAGCTCGCCGGCATAGTAGATGGCGACGACCAGCGGAATCATGCGGAACGCGTCCTCGATCTCCGGGATCAGCGACAGCGTCGTGGGAAGCTGCGGCCGGAAATCGGGATAGCGCTGGGTCAGCAGCACGAAAATCGTGATGTAAAGACCCCAGGCCATGAGCACGGGGAAGGCCGGTGTCTTGAGGACCTGCCGGGCCTCGAACTTCGTGCGCATCCACAGTAATGCGCGCAGCGCCGCACGGTCGTGTCGCGGGTCGGGCAGCTTCTGTGTCATCCCGAGCGCAGTCGAGGGATCCCCTCCCTGCGCCAGCCTCTGCTTCTTCCGTTCGCGCTTCGACATCCCCTGATCGGCATAGCGATAGACGGCGTAGGCGACGATCAGAAAGGCGATGGCCACGCCGACCCACAGCAGCCGGTTGTAGAGCAGCGCTCCGCTGAAATCGGGCAGCTGCGTGTTCCGTTCGGGCACCGTCCAGTAGCGCACCGAGTCCTTGAGCGCGCGCGCGGCGAACGGTTCCGCGACACCGATGACGGTCTGCAGCTGCGGGCGGTCGGCATAGGCATCGTTCAGTGCGAAGAAGGCGCAAACCAGGCTGATCACGCCGAGGTACATCGCCATGATCGAGCGCGTCATCGTCGCCAGGGCGAAGAAGATCGCCGAGTGGATGAACAGGTTCGGCAGCGCGATGAGAAAGTAGCCGTAGAGATAATCGCTGAGCCGGTTCGGGCCGAGGCTCGCCGGGTCGGCCCACGGCATCAGCGACCCGACGACCGCGGCGAGCGGCACGAGCAGCATCAGGAGCGCCGCGACCGAGAACGCGCCGAGGTAACGGCCGAAGAGGTACTCGAACTTCGTGATCGGCGTCGAACGGATGATCGGGCCGAAGTTCGTCTCGTCGTCGCGGATGACGGCGTTGCCGACGAACGCGGTCGTCACGAACATGAAGATCACCGAAGAAAGCATCAGGTAGTTTCGCAGCGTGGCGTAGGCGGCGTTCCGAAGCATGCCGCCCTCGGAGCCGAGCTCGAAGCCGGGTGCGTTCATCGACGCGAAGATCATCGCGAACGTGAACACGGCCGTCAGCCACAGCAGCGGATTCCGAAAGAGATAGCGGATTTCGAATCGGGCAATGTTGAGGAGCATGGGAGGTTCTCAGGCCGCGCGGCGCGATTCGGCGAGCGTGCAGAAGTAGACGTCCTGGAGGCCGGCGTCGATGGGAGTGAATCCGTTGCCGGGATCGCGATCGGAGAGGATGTGCACCACCGTTCGCCCGGAGAAGAGACGCGTCGACAACAGCTCGTACTGCTCGCGATACCGCGCCAGCTCGCCGCGATCGACGACCTTCATCCAGACCCTGCCGCGCGTCGATCGAATGAGGTCCGCCGGCGCTCCTTCGAGCTGCACGCGGCCATCCGCCAGCACGGCCATGCGATGACAGAGATCCGACACGTCCTCGACGATGTGCGTCGACAGGATCACCACGACGCTCTCGCCGATCTCCGCGAGCAGATTCAAAAATCGATTTCTCTCCTCGGGGTCGAGGCCCGCGGTCGGCTCGTCGACGATGATCAACTCCGGATTGCCGATCAACGCCTGCGCGATGCCGAAGCGCTGGCGCATGCCGCCGGAGAATCCGGCGAGCGTCTTCTTGCGGACGCTCCACAGGTTCGTCTGCTGCAGCAGCGTCTCGACGGTGGTCCGGCGGTCGGCCGGCGAGGCGACGCCTTTCAGCACCGCCATGTGATCGAGCATCTCGTACGCGGAGACGCGCGGGTACACGCCGAAATCCTGCGGCAGGTAGCCGAGCGTGCGGCGCAATTGCTCGGGCTCGGCGAGCACGTCGAGGTTGCCGAAGCGGATCGTGCCTTCGGTCGGCGTCTGCAGCGTGGCGATCGCGCGCATCAGCGTCGATTTGCCGGCGCCGTTCGGGCCGAGGAGGCCGTACATGCCGCGCGGGATCGCCAGCGTCACGTGATCGAGGGCGCGGGTTCCGTTGGGGTACACATGACTTACGTCTTGAAGGTTCAGCATCATCGAGTCTCCTTGTGTCGTGAAGCGGCGGCCCAGAGCGCGGCCAGGCCGGCGCCGAGCAAGAGGATGGCGGTGAGCGCCCCGGGCAGCGTGTGCCAGTGAGCGGCGGTGTTTTCGAACGGGGCCGAAATCATGCGGTACGACTCCGTGAGGTTTTTCGTGAGAAAGCTCACGCCGGCGGCGCCGAGCAGCCACCGCAGCGGATGGCGAACGCCCAGCACGAACGCACTGCCGAAGAGGTAGGTGGCGATCGTCGCGATGACCGGAATGCGCAGGACCATCAGCAGCGCGGGCGCGTGAGCGATGAGCGACAGGACGAACACCCAGGCGGCGACGACGCCGAGCAACGCCATCATCCACACCCACCCCGCGAATACTTTCGCGAGCGCGAGGCGCCGCCGGTCGACGGGCAGCGTCCAGAGGAACGCGGGCTCGAAGGGTCTGTCATGCCGCCACACGGCGAAGGGGATGAGGAACGAGAACAGCGGAGTCGGGAGCGTTTCGCTGGAATCGAAACCGGGGCCGCCGCCGAGGATGTCGGCGATGATCGCGAACGTGCCGACGGCGAGGACGACGGCGACGACGAGCGCCACGATGCGGAAACTCAGACCGACGATGCGGATCTGTTCGAGCACGACGTCGCGGAAGCGCGGTGTAGCGTTCATCGGGAAGCCTCCCCGTCGAGAAAGGCGAGCGCCGCGTCTTCGAGCGACACCGCGGTGACGTCGCGCATCTTTGCGCCCGCGCTCGCGAGACGCGCGGTCACGTCGTCCGGCTCGCCGACCAGCGTCCATTGCACTTCGCGTCCGGCGCGCGAGCGCTTCGCGATGCGCAGTTCAGGCGGCGGTTGCCAGCCTTCCGGAACTTCGAATCGATAGCTGCGCACGGTTCGCCGCAGCTCATCGCGCGTCAGCTGCGTCACGAGCCGGCCGCCCTGGAGGATGCCGACGTGATCGGCGAGGCTCTCGACCTCGGCGACATGGTGCGTCGCGATGACGACGGTCGTCGGAGTGTCGGCGAGATGCTCGGCCAGGTGCGCAAACGTGCGGTTGCGTACCATCGGATCGAGTCCGTCGGCCGGCTCGTCGAGCAAAAGAAGCGGCGGGCGATGCGCGAGCGCGAGCAGGAACTGCAGCCGCCGCGTCTCGCCTTTCGACAGCGTGCCGATCTTCCGCTCCACCCGCACGCCGAAGACGTCGATGAGCCGCGCGGCATACGCGCGATCCCACGCCGGATACGACGCCGCGGCGTGCTCGATCAACCGCGCGCACGTCATCCAGTGATAGTCGTTCTCGTGCGACTCCGGGATGTAGCCGATCTGCGCCCGCACCTCGGGGCCGCGCGTCGCGGTGTCGAGCCCGAACACTTCCGCCCGCCCGCCATCCGCGCGCTCGAGATTCAGCAGCACCTTCATCGCGCTGCTCTTGCCCGCGCCGTTCGGGCCGATGAGCACGTACACCGCGCCCTCGGGCACGCGCAGGTCGACGCCGTCGAGCGCGGTTTCCTTGCCGTACCGCATCGACAGCCCGTGGGTCGCTACGGCGAATGCGTCCGTCATTCGTCACCTTCCTCCGCCGCCAGCTTCTGAATGGCCTGCACGAGCTCGTCGACGTCCAACCCGTTGCGCCGCGCCTCGAGGAGCGCCCGCTTCGCGACGGCCGCCACGAGCCTGCGCCGCCGCTCTCCCCCACCCTTCTTCACCGCGGCCGAGACGAACGTCCCCTGCCCCCGCCGCACGTAGATCACGCCCTCGCGCTCGAGCTCCTGATAGGCCTGCGACACCGTGCGCGGATTGACAACCAGCTCCCCCGCCAGCTCGCGCACCGACGGCAGCGGATCCTCGGCGCGCAGCGTCCCCACGACGATGGCCCGGCGGACCTCATCCATGATCTGGAGATAGAGCGGGCGCCCGTCGTTGGGATCGAGGGTCACGAGCATCGCCGCTCCGTGGCAGTGTTGCGCACGTGTGCAACACTACAGCAGCAGCAACGCCGTGTCCAGAAGAATGATCGCTACGTCATGCGGGCTTGAACTTCCCGGATTCGCGGACCTTGCTCAGGAACCGTTCCGGCACGAAGTACTGGAAGTAGCCGCAGGCACAGCACACGTAGACTTCGAGCTGCCCGCTCTTCCACCACGGATGCACGCCGGGGAGCAGATCCGGCGAGTGGCCGCCGCCGGACCACACCGTCGTCATTCGGATGTCGGAGCCGCCGCACTCGGGACATTTCCTGCTGCGCTTCATCGGATCCTCCGTGGTGGGTCGTCAGTCGCGTATTATGGCGATACGCCGGTGTCGCAGTTCAAACTTGAAATCCAGCAGACCGAACCAGGAGAGCCTACACATGCAGCAGGGGGCCGTCAGCGTTCGCCGTCGCCTTTTCGCTCTCTCCCAGTTTCTGTTTTCATTCACCATCCTGATCAGCAGCTCATTCGAGGTCGTCAACCTCCTCTTCCCCAGCCTGATCCCGCAGATCCAGGACATGCCCTTGATGCGTCTTCACCATTCCAGCCGAATCGTCTTTTACTGGACCCTTCTCAGCAATCTCGCCACCGTGGTGCTGTCCGCAATCCTGCTCAGGGCGGCTCTCGGTACTATGAGGAATGAAGGGTGGGCATCTCAGCAAAGCCGCCGCGCAATACTCGCGTTCTATTTCATCCTCGTTGGAGCCGCGATCGTTTCCGTCGTGTTCTTAGTTCCTCCAGCCCTCACGATGATTCACTCCGATTCGGAACACATGATGGGGATCATTTTCCTGGTTTCCGTCATTTCGTCTCTGATTGGCCTCGCGGTCTTCCTGACGGTTCTGTTCTTCGGCCATGGCGCAATCCAGCGCCGCCAGCGGAACGCGGCTGCCTAACGCGTTGCGGGCGACGTGCCGCCGTGACGTAAGGAGGACTCCCTAGCCGGCTCGGCCGGCGGGCCTGCGGATCGCCCCCTCGTCGGCTCCTGTGCGGAGCTAGGCCGCGCCGTGATGGGTTCAACGTTATCTCAGGTGACAAGACCTGCAAGTGCACTATGACGGCGGAAAAGGGTATTCCGGAAGCGTCGGCCCTATTACCGTAACGAATGTTAAATTTCCAAATGGCCAATTTTGGGACGCATTGATCTGATTAAGTATTAGATACGGATACAAAAATACATTTTGCGGACCTGCTGGCACTCGTGTGAACCCTGCGATGTAGATTGAGCCGTTGAACTCGTTTGTGCTCCGAGAGTCGAAATGCAGGTACACGTTCCCCTGTACACCCGCGGGTCCCTTGAGCTGTGCAAAGCCTATTTGCAAAATCCCCACATCGCCATTTGCGACTTCGTAGTAAAGCAGTCCCGACGAGTCTGCGCTAGCAAGTGACGAAATGTTATTCGACGCTTCAAAATTGGATACTGTCAGGGCTTCTAGAACTAATGGATTCGAAGTGCCGTTGTTCACTTGCAACTGAAACCCCTGGCCCATAGTTCGCCTCCGTCATATCGCGTGTGATGACCTCTACACGTGCGAAAGCGTGCTCCGCGTTAAGCACGACATCCGTCACTCTAGGTGTGATCGCAACCATACTTTCCCTACCCAGCAAGGGCGTAACGGTATAGCCGAGGGCACCACTCGTCTTTGCCGTGCGTGAGGGCTTCGGTCCGTATCTTGTTACTGGGATACGACGTTGTCACATCTACCTAGGCGATACTTTCTTGTTCACCTACTGAGCGGCGTCGCCTTCGTCATGCGCATCTTTCTTCTGCAATTAAGAGATGGGGCTTTGCCGATTTACCAATCGGATTCCTTGCAGGTCACGATCAAGCGTGAAATCATCTAGCCGGAGCGCGTTGCTCGTCCGTCGGCCTAACGCTTCGCGTTAAGCTGTGCGGCCGGGGCCCACGTGCCGAAGCCGCCGCGGCAGGCCTGCCGGGCCGCATCAGCTTCTACGCGGAATTAGGAAGATGATTTGACGGTAGCGGCTGACTCGGAAGCTAGCGTGGTGGGGGTGAAGCCATTACCTCGGCACACAACCAAGGTTGACTGGCGAGACAACAGCGTTGATATGCGAGGCAATGGCGTTGCCCCATTTGGGCTAATTTTTAGCCCAGCGAAGCAAGGCCTTTTGCCTCGCGACGTGAGCTTTTGCCGCGCGCGATGAGGATCGTTGCTTTGCGGGTCAAGACGGTCGCCATGCAGGGGCCAACATTTTGATTCGCGAGGCAAAGTGGTTGATGCGCGACACAACCATGGTTGCATGAAAAAGCAAGCGCGTTGTCTCGCTGGGCTAAGAGTTAGCCCAGCGGGGCCACGGGGAGTGCCTCGTGGGGCAAACATCTGGCCTCGCAAGGCAAGGGGTCTTACTCCGCGAGGCAAACGTCTGGTCTCGCAGAGCAAGGTGTCTTGCCTCGAGAGGCAAACCTCTGGTCTCGCAGGGCAGGTGTCGTGCCTCGCACAGCAAGCGTCTCAGCCTGCGTAGATCTGCAGCACCGCGGTTACGAGTCACCTGCTAAGGGACACGACATATTCTGTCGAGTACAACCACGGCGCGGTCACGGATGAATGCAGGTTCTGAACAAACCCAAGGCGAATCACGACACAGCTGCTCGAACGCCGGTTTGCCGCACGTTCGGTCATAGCACTGTGCCGTTCCGTCTTGCAGCCTTTCGATTGCCGGGTGTAGCTAAGAGGCGCGTTACCGCGAACGCCAGCATAAATTCGCTGCTGGATCAAAGCAGTGCGCAAGTGCCATCGAACCGATGTAGGCGGCAAAACACTTACCTGAACGTCCGCCGCCTAACTCCGCCTAGAAGCTGATGCGACCCGGCTTCTGCCCGGCGCTGAAGCGCCTCGTCAACTCAAGAGAGCGGGCGGCGGCATGCCGCGCCGGCTTCGGCACATGGGCCCCGGCCGCACAGCTTAAGCCGAAGCGTTAGGCCGTGGACTGGCACACGTGGCGTTCAGAACTCTTGATTCTCAAACGCTTCACCAAACTTGCGAAACCACCCCGCCTATACAGATCGGCACTATGCCACCGGCGCGGGCGATGCGGGATAATACACTCATCCAACCGTGCGGGAATGATAAGAGTATTGCTGCCAAGCGCTAGTGCTTGCTGAACAGCCCAGCCGATTTCCGTGTGAAGGAAGTCGGACTTTGGCTTAGAGACCGCCTTCGACGAGAGACATACAATTACCACGTCGCTCTCAGAAAGCGCTTGTTTGATCTCGCCGCGCCACATTTCACCCGGTTTCAGCTTAGATCGATCTAGCCATGCACCGCGAAACCCAGCAGCTGCCAAACGAGTAGCCAGTCGACGCACTTTCTCTTCGTCGGCCCGCCCATATGAAAGAAATATCTTAAGATCGGCTGGAGAATGGCGGACCTCGGATACGTCTTGATATTGCAGCAGCTTCTTTAGCCGAGGCCACACCCCTTCGGCGATCAGATCTTGGCGCCGCTGCATCACTCCCTGCGGAGAGCGCGAGCCCGACCACTTTCGGAGAATCGGGTCGGCCCGAAGATCATCCAGCGTGATGGGCCGCGGTACCCGTCTCTTTTTGCCGAGCAGGATGATGTCAGGCAGATACACCTGACTGCGACGATCTGCTGGCTCTGGATCACTCAATGCCTCGAAGGAGTAGAAAATGTCTTTATAAGGTGCACCTCGGTACATCAGTATGATGTCACCCTTCCGCGTGTGCGAGTTTGCGCCCCACGTTAACGAATCGAGGTGGTCCAAATCCCTTAGGTCGACGGTCGATGCTCCGTCCGCTATGTACAACCAGACGCGTCGCTCGTTCGCGGCCTTAGTCATGTGTTACGAGGATACACCGTCGATCAATCGATCATAACGCATGGAGACGCAGAAGTCGTTTTCGCGTTGTTAGGCCTTCCCGCTTCAGTACACGCTCACCGCGACGAGCCACGCAGGTGGGCCACAGTGCATATTCGGCCGGACAACACATCATTGTGAGGTTGAGCCATAGCTCTGGCCCTCCAGGGCGTCATACGTAACTCCCCCACCGCAGTCATTCTGCCGAGCTGCAAGAGATTATTCGGGACATCTTGATTTAAGGAGGCTAAAATTGCGTGCTGATGTCGTGATGATGGTGAATGTGGAGGAATGAAATGAGCGATACCTCTGCGCCCGACAAAGTAAAGCTGCCGAAAGTCGATTTAGGGACGAACTCGCTTCTAATCATTGCGTTTATTGTCACGGTCTGCTCCGGATCGGAGCAACGCAGCAACTCAGAAACACGAGAGAAAATACAGGAGCTGCAGCAATCGGTAGCCCGCTTGGAAGCGAAGATTGATGTTTTGACGACAGCGGCTCCCGCTGCAGCCGCCCCAACCACGAAGCCATAGTTGAATGCCATATCGCGACCATCGCGACAACCGCATCGTCTCGAAGATCTGAGTGGTCAGACACCGGTAATTCGTATGATGGGCGCCTATGCGCCGCGCCGAACGTCCCTACGTCATCTGCCACATGCTGCCGTCGATCGACGGCCGGATCGTGATCCGCGACTGGAAGCTGCCCAACGCGACGCGCGAGTACGAGCGGACGGCGGCGACGTTCGACGCCGACGCGTGGATCATCGGCCGCATTTCCATGGAGCCGTACGCGGGCAAGGCGCGCGTACCCGCGCTCAAACGCGGCCGGCGGATTCCGCGCGAGGACTTCGTCGCGGGGCATGAGGCCTCGTCCTACGCGATCGCCATCGATCCGTCCGGCAAGCTGACGTGGAGGGCGGGCGACATCGACGGCGAGCACGTGATCACGATCCTCACCGAGGACGTCACGGACGCCTGCCTCGCCTTCCTGCAGGCCAAAGGCGTGTCGTATCTCTTCGGCGGCAAGTCGCGCATCGACCTGGCGAACGTGCTCCGCAAACTGCGTTCGCGCTTCGGCATCAAGAAGCTGCTGCTCGAGGGCGGCGGCAAGATCAACGGCTCGTTCCTGGCCGCGAACCTGATCGACGAGTTGAGCATCCTCGTCGGGCCGGTCGCGGACGGGAGCATCGGCACGGCCACGCTCTTCGACGTCGAAGAGCGCGGCGCGCCCGCACGCGGCCTGAAGCTGCTGTCGATGGAGAAGCGCGCCGGCGGCATCGTCTGGCTGCGGTACAAGGTCCGCCGCTGATGGAAGTGTTCGAGATCGTCGTCGCGCTGCTCCTCGGCGGCGCGATCCTCGCGGCGATCGCACGCCGCATCGCGACGCCGTATCCGGCTCTCGTCGCGATCGCCGGCGCCGCGCTCGCGCTGTTTCCGCGCATGCCGACGCTCACCCTCGATCCACAGCTCGTCCTGGCCCTCTTCGTCGCACCGGTGCTCCTCGACGCGGCGTTCGACGCCTCGCAGCGCGACCTGCGCCGGAACTGGCGGACCGTGCTCGGCCTGGCCCTCGGCGCGGTCGTGCTGACCGTCATCCTCGTGGCCGTCGTGGCGCACGCACTCGTGCCCGGACTTCCGTGGGCCGCCGCAATCGCCCTCGGCGCGATCGTCGCGCCGCCCGACGCCGCGGCCGCGACCGCGGTCCTCAAACAACTGCGCCCGCCGAACCGGCTGCTGGTCGTGCTGGAAGGGGAAAGCCTCTTCAACGACGCGAGCGCGCTGCTGATCTACCGCTTCGCGGTCGTCGCGAGCGCGACCGGCCTGGTCTCCGGCTGGTCGTTCGCCGGGACGCTGCTCGCCGTCGGCGCCGGCAGCGTGGTGCTGGCGCTCGTGATGTCGCGCGTCGTCACGTTCCTCATCACGCGCGTTCACGACGTCGCCACCGCGGTCATCTTTCAGTTCTGCAGCACCTTCGCCGTCTGGCTGCTGGCCGAGCGTCTCCACCTTTCCGGCATCCTGACGATGGTCATCTTCGCGATGGCCGTTTCCCGCCAGGCGGCGCAATCGATTCCGGCGCGCATGCGCGTGCCGTCGTACGCGGTGTGGGAGGTCGCGGTGTTCGTGCTGAACGTGCTCGCGTTCATCCTGGTCGGGTTTCAGCTGCGGCACATCGTGGAGCGCGGCCTCTGGACGCGGTACCTCGGCGTGGCGGCGGCGGTCTGCATCGCGGTCATTGCCGCGCGCCTGCTCTGGGTCTCCGGAGCCGCGGCCGTGAGTCGCGTCGCACTCTCCGGCCGCGCCGCGGCCGTCATCGGCTGGTGCGGCATGCGCGGCACCGTCACGCTCGCCGCGGCGCTGGCGCTGCCGATGAACTTCCCGTACCGCGATCTGATTTTCTTCACCTCCTTCGCCGTGGTGCTGGTCACGCTCGTGATCCAGGGAATGACCCTCCGCCCGCTGATCTCGTGGCTCGACGTTCACGACGACGGCAGCGTCGAGCGCGAAGTGCAGCTCGCGCGCGTCGAAACCCTCCGCGCCGCGATCGACACCGCGAGCCGGCGGGAAGGAAGCGAAAGCGCCGACCTGCTCCGCCGGCGCTACGAGCTGAGCCTGCGCCGCGCGCAAGGGTGCGTCGAGGACGACGACATCGCCCGTGCCGCCACCGCCGCCGAGCGCCAGCGCCTCATCGAGCTCCGCGACAACGGCACGATCGGCGACGCCGCGTTCCAGAGAGTCGAACAGGAGCTCGACCTCCGCGAGCTCGACGCCGCCGCCATCGAGGAGCGCTAGCAGCCGCGCAACTCACGGAATGGGAACGTTCGTCGAACTGACGCAGCGTCCCTTATCGCCGTCTTTGAGGGACTGCCCATCCATCGGGGTCGGGCGAACGCTCTTCTTATTGTTCTTTTCGTCGTGAATGGAGAAGTGGAGGTGCGGCAGGGCGGAGTTCCCGGTGTCGTCCATCTTGCCGAGGCGTGTGCCCTGATCGACGGCCATCAGCTCGCTCACCAGGATCGTGTTGGGCCCGGCGAGATGCAGATACTTCGACACATAGCGCGGAGGCGGACCGCCGCAGGCGAGCGGCTCGGAAAGGCTCCAGTGCGCGATTTCCACGCGGTTCGCTGCCGACGAATCGCCGTTGGCTTTCTTGGGCTTGACCGTCGTGACCAGTCCGAGCTCGACGGCCAGGACGAACTGGCCATCCGCGCCGCTGCCGCTGTGGCGCGTGAAGTCGATCGCGAACGCGTCGTCACCGGTATGCGACGTGATGGCGTTGTAATAGAAGCCGCCCAGACCGTAGCCGCACGGGCTGTTGGAATCGGAGATGACGATGCCGAGACCGACGAACGGAATCAGCGACTCGAGGAAGCGATCGAGACCTCCGGCGCGGAAATTGAGCCCGGCCGCCCAGGGAGACTTGATGGTCATGTCCAACGCCTGATTCTCCATTCGCTCGACCGGAGGCAGCAGCGCTTCGATCTCCTCGGAGACTCGAGGGAACACGATGCTGCTCCACGTCCACCCTTCGGGATGCCGGGTCAGGAGAAACCACACCGTCCCGGTGAAGGGCACGGCGCCCCAGTTCCAGCCGTCCGTCTGGAGATAGCGTTTCTCGCCCGAGCCGGTGAGCCGCTCCGGATCCAGCTTCAGCTGCGACTCGGCCAGTGCACGCAGGAAAACGGGCGCGATTTTCTCGTACTCGAGGAACTCCTGCTCGCAGCCGCCGAAGGCGATCGTGAAGTGCGTCGGCGAGGCGAGCTCGCGCAACGCGGCTTCATCCTTCCGCCACAGAGCGGCTGCGAGCGCGGACGCCAGCGTCTCGGGATCCTTCTCGTACCGGCCGGGCCGTTCCAGGCGCGCGGCCGCGCGAAACGCGAGCTCACCGGACGACCATTCGCTGCCATCGCGATTGCCACGCCCGGTGGCCTTCCGGTAATAGGCAAGCGCCTCGTCTCTTCGGCCGGCGCGCTCGGCGATGCGGCCGAGCTCATAGAACAGATCGTCGCCGGATGGACCGCCTGCAAACTTCGAGGCGCTGTTGAGCGCCGCGGCCGCATCGTCCCAGCGGCCGAGGCGCACGAGAGCCTCCGACTGGCGCCGGAGGGCGAGGCCGCCTAACCGCGCGACCGCGAACGGAATCGCGCGGTCGCCATACTGCTTCGCGACGTCGGCGAATACATTCGCCGCCTCCTCGAACCGTCCGTCCTGTTCGAAGTTGTCGCCGATCCAGAGCAGGTATCCGGGCGTGAAGAACCCCTCCGGATCGCCGGCCGCGGCTTTGCGGAGCGCGTCCGTCGCGCCGTCGCGAACGTTGTTGTATCGCGCGCGGATGGTGAGTTGCGACAACTCACGCCAGGCCTGAATGTTTTCCGCGGATTGAAGCGCGTGACGATGTTTGAGAGCCATTGTTTCCTCCTTGTGTGCTCACAAGGAAGAAGCTAAAGCGCGCTCGCCGGAAGCTCCTGACGGTTGGGTGACCCTTTGGTGATGCTCACTGTGACGTTTGGGTCCTGTCATCGTCCCGCATGCTCTCCCGATACTGCGCGGGCGTCATCCCGACCGCGCGCTGGAATGTGCGAAAGAAGGTGCGGCGGGTGCCGAAGCCGCACGCGTACGCGATCCGGGTCATCGATTCCTCGGTGATCCGAAGCATTCCCTGGGCGCGGGCGAGCTGCGCGTCCTTGAGCTCTTTGGCGAGCGCGACGTAATGACGCCGCGCCTGACGCCCCAGCGTGACCGTCGAAACGCCGATGAGCTGCGCCAGCTCGGAGACGCGCGGCGGGGTCTCCAGCACACAACAGAGCGTCACATACCGCTCGATGATCGTCGTCCAGGCGTCGATCTCGGTCATGGGCGGTGAGGACAGCGCGCGAGGGTTTCCTTATTCCAAAATGGAGGGGTGGATGAATTCCCGGCCGAGCACGCTCAGCACGGAATGTCTCTAACGGATCGAAAATGTCCCTAGCAGGATCGCGGGCTCCAAGGCAGATTGATTGCGACCGGCCGGTCATCCATCTCATAACCATCAAGGAGCCCTTTTTCCAATGCGTAAAACCCTTGCAGTTCTGGCAGTCATCGCCGCCGTATCGCTCTCCGCGCCGACCGCGTTTGCCTACACGTGCAACTCGCGCGTACTCCTCCAGATCGGTCCTGGAACGTATTACGAGTACATCGGCAATCCGCTCGACACCAGCGACTCGACCTGCTGGTCCCTCGGCGGGAGCAGCCCGGTCTGGAGCTCGGGTGTGAGCGAGTGGGAGTTCACGACCTGGAATGACCAGACCGCCATCCAGACCGTGACTGCCGCCGGCACCTCGACCTCGTACACGGCGCAACTCAACGTCGACTTCAACGACTCGAACGCCTCATGGTGGAACGCCCTGAGCGCGCAGGTGGACGTGAACCATAACGGCTCGCACACCTACTACACGATCTTCTCGATCATCGGGAGCGGCGGCGTGACCACCGCCAGCGGCAATAAGTTCGTGAATTTCACCGCACAGCCCGGCGACTCCATCACTATTACGGTCCAGGGACGCAACAGCTACTACGGAAGCGGCACGGTCGTCCGCTTCTCCAACGTGCATCTCTGGCAGAACGGCGCCTAACCAATGATTTAGGTGAGGGCGCGCTTCGGCGCGCCCTCACTCGTTGCTCCGGGCACAAAGTTACGGCTCCGCGGGCGCCGCTGCGTCGCACGCGGTCGCGATTCCCGCGATCATCCGCCCGACCGCACTGCGCAGGCGCGTTACGTCTCCATATTGGTAGTCGCAGAGCTGCACGTCGAGGTCCGGGTTCTCGGTGATGATCTGCGGGAGGAGCGTCATATTGAAGCAGCGGTTCGCGTCGCGCAGCATCAACGTCCCGAAATAGCCGTTGGCGAAGATCACGCCGGGCGCCGAACTGTTGAACGCGTACGTCCGCGGGCTGACCGGCCCCGTCTCGGTGGTCACGAGCCGCAGCGATTCGGCGTTCAGAATGACCCGGCCGTCCGGCGCCTTGCCCGTGCGGATGAAGCGCAGGAAGCGAAGTACGTCGCCCGCCGACGTCTTGGCTCCGCCTTCGGGCCAACGGTCTCTCCATCCCTCGAGCGGCTCGTCCCAGTTCTTGTCCGCGCCGTAGATCGTGTCGAGCCGCAGCGGTGCGGCGATGTCGGGCAATACGCGCGCGGGCGTCGTGGGGATGCGCTTGATGTCCGCGAGACGCTGGTATTGCGGCGTGCCCGGACGGACCACGAACGAGGTGTCGGTCATGCCCAGCGGCGTGAAGAGCTGCGCCTTCGCGTAATCGTCGAAGCGCTGCCCCGACACTGCCTCGATGAGAAACGCGGTCAGGTAGACGTTCTGCTGCGCATAGTAATAAACGGTGCCCGGGGCACTGAGGAGCGGCGAGCCGAGGTAGAACTTCGCGATCTCGCTCTCCGTCGCGGTGCGGCCGTCCACCCATCGCGGTCCGATGGAATCTTCGAGGAGCACGCATTCGCCGAAGAGTCCCGGCTCGCGCGTATAGCGCCGCTCGAACTGGCGCAGCAGGCGATACGGAGCGTCGACGCGGCCGTTGTAGTACGTCTTGAAGTCGAACAGGCGCGGTCCGCCGAGGGTCAGAGGACGGCATCCGTTGGGGATGGGCCGCTCGCCTCCGCGACGGGTGAGGTACTGCGTGTACAGGAGCTCGTGCCGGCACGGGCCGGGCGCGTCGGGATTGCACGTCACGTCATTCGGACCGGTCTCCGGGGGACAGACGCCGCCGGGGCAGAAGCGGTAGCCGGTCAGCCCCATCGGCGCATAGCCGCTGGTCATCTGCGCGAGGTGCTTGATCCGGATGGCGTTCTTCCATGTACGCTGCTGCGCGGCGTCATCCGTCACGATGCGGTCGAACCAGCGTGGCACGACGTCCGTGCCGCGCAGCCGGTCGAGCACGCGCAGCGCGTCGACCAGACGGGTCTCGAATTTCTGCGGAAACACGCAGTTCGCCGTCATGGGCGTGCAGGCCGGCGACGCGTAGTGATCCTGGACGAGCTTCACCACGGCGGTGGCGGAATAGGGCTTGCCCGCCGAAGCCAGCGAGACCACGGTGTTGTTCGTGAAGCCGGCGCCGCTCGCGTAGACATTCATCGGCTTGCCGTCGGGCTGATAGGCGATCACGGCGCCGGGAAACAGGGTGGGATGCATTCTGACGATCGCGTCCAGACAGGCCGTCGCGGCGGGCCAGTCCTTCGGCGTCTCGCACTCCGCGGGGATTTCCGGCACGACGTCCGGACAGGTGCGCGGCTTGACGCCGATCCCGACGCTGTTAGGGTCGGGCGGCAAGGGATCGGGCTCGGGCTCAGGGACTTGTCCGTGCGCGGACAGCACGAGCAACAACGACAGAAACGTGACGACGACGGATCTCTTCATTTGATACCTCCGCACGTCTATGCGGGGAATGAAGAGAAATTTCGAAGGCCGCTAAAATTTTTTCGCGACGGCGAACGCGTAGTCGCCGAGCGGCTCGTTGCCGGAGGTGAGCACGAGCACCTGCTCGCCGGCTGTGAGCTGCGCGGCGGGGATCGTGACGGTGACGGTGCGATCGGCATTCATGGCCAGGTTCGACGCCGTCCAGCCGCTCGAGCGCAGCGACACATGCAGGTCGCGCCACTCCCCTTCCACTTCGACGAGCAGATTCGCACGCACTTGATCGACGCCCGGACCGAGAACGACTGTCCGCGGCGCGGCAGGATCGCGCGTCACTCCCGGGATCAGCGTGACGGCGACGATCACGGGCGCCCGCGGCGTTTCCATCTGCGGCGGCGGTGCGGGTACCGGCTGCTGCACGGCCTTCGTTGGAGCGTCGCGCGTCCAGAGCCACACGCCGAGGCCCGCCGCGAGGACGAGCAGAGTCGCGGCGACGGCCAAGGCCACGCGCGGCCACACGCGCGGCTGCGTACGCAGGTGATGCTGCAGCGCCTCCGCCATCTGCAGCCGCTCGCGCCGCTCGCGCGTGCAGAGAAAATATTTTTCGAAGCGGGCCCGCTGCTCGTGCGGCAACTCGCGCCGCACGTACGCGTCGATGAGATCGCCCTCCACGGCCTCGAGCAGCGCGAGTTGCCCGGAGTCGCGGAAGTAGCGGCGCTCGATCTCCTCCTGTTCCTGTTCGCTGGCCTCGTGCAGCAGGTAGCGGGAGAGCAGCGCGCTGTCGTCGATGGCGCTCATTGCGGTCTCCCGTCATTTTCCTGCATGCAGCCGCGGACGCAGCATGCGAGCTGCTCGCGAAGACGATGGACGCGCAGGCGCAGCGTGTTGATCGACACGCCCAGTGTTTCGGCGAGCGTCCGGCGCACGCGCTCTTTCTCGCGCTTCTCCGCGCGGCAGTAGTCGACGAGGAGCGCGCGGCTCTCCACCGGCAGCGCGTCGAGGCAGCGGCTCATGCAGTCGTAGCGGCGGTGCATCGTGGCCGCGTCGTCCGCCACGTAGAGAGCCCAGGTTCGCGAGCCGCTCCGCCGCCGGTGATACTCCTGCAGGACGTGCTTCGCCACGCCGTAGAAATACATGGCCGGCTCTTCGACCCACGGCACGATGCCTTCGTCGATCCGTTTGGCCACGCGGTCGATGGTGCGGTCGGCCAGGTCTTCCGGCGTATGGCAGCCACGGCTCTCGAAATACTTGATGAGCGCACGGCGCGTGTGCTCGTACTTGCGCGCGGCCGCGATCTTGTCGGCGTCGAGCCAGCCCAGCAGGCGGTCGAGCGCCGGGCGCGTGAGGCCCCATTCGTTCACGGACGCCACTCTCCCTGCAGCACGAATGCGGCCCAGTGATACGGCTCGCTCCAGCGCGGACTCCGCGCCATCTCCAGCTGCACCGCGCGCAACGCGGCCGCGGGCGTCATGCGATCGACGAGCATCCGCTCGTAGAAGCGGCGCATCAATTCCGCGGTGGCCCGGTCGTCGATCTTCCAGAGACTGGCGAGCACGCGCTCCGCGCCGGCGTACAGGAACCCTCGGGTGAGGCCGACCAGGCCTTCGTGCGCGACCTCCTTGCCGAGGGCGGTCCGGCAGGCGCTGAGCACGACCAGGTCTGCCTGCAGATCGAGGTTGTAGATGTCGTGCAGGCGGAGGAAGCCGTCCTGCGGGTTGCCGCGCTCGTCGACGAGCGAGAGCACGATGCCGGAGAGCTCGGGATTGCGATCGTCGATGACGCCGTGCGTCGCGAAGTGAATGTAGCGGAAGTCCCGCAGCTCGCCCGACATCGCCGCCGCGCGCGTGGCCTCGTAGCCGAGGCGCACGTCCGCGCGGTGCGCGATGCGCGCGATGGACGTCGCTTCTTCGCGCGCCAGCGGCAATCGCGGCATACGCGCGTCCGCGAACACCGGATCGGCGAGGACGGCGACGCTGCGCGCCGGCACGCGCCGTCCGACGGTCTCGCGGCGCAGCGCGGCGAGGGAGGAGACGGAAGGCATGTGCACGATCTCGAAGCGCGTAATGAGCGGCTGACCGTCGATGGGAATGGCCGCGAACGGGACGTAATGCAGCGCGCCGTCGGCGACGACGAGGAGACGCTTCTTCCCTTTCAGCGGAAGACGCGCGAGCAGCAGCTGGTACAGCCGCGCGCCGTCGCGTGCGATGCGCGTCTTCGCCTTCGCCAGCCGCGCCAGCCGCGCCTGTGCGGTCTCCCCGTCGATCACGGTGTTGCGCTCGGTGAGCGTTTCGTAGAAGCGGCGCGCGATGGCCTCGACGTCTTTGCGCGGCGGGAGCGCGCGCGACGTCACGCCGCCGGTGGTCACGCTCCACACGTAGCTGCGTTCCGCGCCGAGGGCGATCTCGACAAGGAGTGTGTCCTCGTCGAGCACATCGCGCTGGATCTCGCGCAGCGTGAGCATCTCCGGCTGCATCAGCGCTGCGTAACGCGGACTCGACGCGCGAATACGCGATTCGATCCGGCGCAGCTCCGCGACCAGCGCGTCCACCTCGCGGGTGAGCGGCCCTGTCTTCGCCGCGCGCGCGAGCTGCGCCGCTTTGTCGTTGATGGAACGGCGCAGTTCTTTCTCCCGCGCCAGCAGTTGCGGATCGCCCCCCGCCCGCACGTCCACCTGCGCCTCGCCCAGGAGATCGAGCAGTCCGCGGGCGCGCGCGCGCTCGCTGATCTCCAGCGCGTCCGCCGGACGGTCCATGCGCATCAGCACGTCGACGGCGAGCTCGTAGTACTCGCTCAACGTCAGTTGAAAGGAGCCGCGCAGATGCTGCCCGGCCACGTTCACGCGCAGCGATTCGACGCCTTGCAGCGCGGCCTCGAGCTGGCGCCACGCTTCGTGGAACCGCCCCTCCCCTGCCTCCACGCGCGCCAGCGCCAGCCGCGTGGCGGAGTCGAGCCCCTGGTCTTCGAACGCGCATGCGATCGCATGAGCCTCGCGAATCGAGCGGCGCGCGGCCTCGGGGTCGCCGAGCTTGCGCTGCAGCGTGCCGATGTTCAGCAGCGCGAACCCCTCGCCGCGGCGGTTCCCGACCGCCTGCTGCCGGATGAGCGACTGCTCGTGATACGCCAGCGCGGGACGGTGTCGCCGCTCTTTATCTTCGAGCCTGCCGAGGTGGCGTAGAGCCAGCGCCTGCATCCGAAGATCTTCGATGGCGAGGGCGATGGCCAGCCCCTCCTCCAGCGACGCGCGCGCCTCGGCGACATCGCCGAGCTCGAGCAGCGAGACGCCGGTGTGGATCCGGTTCATCCCCTCCATCGAGCGGTTCCCGACCTCGCGCGCCAGCGGCAGCGCGCGGCGGAACTGGACGAGCGCATCGTGATGCTCGCCGAGCCACCCGTACGCCGCGCCGAGGTTCTGCAGCACCAGCGCGACCCCTCCCTTGTGGCCGGCCATTTCATAGAGTTGCGCGGCGCGGTGGAAGTAATTGAGGGACTGACGCCACTCGCCGAGACCGGCCAGGCTCACGGCGATGTTCTGGGTGAAGAACGCTTGCTGCTGAGGATTGCCGGCGTGCTGCTGGAGGACCGCAAGGGCGTGCTCGTAGTGGACGATGGCGGCGCGATGTTCACCCGCCCCATATTCGATGACGCCGAGGTAGTTCTGCGCGTCGGCCTCGTCCTCGGCATGGCCGATGGTGCGGCTGAAGACCAGAGCTTCCAGCAGGACGGCGCGCGCGCCGGCGGGGTCGGCACGCCACATCATGTGGCCAAGGTTGACGAGCGTACGGCTGACCGCGCGGGCGTCGCCGAGCTCACGCTGCAACGCCAGCGCGGCCCGGAAGTGCTCGATGGAGCGGGCGTTGTCGGCCTTCGAGCCGTAGGCGATGCCGAGGGCGGTGAGCGTCCACATCTCGCCGCGGCAGTCGCCGACGTCGCGCCATTGCTTCAGCGCGCGCTCGAACAACGGAATCGCGCGTGCCGCATCGATCGCGCTGCTGTTGCGCAGCAGCATCCCTCCGTCGAAGAACGTGCGCTGCGCTTCGAGGCGCTGCGCATCCTTCTCCGTTGCGGGGCGCGATACGAGGAGCGCGACGTGCACGGTTCCGAGGCGCGACGCCTGCGGCATCGGCTCGAGGACGAGCCGGTGCGTTCCCCCGTCCCGGGTGATGAAGGAGACGCGCGTGTCGTACTCCAGAACCCCACGGACGATCTCCCGCCCCGCGGGATCGAGCACCTTCGCCTCCAGGCCGATGTCGTACTGCTCGGCCAGGATCGTGACGAAGTGATTCGCCGGGAAATCGAACCGCTCCTCGTGCGTCTGTCCCTGTACCATTGCCACGTCAAGCGCTACGTCCGCGGATGCGGAGAGCACGACCAGGGCAAACGTCACACAGACGCAGATCCGTTTCAGCATAGGGGTGGAATGCAGGCAACGTCGGTCGCGGGAAGGGCGGCGTCTGCGACGTAGATCACACTCTGGATCTGTTCCGGGAAACGAATCGCACGTGACCGTCAGTGCCCGCCGCCCACGAGAAGGTCGAGTATTTCCTGATCACTTCCCCGCCCGGAGCGGCATCCCGAACACCAGCCCCGTCTCCACCTCCACCGCCTTCCCCCCCACCCGGTACGGTTTGAAACGCCAGGCGCGGAGCGCGGAGAGGATGGCCTCGGATTGTTCGGGGTAGGCGCTCAGGAGGTGGGCGTGCTTCACGCGGCCGGTGGCGTCGATGATCACGCGGACGGGAATCGTGTTGTAGCGATTCGTCGTGAAGCGCGGTTCCGATTTCTCCACCACCTCGTCGTAGCCGCTCTGGCAGAGCGGCGCTTTGCCGCCGAGGGAGATTCCGCGCATGGCCTGCTCCGCGGCGTCGAGCGCGGCGGGGTCGGCGCCGGCGAACGTGAACGTCAGCGCGTGACAGCGCGCGTCCGTCGACAGGATGCGCCAGCGCAATCCGGAGCGCGGCGCGTGATAACTGAGGCGGTGGAACGTGCGGCCGGCAATCGTCACCTGGTCCGGTTCCGCGTCGAGCTGATACACGGGCTCGAGTCCGCGGCGGATCGTCGACACGAGCTCCTTCGCGCCGGCCATGTCGATCAGCGCGAAAAAGAAATCCTGCACCGTGATCATCACGTGCGCGCGGAGGCGCCGATCGGGATCGACCAGCGCGAACTGCGCGAGCGTATAGGCCCCCGCTTCCGAGGGCGGCGGCCCCGCCGGCTGTGCGGTCCAGCCGGCGGGGATCGGATACGACAGATTGAAATAGGCATTGCGATAGCGGCCCGCGGCGACCTTTCCCTCTTCAGGGACGGGCGTCACGGCGTCGCTCGCGCTTGGCGTCGCTCCTTTGAACGGAGACGCATTCTGCGGAACCGTCGACAACAACAGCATCAACAGGAGCGACATCGTTCTCTCCTCTTACAGAGATCGCAGGTAATAGATGAGGGCCTGCTTGTTCGCGAGCGTGAGGGCGTTGTAATTGGCGATCACCGCGTTGGCCTCGGAACCGGGCGAGGAGTGCGCGGTGATGGCGTCCACCAGACTCGAGGTCCGTCCGTCGTGCAGGAAGAAGATCCGCTGCCCCACGCCCCACAGCGGCGCGGTGCGGAACTGCGTGATCTGCGCGGTCCCCTGCTGGATGTTGTCCTGGAGGCCCGAGCCCATGTGATGGACGGCCAGATCGCTGAACAGCTTCGCCTCTGCGTTGTTCAGATCGGCGGTGATGCTCGACTTGCCGGTGATGAACGAGACCTTGTGGCACTTGTTGCAGCCGACCTCGGTGAAGATCGCTTCGCCGTTGATGATCTGGGCGGTGTTGGGACCGGTCACCTGTTGCACCGGCGGTTTCAGCATGCGCATGAACATCGCGAACTTCGTGACGTCGCTCGGCGTGTCGACGGCCGCGGAGCTGGAGTTGAGGTTCGTGTGATCCTCCGGCGTCTGATTGAGCTTGCACGGCGCCGGCAGTCCCGTGGTCCGGGCTTCCGACGGCGCCGGCCGTTCCTGCGGCGAGAGCTCGTTGCTCACGCCCATCTCCACGTTGTAGGCCTCGCCGGCGAAGAGCTCCAATGACTTGTTCTGCGCCTTCCAGCCGAAGCGGCTGATGGTGCCGTCGTTGCCGTTGCGGTTGAAGTTCGGCGTGATGCCGAGCGTATTGCCGGTCAGCGAGGCGCGATACGCGAGGAGCGTCTCGTCGTCGATGTTCTCGATCAGACCGCCGCCGAACACCGGCGACGGAATGCGGAAGACGATGTTGTTCGTGTCGCGGGCCCTGTTGAAATTCGGCTGCGAGATGACGGCGGCCGTGCAGGTGCCCTGATCGACGCGTCCGGCGATCGTGTAGAGCGCGTGCACGTGACCGTCCGGCACGCCGGCAACGGGATTGCCGGCGGCGTCGACTAAAGTCGGGAAGCGCGCCTCGCGCACCGGCCCGTTGATGGTGATGAAGTACGGCACCGTGTTCGTGGCCCCGTTCGCGGTGGCGTCGGCGACCTGCGGATTGACGAAGGGACTGGTGCCGCCGATGGTCGGCTGGGAGTGACAGGCCACGCAGCTGCGGGAATTGAAGCGCGGCCCGAGGCCGTCGTCCGGCGAGACCGGCGGGCCCTTGACCGAGCTGACGTCCACGAAAGCGTCCTGTCCTGCAGTGAAGAAGTTGAGGATTCCGGGAGGATCGATGTTGGCGGCGACGGAGTTGAGCGGGCCGCCCGCGTTGGCGGGGCCACCTCGGGGCCCGGGATCGACCTGCGCAAAGACCTGGAAGACGATCAAAAAGGTACTCAATGCCACGATGGGAACCGTGCGTTGTTTCACAACCGACCTCCCTTGAACATCAGAACCGAGAGACGAAAAACAGCCGAAAACACGTCAACGATGAATCGGAGCAACGGGGCGGGAGGGCGTTCACTCCATGTGCCGGAACACGCGCGATGTGCGGATTTCTGGGATGAAGGTCCGGAATTCTGACGCGAAGATTTGCACCAATAAGTTCTCTTGCGTTTCCGTCTTGCCATACTGAAGATGCGAATGTGGCGATGACGAGGGCGCGTTTTTTACATCTCGTGCAACTCGCGGTGCTGATCGCGGCGGCATGGACATTCCTCGGCTTTTTCTTCGCCAGCCAGGCCCACGCCGTCTCCGTCGCCCGGGGCGAGCGCGAGGAGGTCTACGAGCGGACGATCGAGACCACCGTGGCCATGATCGTCTGGGCGCTCCTGACGCCGCCGATTCTCTGGGTGGCCGGGCGGCTGCCCATCGAGCGGCCGCACGTACTCCGCAATACCGCGGCGATGCTGGCGATTGGTCTGGCCTTCGCGGTGATGCGCGGCGCGATCGACGCCGCCGTGCCGCCGGCGTTCGAGGACAAGCATCTCGACCGCGAGCGCTTCGTCCAGGTCATGGCCGCCGGCTTTCACATCGACCTGCTCTTTTTCATCGCCATCGCCGCGGTGGCGAACTACGGTCACATCCAGCACAGGACCAGCGAGCAGCAGCGGCGGGAAGCGCAGGCTGAAGCGAACCTCGCCGAGGCTCGGCTGCGACGGTTGCGCGGCGACCTGCGGCCGCATTTCCTCTTCAACACGCTCAACGACGTCGCGGCACTCGCCGCGCGGGATGGAGTGGCCGCGGCCGAGGCCATCTGCCAGCTCGCCGATCTCCTGCAGCGAAGCGCGGAAGCGGAGCGCTCGCACGTGCAGCTGTCCGAGGAGCTCGACTTCATCCGCCGGTATCTCGATCTGGAGAAACTTCGTTTCGGGCCGCGGTTTCAGGCGCGCATCGAAGTCGACGATCCGGCGCTGCTCTCCGCGTCGATTCCGCCGTTCCTGCTGCAGCCGCTGGTCGAGAATTCGATCGTGCACGGCATCCGGAGGCTCGACGACGGCGGCCGGATCACGGTGCGCGCCTCGCGGGCCGGCAACGAGCTGCGCTTCGAGGTCCGCGACACGGGGCCGGGATGCGATCCGGCGACGCCGTTCGCGCACGGGCATGTCGGCGTCGCCCACACCGTGGCCCGTCTCGATTATCTCTATGGCGACGCGCCGTGGCTCCGCTACCGCCGCGACAACGGCGAATTCGTGGCCGAGCTGCGGATGCCGGTGAGGGAGTCATGAGGTACGGCAGGCTGCTTCTCCTCGCCGCCGGCGATCTTTTCATCTGGATCCTGGCCGGGCTGTTCGCCACGAGCGAGTTCTATCGCCGCTCGATCGTCATGGGCGGCGGAGTTGCCGTTGCCGTCCACTGGAACGAAATCCTCAACTACCAGATGGTGACGGCGCTGAACTGGGCCTTGTTCACGCCGCTGGTGGTGCTCCTCGCGCAGCGCCTTCCGCTGCGGCCCCCGCATCGCCTCCGCAACGCCGCCATCGTCATCGCCCTCATCCTGCCGCTGTCACTCATCCGGGTTGCGTGGGGCGCGGCCATGATCAATTACGGCGAGGGCGAGGCCCTTTCGGCAGCGCTGCTCGTCCTCTCGATGCACATCCGGCTGCATCGCTACATCATCATTTTCGCGGCCATCTTCTTCGTCTATTACCTCGTGGACGCACAACGCGAAGCGGCGAAGCGGGAACGGCAGCGCGTCCGCGCGCGGGCACTGCTCGCCCGAACGGAGATCGACGCACTGCGCATGCGCCTGCAGCCGCAGTTCGCGCTGCGCATGCTCCGCCACATCGGCAGCGTTCTCCGCGCCGATCCCCGCGCCGCGGACGGCCTGATCGTCACCCTCAGCGGCATTCTGCGGCGCAGCATGGCTCGCGGAAACGATGAGCGGATCCCCCTCGCCGACGAGCTGGAGCACTTCGACCATTGCCTGGATCTCTGCCGCGCCGGCGATCGATTCTCGGTCTCGGCGCGCTATCTCGCCGGCGATGATGTCCTCGCCTGCCGCGTTCCTCCGCTCGTGCTGCAGCCGTTGATCGAGTCGGTCGTGCTCGATCTGACCACGGGTGCGGGCGGATCGGTGGAGGTGCATTGCGCGCGCGAGAACGATGAGGCGTGCGTCGAAGTGTCATGGACCGTCGCGCCCGACGGCCCGGCGACGAAGTACACGAACCGCATCCCCTGCCAGGAGGCACCCGTATGATCCGTACGCTGATCGTCGACGACGAGCCGCTGGCCCGCAGCCGCATCCGCGCCATGCTCACGAATCACCCCGACATCGACGTCGTTGCCGAATGCGGCAGCGCAGGAGAAGCCGAGACCCTGCTGCGCAACGAGCCCGCGTCGCTGCTGCTCCTCGACATCGAAATGCCCGGCGCCAACGGATTCGAGATCCTGAAGTCGATCAACGGTCCGGCCATCGTCTTCGTCACCGCCCACGAAGAATTCGCGCTCCACGCCTTCGAAGCGAACGCCGTCGACTACCTGGTCAAGCCTTTCTCACAGGAGCGCCTCGACCGCGCGCTCTGGCGCGTCCGCCGCTTCGTGGAAGGCAAAGGCATGACCCGCCCCTCGCGCCGCTGGCGCGAGCGCTTCGGCGTCCGCGTGCGCGGCGAAGTCGTGTTCGTCCGCGTGGCCTCGATCGACTGGATCGCCGGCGCCGGAAACTACGTCCGCCTCTACACCGGCAGCGAATCGCATCTCCT
>DATFHJ010000364.1:0-2000 GCA_035248585.1 Thermoanaerobaculia bacterium
TCGGCTTGGTGGGATCCTGCCGGAAGGAAAGCGTGTGCACGACCTTGTGCGGGCGATGCTTCGGGACATCCGGCGCGAGTTTCGCCAACCCGGCGACGAAGCACGCGTCGCGCACGAGCTGCGACGTGACGATGTGATCGGGATGGCGACCCGACGGCGCTGGCGCGATCACCACGCGCGGCCGGAAGCGTCGAATCACCCGCGCCAACCGCTCGCGCGTCGCCGGATCGTTCGTGATGCCGGCATCGGGCAGATCGAGGTTCTCGCGCGCGGCGAGTCCCATGACCTCCGCGGCACGACTCGCTTCCGCGGCACGCGTTGCCGCCGAACCGCGCGTCCCCATCTCGCCCTGCGTCAGATCGACGATGGCTGTTCGATGGCCCTGCCGTGCTGCTCTGATCAACGTGCCGCCGCAGGTGAGCTCGACGTCGTCGCGGTGCGCCGCGACGGCGAGCAGGTCGACATCCGTCACTCGTACCTCAGGGCGTCGATCGGATCGAGACGCGCCGCTCGACGCGCCGGCAGCATGCCAAACACGATGCCGAGAGAGATGGAGACGAACACCGCGGCGAGCGTGAGATTCAACGGCGGAATGGCGGGAACGTGCATGAGCATCGTCACGCCGCGCCCGACGGCGAGGCCGACGAGAATGCCGAGAATGCCGCCGGTGCCGGTGAGCGTCGCTGCCTCGAAGAGAAACTGCAGCAGAATGTCCCCGCGTGTCGCGCCGACGGCCTTCCGCACGCCGATCTCGCGTGTGCGCTCCGTGACGCTGATCATCATCACCGCCATGACGCCGATGCCGCCGACGAGCAGCGCGACGCTCGACAGGGCGATCATCACGAGAAAGAAGACGCCCGTGAGCTTGTTGAACACGTCGAGTATCTGGTCCTGCGTGATCATGTCGAAGTTGTTGTGGTCCGCGGGTCGCAGCCGGCGCATCTCCCGCAGCGCGATCGTTACCGCCTCCTGTGCGTCGGCGACCGTCACGCCGGGCCTCGGCTTCACGGGAATGTATAGCGCCCCGGTCTTGTCGATCGTGAACTGGTGGTCGAGCATCCCGTACGGCACGATTGCGGCGATCTCCTGGCCCGGCGGCTGAAAGATGTTCGCCGCCGGCTGATAGACGCCGACGACGCGCGCCGGCCGCCCTCCGATGCGGATGAGGCGCTCCAGCGGCGAGACAGCGCCGAAGAGCCGCCGCGTGACATCCACGTCGAGCACGACGACGGGCGTGCCGCTCGTGAGCTCCGCGTGCGTGAACCACCGACCCGACGACAGCTCGCCGCCCTGAATCTCCGTGAAGCCATCGTCCGCGCCTACGATCGCTTGCGGCTGGGTCCGCACGCCGTTGTACTCGACGGGTTGGATCACCTGCGCCCAGATGCTCGCGTACCCGATCATCGGCAGCGCCGCGATGCGCTCCGCCTCGTCACGCGTGAGATCGGGACGGATCCGCACCCATTTCGGTAAACGGTCGGGATTGAGCGGCGTTTGCGAGAAGACTTTCATCACGTAGAACGTCGTCGGGCCCGCGATCTCGATCGTCTGCACGATCTGATCCCGGATGCCCTGAACGATCGACGCCATCGCCATCACCACCGAAACGCCGATGACGACACCGAGGACCGTGAGTCCCGATCGCAGCTTGCTCGCGCGCAGCGAATCGAACGAGAGCGTCACGGTTTCCCGGACGCTTCCGACGAGGCGGATCCAGCTGCTGCGGCTCAGGCGCGGACGCACGGACGTCATTCGGCGCGGAGTGCAGCCACCGGATCGAGCCGCGCCGCGCGTGTCGCCGGATAGACGCCGAACAGCACACCCACGCCCGCGCCTAACGCGAGCGCCATCGCCACGGACCAGGTAGTCACCCGCGCCGGCAGCGGCGAGACCGCGGCGATTCCCGCCGAGAACATCCAACCGCCGAGCGCGCCCGTCGCGCCGCCGAGGGTCGCCAGCATCACCGCCTCGGCGAGGAACTGCCCGACGATGTCGCCGCG
>DATFHJ010000365.1:0-11560 GCA_035248585.1 Thermoanaerobaculia bacterium
CATCCAAAGCGATGACCGCGAGAATCACCACGCCGAGGCTCCAGAGAAATCGAAAGCGCTGCAATAGAGAGATGTTGAGCACCGGCACGTGCCTGAGAAACGCCGGCTCGGAGATGAGCAGCACGGCGAGGACGATGCAGCCCAATGCAAACGGACCGAGCCGGCGCGTGAACGCGAACGGGATCGCGGCGACGGCGAGTGCCAGCGTCACGAGGCCGGTATAACCGCACGCGATCTCGCCGTAGTCGTCGGGCAGATTGGGGAATCGCGGCTCGGGGGGACGATACGTTCCTCCCGCCGCGGTTCCGCGAATGTTCGGCGCGATCAGCGTGAGAAACCACGGCGCGCTGAGTTGATGCTGCGGCGGATTCTCCAGGACGGCATGCATCAAGTGATAGCGATTGCTCATCCGCACCAGCGCGACTGTCGGATACCAGAAGAACGCCGTCAGCAGCAGCGCCGCGAGCGCTGCACACGCGGCGAGCACCAGCGGCCGCGGGCGCCGCATGTACAGCGCATACGCTCCCGTGGTCAGCGCGACCCACATCTCCCCCTCCGGATGTCCGCCAAGGATCGTCATCGCCAGCGCGAGCACGAGCAACGCGAACGAGCGTGCGCGCGGACGGCGCATCAGCTCATCGGTCGCCGCGAGCGCCATCGGCAGCGACATCATCGTCAGCCCGAGCGCCATCACCAGCGTGATGATGTGAAACGTGGAGAACCCGTAGGCGATCGCGCCGAAGAGCGAGGGGCCGTCGCGGAAGTCCTGATTGCGGAGAAAGACGAAAAAGAAAAAGAGAGCGAAGAAGAGGCGCAGCGCGACGGAAAGCGTCCACGCTTTCCCGATCGAGAGATGGAGCCCGAGGAGCGTGAACGGATGAGCGATGGCATGCTGCTGATCGGAAAGCAGCGGCGTACCCGAGCCGAGGCGCCGGTTCCACAGCGGGAGCTCGCCCGACTTCAAGCTGTCGCGCGCCGCTTCCGTCCACGGCACCAGTTCCTGAAACGCGATGCCGGTGTTCGCGCTGACCGGCTCGCGGCCGAGCGCTTTCCACGGATAGGCCTTGAACGCGAGTCCGCCCGGCAGATCGACCTTGTTCGTGAAAAGCGTTTCACCCTGATAGATGAAGATCGCCGCGTAGAGCGCGAGCACGATGCGCCACGGCACGGGCCGGAAGAGCGCGTTCCACACGAGGACGAGCGCCAGCGAGACCGCGAGAAAGATCAGAGTCGCTGCCATGGAAGACGCTCGAGGAGATCATCAAACCCGATGCCGGTGCCTTCGGGCGGAAGCAGGCGCGCGCCGTCGCTGCGGATCGCTTCGATGAATTCGTTCGGCTCGTAGAGGACGTGTGTGAAGAGGCCGCAGCGCGCGCTCACGTCGTGCGTCGCCGCGACGCGGGCCGCGTGGAACTGTCCGATCGGATGATCCATGTACGACGTAACGACGATCTCGCCGTCGAAGGTCGGAAAGTCCGTCGAAAGAGCGGGCTTGTGAATCACAACATCCGCCGGACCGTGTGCGCGGTCGCGCGCGATTCGCAAATCCGTCCGCAGTCCGGAGAGATCGGCACACGGATCTTCGATGAAGTCGACGCGCTCGCGCGGCAGCGTCTCCGCGATGCGCGCGAATTCATCCAGTGTCAGCGTGGCGTTGAAGTCGATTCGCAAGCGAACGTCCGGCGGGATCGACGCCACGCTTTTCAATTTCACGGTGTCGAAACCATCGGGAGGATCGGCGCCCGGCCAGTGGCTCTCGGGAATCGTCAGCCCTTCGAACAACGACACGCCGCGTCTGCGCGCCTCGCCATCGATGCGCGCGTACTGCAGCGCGGGCAACGTTTCGATGTGCTTCAGCTGCTCATCGAGCGGCTCGTCGCCGAGCTCGGGCCATGGATGAATGTCCGCGAAGCCTTCGAACGCGCGCAGCAACGCGCCTTCGCGCGCACCCGGCGCAGCGAGCGCACTGAGACGCCGCCGAGGTTTCAGCGTGTAGCGCCAAATCCAAAACTGCATGCGATGACGAACAGGATACCGAACGCCCACTGCAGCGCGCCGGCAATCCCGAGGCAGCGGTTGAGCGCGCGTCCGGAGCTGCGCAGCGCGCAGAGGGTGACGAGCAGCGCGAGTGGAAGCGCGAGCAGCGGCAGCCAGGTGATGACGAAGACCGCGGCGAACGGAGCGAATGCGAAGAAGAGAACTTCCAAGCGCGCGAACGATTCGCCGAACCGCGCGGCGAGCGTGCGCTTGTTGCTGCGCCGGTCGCTCTCGATGTCGCGCAGGTTGTTGATCACGATCAGTACCGTCGCCAGCGAGCCGGCCGCGAATCCCGCGAGCAGCGCTTCGCACGTCCATCGCAGCGTCTGCACATAGAACGTCCCGCCGACGGCGATCACGCCGAAGAAGAGGATGACGAACAACTCACCGAGGCCTTTGTATGCGAGTGGAAACGGCCCGCCCGTGTACGCGTAGGCGAGCAGCATCGAGACAAGACCGATGAGCAACAAAGGCCATCCCGCGCGGAGGATCAGCGGAATGCCGCACAGCGCGGCGCCGGCAAGGCAAACGATCGCGCCGCGCATCACCGTCTCCTCGCGCAGCAGTCCCGCCTGCGTCACGCGCAGCGGGCCGAGGCGCTCGCCGGTGTCCGCGCCTTTCTTGAAATCGATCGCGTCGTTGATGAAGTTCGTCGCGATCTGAATCAGCACTGCACCGAAAAGTGTGCACGCGAACAGCGGCCAGGAGATGTCCGGCGCCGCCAGCGCGGTGCCCATCAGCACCGGCACGATCGCCGCGGAAAGAGTCTTCGGTCTCGCGGCCAGCAGCCACGCGCGCATCACGGAAATCTCTTGAATTTCCCGAAGTTCGGCTTCCGCTTCTCGACGAACGCGTCGCGTCCCTCCTGCGCCTCTTCCGACAGGTAATAGAGGAGCGTGGCGGTGCCGCCGAGGTCGAGCAGGCCGATCTGGCCGTCGCAGTCGGCGTTCATGGCCGCCTTCAGGAAGCGCAGCGCCATGGGCGAGAGCGCGAGCATCTCGCGGCACCACTTCAGCGTCTCCGCCTCGAGCTGGTCCAGCGGAACAACCGTGTTCACGAGTCCCATTTCGAGGGCCTGCTTCGCGTCGTACTGCCGGCAGAGAAACCAGATCTCCCGCGCTTTTTTCTGGCCGATGATGCGCGACAGGTAGGACGAGCCGAGGCCCGCGTCGAACGAGCCGACGCGCGGACCGGTCTGCCCGAAGCGCGCGTTCTCCGCGGCGATCGTGAGATCGCACACGACGTGCAGCACGTGCCCGCCGCCGATCGCGTATCCGGCGACCATTGCCACGACCGGCTTCGGCAAACTGCGAATCTGTTTCTGCACGTCGAGGATGTTGAGGCGCGGGATTTTCTCCTTCGGATCGACGTACCCGCCCTTGCCGCGCACTTTCTGATCGCCGCCCGCGCAAAATGCCTCGGGGCCTTCGCCGGTGATGATCACGACGCCGATGTTCTCGTCGTCGCGGGCCATGTCGAACGCCTCTTTCAGTTCCCTCACCGTGAGCGGCCGAAACGAGTTCCTCACCTCGGGGCGATTGATCGTGATCTTCGCGATCCCGTCGTCCGTGCGCTCGTATTTGATGTCTTCGAAGTCGTGGAGTATGTGCCAGGTCTCTGCCATGGCGCGCACCTTAGAGGAACTCGGCTAATCGTGCAACGAACGCATCCTGCTGCTCCCACGGCACGCGATGCCCCGCGGCCGGACAGATCCACAGCTCTGCATTCGGCAGCCGCGCGACCGCGTGTTTCGCGATGTCGACGTACTTTGCGTCGCGCTCACCCGCGATCCAGAGAATCGGCGTTTCGATGCGCTCCAGTTGCGGCGGCGGAAGCACGGCCGGCGAGTATTCGCGCAGTTGCCGCGCGAGCTCCGCCCGGTCGTAGTCTTCCGCGCGGCGCTCAAGCACGTGACCGCCGAAGACCGGCTGCGCGTTCCAATCGCGCATCAGCGTAGACCACTCTTCCGACTCGAATCGCCGCGCCCACGCTTCGTCGCGTTGTTTGCGCTCCTCGTCCGGCATGTTCAAGCCCGCGGAAACAATGATTGCTTTTTGGACTGCGGCGGCATCGCCGCCGCTTTCAGAAAGCGGCAGCGTAGCTGCCGCAGTCCAAAGCATCTGCAACGCCAACCGCCCGCCCATCGAATACCCGAGAAGAATGTCCCCTCCGCGTGCGCTGTGCGGCCACGGCAGAAAATCGAAATCGGATTCGCGTCCGAGGAAACCGGGAAGCGTCCAGATCACGCCCACAGCTCGTCGTACCTTTGCCAGACGCGCGCGGATGCGCCGGGATCGGGGCGCAGTTCGGTGACGGGGATGTCCCACATCGCGGCCCAGTGATCGAAGCGGACGCCGTGGGAGTTTTCAATGACGCGCTCGCGCAGTTGCGGATCGAGCGATCGCAGCGACGCGACGCGGCCGAAGATGCGGCCGCCGCCGTTGTTGATGATGACGATGCGGAAGCGGCGGTGGCCGAGCTGCGGCACGATCCACGGGGCGCCGAGATCGTAGATCGCGGTGAGATCGCCGAGGACGCAGACGTTGTCGCGCGACGGATCGCACCAGCCGAAGAAGGTGGAGAGCTGGCCGTCGATGCCGTTCGCGCCGCGGTTCGCCTCGTACTCGAACGGCTTTCGCTCCGCGGCGAGATCCCATTCGCGGATGGGAAGGCTGTTGCCCAGGTACACGCGTGTGTTCGGCGCGAGCTCGCGGGACAGCGCGCGGATCATGGCCAGCTCCGACTGCGGTTCGTCGTCCAAAATGTTTTCGAAGCGCGCGCGCATCTCCGCGTCGTGAGGAAAGCTCGCATCGGATTCGATGGACGGCAGTGCATCGATCGGATGCACATCGCCGCGGGTGAGGCCGGGGAACGGCAGATCGCTGTAGTGCACGACCGGCAGATCCAACGTATCGAGATCGCGCCAGAAGCGGAGCGTCGGCACGTTTCCGATGCGGATCACGCTGTCGAAGTCGCCGCGCACCGCGGTGATCGTTGCGTGCTCGCGCAAGCCGGACAGCGGCTCGGCGTAGAACGGTGCGTTGCGGACGCGCTCGAGCACGAACTCGCGATGGCGCGCGGCGAGGCCGCCGATGAGGACGAGCGGTCGTTTCATGTCAGCAGCGGCTCGTCGAATTCGATGTTGAGGTGTAACGGCTTCGTGCGCGTCCACGTCTCGAACGACGTCTCCGCGTAGATGCCGAACAAGCCGATTTGATTGATGGATTGCGGCGCGCCGGTGTGTCGAAATCTCGCCGGGCGATCGGCGGAGATCAACACGAGCGGGATGCCGGAGTAGTACGCCTCGATCGCCGCGGGCAGCATCTCCGCGACCGCGGTCCCCGACGTCGTCACGACGGCGACAGGATCGCCGTGCAGCTTCACCCGTCCGAGAGCGAAGAACGCGGCGGAACGCTCGTCGACGAACGAATAAACCGCTTCGCCCAGGACCGCGAGCAGCGGTGCGTTGCGCGAGCCGGCGCAGACGCAGAACTCACGCACGCCCGCGGCGCGCACGTCGTCGATCAGGCGCCGTGCGAGGTCGAGGTTGCCCATTCGATCGACTCGATCCCGAACAGCGCCTTCACCTGATCGCGCTTCTGACGCATTTCCTCGAACTCGCGTTCGAGGCGGCTCTCGGCGAGCAGGCCCGCGCCGCTGCCGACGCGCACGCGCTCGCTCTGCCACTGCACGTTGCGGATCGCCACCAGCGCCAGCGACGAACGGTCCTCGCGCTCGATCCCGAACGGCGCGCCGAACGTCCGTCGCTTCACGCCGCGATCCGCTTCGCGCAGCCAGCGCTCGCCCGCCGGCGTGCGCGGCGAAACGCCGAGGGCGGCCGTCGGGTGAAGGCGGCGCACCATCTCCGCGAACGACATCTTCTCCGCGCCGCCGTTCTCCGCGAAAAAGATCGGCGTGATGAGATGGGCGATGTTCGGCAGTCGCAGGAGGCCGAGCGGACCGACTTCGATGTTGCCGAACGGAGCGAGCCGGCGGACGATGTCATCGACGACGAGCCGGTGCTCGCGCCGTTCCTTCGCATCCGTCAGCAGCTCCTCCGCGCGCGACACCTCGCGCGTCCCCGCGAGTGCCATCGTGCGATACGCCCGCGCCTCGCCTTGGAACAACACCTCCGGCGTCGCGCCGATCAGGCCGTGATGTTTGTACGCGTATCCGTATGCGAACAATCCCGGCGGCAGCGCGGTGAGCTGCGACAGGAGATGCGCGAGCAATCCGTCGTGGCGGAGCGTTCCGTGCTCGAAGATGACGGGGACGATCTTGGAGAAATCGCCGCGCTCCATCGAGTCCTGCGCGGACTTGAAAAGCGGCGCGAATTCGGCGAGCGCGGGCGCTTCCCATTCGATGTCGGGACGCGACGCAACGGAAAGAGACGCCAGCTCCTCGACCGACATCTCCGCCCATTCGGAAGGGTGCCGCCACGGATGCGCATCGTCGAGAAAGAAGTCCGTCACGTAGAATGCCGGCCGCTCCGGGCGGCGGAAGGGCAACTGCTCGAACGGGCCCCAGCCGACGAAGACGCGTCCCGGAGCGGTTTGCACGAAAGCGAAGTCGCGCATTCGCGCCAGATTGTATGACGCACCACACCGGACCCGATCCCGAGAAGATTCAGTCGATGTTCGCGTCGATCGCGTCGCGCTACGACCGCACGAACACCATCCTCTCCGCCGGCATCCATCACCTCTGGCGCCGCAAGACGGTGCGCTGGTCGGGCGCGAAGCCCGGCGACCGCGTGCTCGACTGCGCCACCGGCACCGGCGACCTCGCCATCGCCTTTCACAAAGTGACGGGCCACGTCACCGCCACCGATTTCGTCCCCGAGATGATCGAGCTCGCCCGCAAGAAGTCCTCGGACGTCACGTTCGAGGTCGCGGACGTGACGCGGTTGCCGTACGACGACGCGGCCTTCGACATCGCCAGCATCTCCTTCGGCATCCGCAACGTCGGCGATCCGCGCAAAGGCATCGCCGAAATGGCGCGCGTCGTCAAACCGGGCGGACGGGTGATGGTGCTCGAGTTCGGCCAGCCCCGCCGCCGCGCCTTCGGCGCGCCGTACGGCTTCTACACGCGCCACATCCTGCCGAGACTCGGCGGCGCGATCACCGGCGACCGCGCCGCCTACGAATACCTGCAGAAATCGGCGGGCCGCTTTCCGTGCGGCGAGGAGTTTGTCGCACTGATGAACGACGCCGCCGATTTCGCATCCATTGATTACGTGCCGCTGACGATGGGCATCGCCTACCTCTACCGCGGCGTCAAGGGTTCACGGTGACGATGTCGAGCGAGTCGAGGCCGATGAGCACCTCACCCGCGGCGGCCGGCTTCTCGGCCAGGATGATGATCGTGATCGTCTGCTTCGGCTCCCCGCTGATCGTCGCCTCATAGGTCTCGGTAAAGTCGCCGGTCTGCGCATTGTCGAACGCGAATGATTTCAGCACCGCGCCGATGACCACGTAAATCGATGTCTGCGCACCATCAGGCTGTTCATGAAAGCCGCGCGCGGTGACCGACAGTTTCGCCGGGCCGCCCGTGACCGGAAACTCGATCGAGCCGATCCAGCAGCCGCTCGTGTTCCTGCCGCGCAGCGCCACTTCCGCGCTCTGCAGCAGAAGCGAAAGGGTGTTCGTCACCGACGCCTGTGCGAAGGTCGCGGCCGTCGCTACTCCCGGCGTCACCACTCTCGTTGAGAGCCAATTCACATCACTCATGGGTTCCCTCCGTGGCTCATGAGAGAGACGAACCGGCGAAATTCTCGCGATCCCCTATACTCGCCCGTCCATGTCCGTCCAGGTCTACAAGTTCGGTGGCGTCGCCGTAGGCAGCGCCGAGGCGTTGCGCAGCGCGGCGGCGCACGTGAAGCGTGCGGCGCCGAACGTGGCGGCCGTCGTTTCCGCGGCGAACGGCGTGACGGACATGCTGCTCGACGCGGGCAGCGCGGCGCTGCGCGGAGATCGCGTCGCGTACATCAGCGCATCGAAGCGATTCGAGGTGCGGCATTACGAATTGATCGATGCCGTCATCACGAATCGCGCGCGCGCCGAGGAGTTGAAGACCGTGATCGCGGACGCGGCGCACGAGATGCGCTCGATGGCGGAGAGCATCGCCGTGCTGCGCGAGCTCACGACGCGCGCGACGGATGCGCTGGTGGCGCGCGGCGAGCGCGTGCTCGCGCAGATTTTCACCGCGCTGCTCAACGACGGCGGCGTCGAGGCGGAGTTCGTCGACGCGCATCACGTGATCCTCACCGAGCGCCGCCTCGGCAGTCTCTGGCCGAACTTCCTCCGCTGCGAGCGCGCGGCGAAGAAAAACGTGACCCCGATCCTCGAGGCGGGACGCGTCGTGGTGATGCCCGGCTATCTCGCCAGCGGTCCCGAGGGCGAGGTCGTCACGTTAGGCCGCGGCGGAACGGATTTCTCGGCGGCCATCCTCGCCCGCAGCATCGGCGCGAGCGCGGTGACGCTGTTCAAGGAAGTCGACGGCCTCATGACCGCCGATCCGAAAAGCGTCCCCTCCGCGCGCCTTCTCGGCGAGCTGCACTACCGTGAGGCGGCCGAGCTCGCGTTCTACGGAGCGAAGGTGCTGCACCCGCGGACCATGATCCCGCTCGTCGACCGCAAGATCCCGCTGTACGTGCGCAACATCTTCCGCGACGGCGGCGGCACGCGCATCGCCGACGACGCGAAGCCGGGCGCGTACCCGGTCAAAGCGCTGACGGCGATTCATCGCCAATCGCTGATCTCGATCGAAGGCTCGGGCATGATCGGCGTGCCGGGCGTCGCCGGCCGCGCGTTCACCGCGCTTTCGCAGGCAGGACACTCGGTGTCGATGATCAGCCAGGCTTCGAGCGAGTCGAGCATCTGCTTCGTCGTGCCGGAGTCGGAAGCCAATCACGCCGTCGCCGCGCTCGAAGAAGCGTTCCTGCTGGAGCGCAAATCGAAGCTGATCGATCGCGTGCGCGCGGAGCGCGAGATCGCGCTCATCGCCGTCGTCGGCCTCGGCATGCGCGGACGTCCGGGCATCGCCGCGCGTACGTTCTCGGCGCTCAGCCACGCGAGCGTGAACGTCGTCGCCATCGCCCAGGGCTCCTCGGAGTTGAACATCACCATCGCCGTCTCCGAACAAGACGCAACGAACGCATTGCAGGCGCTGCACAACGAGTATCAGCTCGAGAAAGTGCGCCCGCTCGCCGACACGACCGGGCGCGAGTCGAAGCTGACGCTGCTCGGCTTCGGCCAGATCGGCCGCGAGCTCGCCGCGCAGCTGATCGCGCAGGAGAAGCACCTGCGCCAGGAGCTCGGCCTCGACATCAAGATCGTCGCGCTGGCCGACCGCTCCGGCGTAAAGGTCGAGGAAAAAGGATTCAGCGGCGCCGCGCTGCAGAAGCTGGCGAAGCAGAAAGCGGCCGGCGCGCGGCTCTTCGACCGCGACTCGATGCTGTCGATCGACGAGCTGCAGTCGAAGATGGAGCAGGAACTGTGGCTCCTGCCGTCGCATCGCCCGATCCTCGTCGATCTGACCTCCGAGGAAACCGCGCCGCTGCTGCAGAAAGCGCTGGAGAACGGATTCCACATCGTCCTCGCGAACAAGAAACCGCTCGCGGTCTCGCAGCTCGCGTTCGACGAATTGATCAAGACCGCGAAGGATCGCGGACTCGCGCTGCGCTACGAAGCCACCGCCGGCGCCGGCCTGCCGGTGCTCGACACGCTGGCGAAGCTGCAGGAGGCGGGCGACCGCGTCGAGAC
Source organism: Thermoanaerobaculia bacterium (assembly GCA_035248585.1). GTDB lineage: Bacteria > Acidobacteriota > Thermoanaerobaculia > Gp7-AA8 > Gp7-AA8 > QHVT01. Next base: position 9,798 of record DATFHJ010000365.1, read on the forward strand.
GATCCTCGGCTGTTTCTCGGGCACGCTCGGCTTCATCATGACCGCGCTCGAAGACGGCAAGCGCTTCAGCGACGCCGTGCGCGACGCGTGGAAGCTCGGCTACACCGAGCCCGATCCGCGCGACGACCTCTCCGGCAAAGACGTCGCCCGCAAGGCGCTCATCCTCGCGCGCACGTTGGGGCGAAGACTCGAGTTCGACGACATCGCCCTCGACTCGCTCTACACGCCCGAAGTCGACGACGCCGATCCTTCGCGCTTCGTCGCCAATCTCGCTTCGCTCGATGACGAATGGCAGCAGCGCGTTGCACGAGCAAAGCGCGATGGCAAAGTGCTGCGTTACGTCGCGAAGATCACGAAGCGTGCGATCAAGGTCGGCATCGAAGCCGTCGACCAGGCCTCGCCCCCCGGCCGTCTGCGCGGCACCGCCAACACGGTCGTCATTCACTCGAAGCGCTACGCCACGAACCCGCTCGTCGTCACCGGCCCCGGCGCCGGCGCCGGCGTGACCGCGGCGGGCGTGCTGAACGACATCGTGGCCATCACGATGATGGAGCGACACAGGAAGCCGCGATGAATCGCGCGACAGCGTTCGCCCCCGGCTCCATCGGCAACGTCGGCCCCGGCTTCGACGTCCTCGGCCTCGCGGTTGAAGGCATCGGCGATCGCGTGACCGTCGAGCTTACGCGCGGCGATTCGCGAGTCGAAGACGTGAAAGGCCGTGACGCCGAGCTCGTGCCGCGCGATGCCGATCGCAACTGCGCGGCCATCGCGGCGAACGCGTACCTGAAGCCGTTCGGCTATCGCGCGATCGTGTCGATCGGAAAAGGGCTCGCGCTCGCCGGCGGAATGGGCGGGAGCGCGGCCTCGAGCGCCGCGGGCGCGTACGCCGCGGCGCTCGTATTGGGACAAGCTCCTGATTCGAGAGAGATCATCGCCGCCGCGCTGGAAGGCGAAGCCGCGGTGGCCGGACGGCATCTCGACAACATCGCGCCGAGTGTCGTCGGCGGGCTCGCGCTCTCGCGCAGCGTGGACCCGATCGATGTGATCAAACTGCCGGTGAATGCCGACTGGTGGATCGCGCTCGTCACGCCGCGCGTGCGCATTCAGACGAAAGACGCCCGCGCGCTGTTGCCGAGCGCGTTCGATGAATGGATCGCGCAGATGGCCAACACCACCGCGCTCGCCCACGCGTTCGCGGCCGCCGACGGCGAGCTGCTGCGCCGCGCGCTCGACGACCGCTATGCCGAGCCGCGCCGCGCGGCGCTGATCCCGCGCTTCTACGACGTCAAACGCGCCGCCCTCGACGCCGGCGCCTTCGGCTGCTCGATCAGCGGCTCGGGACCGACGCTGTTCGCGATCGCAGCCGATCAGAAGATCGCGCAGCAATGCTCCGAAGCGATGCAGAAGGCATTCGGCGAAGTAGCATCGACGCACGTGGGAGCGATCGCGAAAGAAGGAGTGCGCCGCGCATGACTCGATTCTTTTTGGACTGGAGCCACACATGAGCGAGTGGCTCCAGTGCATTCGGTGCAGCACGCGCTTCTCCATCGACGAGATCCGCTACACCTGCGACTGCGGCAATCTCCTCTCCGTAGAGCGCGACAACATCGTCGACCGCGACTCGTTCGATGACCGCCGCACGTCGCGCGCGCCGATCGATCAGAGCGGCGTGTGGCGTTTTCGCGAGGCGGTGCTCAACGTCGACAAAGCGGTCACGCACCCCGAGGGCGGGACGCGGATGTACGAGCGCCACGGCATTTACT
>DATFHJ010000366.1:0-4689 GCA_035248585.1 Thermoanaerobaculia bacterium
CGCGCTCGCGGGCCGACAAACGCGGCGCGCCGGAGAGCGCGATCACGCGCGAGGCCACCTTCGGATCGAGATACGTCTGCCCCGCGGCAACGGCGCGGATGGCGCGCTCGATCTCATCGACCGCCGCGCCTTTGAGCAGATAGCCGCGCGCGCCGGCGCGCAGCACGGCGTCGATCTGCTCGTCGTTCGCGTACGCCGTCAACACGAGCACCGGCTTGCCGACGCGCGCGACTGCGTCAACGCCGCTCATCCCCGGCAATTCGAGATCCAGCAGCACGACCTCGGCATCGAAGCGCGCCGCGAGCAGTTCTTCCGCGGAACCGAACGCGCCGGCGATCGTGAAGCCTCGACTCGAAAGCGCGGCCGCGAGCCCTTCGCGCACGACCGGATGATCGTCGACGATGGCGATCTTCATCGCGGCACCCTCACCACGATCCGCGTCCCCTTCCCCGAGCGGATGCGCAGCGTTCCTCCCGCGAGCCGTGCGCGCTCACGCATGCCGCGAAGGCCGTGCCGGTCTTCCGGCACGCGCCGCGGATCGAAGCCGGTGCCGTCGTCTTCGATCGTCATTGCCGCCGCGGCGCGCGTGCAGCGCAGCGTCAACCGCACGCTCTTCGCCTTCGCGTGCTGGCGCACGTTGGCCAGCGCCTGTTCCGCGATCCGGTACAGCTCCGCCTCCGCCGCGAACGGCAATTCGCACGCATCCGCGATCTCCAGCGAGACGCGGATGCCGCTCTGCGACGTGAACTCGCGCACGAGCAGCGCCAGTGCCTGCGCGAGCGGCTTGCCGGCCAGCGGCTCCGCGCGGAGGTTCATCACCGAGCGGCGCGCTTCGTCGAGCGTGGAACGCGTGATGCGCAGCGCCTGGTCCGTGCGCCCCGCTTCGATCTCCAGCGCGATGGCGGTGAGACTCTGGGCGATCGTGTCGTGGATCTCGCGCGCCAGGCGCGTCCGCTCGTCGGCGCGCGCGTGGGCCGCGTTTTCGTCCGCGAGCCGCGCGCGCTCGATGGCAATGCCGAGCTGCGAGCCGATCAGCGACAGGAGTCGCAGCTCGCGCGCGGAGAGACGGCGCATCTCCGGGGCGGTGACGTTCATGATGCCGAGGGGCTTGCGCTGGAAGTAGAGGGGCACGGAGGCGTGATGGGCGATGCCGCGCGTGAGATCGTCGCGGCTCTCACGCACCGCCGGGCGGAGGCGGCTGCAGCCCATGACGTCGACGTTGCTCGCATCGAGCTCGCCCTCCCGGAACTGCTCGATGCACCAGCACGACGCGCCCGTCATCCGCACCGGCTCCTGCAGGTACGGCGGCAGATTGCGCGCCGCCGCGCTGTACGTGTGCCCCGTCTCCGGATCGACGAGCCACACCCATCCGGTGTCGAGCTCGAGTTCGCGCGCGATCACCTCGAGCGTGCTCTCCAGCGCCGCCTGCACGGTCGGCGCGCGGTTGAGCGTCTCGCTGATCGCGGCGATGATTTCGATCTCGCGTTTCATCCCTATGTTCCCGTGCCCGCGCCCGTGCCCGAGCCCGTGCCCGGGGCGGGCGGTTCAGCCACCCACCCCGGGCACGCAAGCGGGCACGGGCGCGGGCACGGGTTACCAATACGCAACACCAGCACGTGATTTCGGCACTATTCTCATCCCGATGACCCAAATCGTCTTCCTCACGCTTTTCCTGGGATTGACGATGGGTCGCCAGCCTGTCTCCGTCGATGTCACCGGCGCAGTCGCGCGGGTCGAGATCGCGCTCGATGGAAAACCGGTCGCCATGCTCTCGCAGGCTCCGTTCAGGGCGAGCGTCGACTTTGGTTCTCGTCTCGTGCCGCGGCGTCTCGTCGCCCGCGCGCTCGATGCGTCGGGCGCGGAACTGGCGCGCGTGGAGCAGCGCATCAACGTCCCGCACGCGACGACGGAAGCGGGGCTCGTGCTCGAAGCGAACGGCGCGCGGCTCATTTGGCAGAGTCTCGAAAGCGAGAAGCCGAAAGACGTGCAGTGGATGCTCGACGGCGCGCCGCTGGCCGCGAAGTCGCTGCGCGCGACGCTGCCGAAGCTCGACGCCGACAAGCCGCATCTGCTCCGCGCCGTCGCCACCACGGCGACAGGACAGGTCGTCGATGCGGAGCTCGTGTTCGGCGGCGGACTCACCGGCACGACCGCCTCGACGCTCACGCCCGTGCCGCTGCGCGTCGAAACGAACGCCGACGCGAAGAAATCGATCCACGTGAACGGCTCTCCGGCGAGCGTCGTGGCCGTCGAGCGGCTCCCGGCCGACATCATCGTCGTGCGCAACCCGTCGCTCGTCGACTTTGCGTTCCGCGTCGACTTCGACAGCCGCACGCGCCGGCGCAGCGGCTTCGACACGTTCCTGGGCAACGCCACGGTGCCGGTCGAGCGGCGGCAGGGCCTGCGCTTCCTCTGGCCGTCCGCGAGCCGCACGCGCGGCACGTCGGCCGCCGATCTCTTTCCGTCGTCGCGCACGTTCATGGTGGCCGACGCCGCCGGCATGCGCGGCGTCCTGGCGAACGTCTCCGCGCCGCTCAATGAGCCGTTTCGGTACGCCGACGCCGTCGCCGTCGCCGCGCTGCAAGCCGCGGCCTCCCGCCGCCCGCGCGCCGTCGTCCTCATCATCGGCACCGGCCACCGCGACATGAGCCAGCTCTCCCCGCGGCAGGCGAAGGAGTACCTCGACTCGATTGGCGTCCCGCTCTTCGTCTGGACGATCAGCGAGACCACCCCGCCGGAGTGGGGCGAAGCGCGCCGCATCGACGGCTCCGACCGCCTCCGCGACGCCGCCGCCGATCTCCTCGAAGAAGTACAGCGCCAGCGCATCGCCTGGATCGCGGGGGATTACATGCTGGACGAGATTCGGGTTTCCGGTGAGCGCGTCGCGCCGTTGTTCAAAAACTCGCCTTCAGCGTCGCCGTCCGATTGAACACCAAGCGCTCGGAAGTCGAGTCGCGGTCGACGCAGAAATAGCCGAGGCGCTCGAACTGATAGCGGGATCCAGGCTGCGCGTGGGCGACCGAGGGCTCGAGCTTGGCGTTCTCGATCACCTCGAGCGAATGCGGGTTCATGTGCGCGAGAAAGTCGCCGCCTTCCTCCGGGTCTTCGACGTTGAACAATCGATCGTAGAGCCGCACCTCGGCGTCGATGGCGTGCTCCGCAGACACCCAGTGCAGCGTTGCCTTCGGGCGGCGGCCGTCCGGCGCGTCGCCGCCGCGCGTTGCGGGGTCGTAGGTGGCGCGGAGCTCGACGATGTTTCCGCTCTCGTCCTTGATCGCGCTCGTGCAGGTGATGAAGTAGGCGGAGCGCAGGCGCACCTCGCGTCCCGGCGCGAGGCGGAAGAACTTCTTCGGCGGGTCTTCCATGAAGTCGTCGCGCTCGATATACACGACGCGAGAGAACGGCACCTTGCGCGTGCCCGCCGACGCGTCTTCCGGATTGTTGGGCGACTCCAGCTCGTCGCTCTCTCCTTCCGGATAGTTCTCGATCACGACGCGCAGCGGACGGAGCACGCCCATCACCCGCGGGGCGGTAAGGTTGAGGTCCTCGCGCACGCAGAACTCGAGCAGGCCGACGTCGATGACGTTCTCGCGCTTCGCCACGCCGACGCGGTCGGCGAAATTGCGGATGGCCGCCGCCGTGTATCCGCGGCGCCGCAACGCGGCGATCGTCGGCATGCGCGGATCGTCCCAGCCGCGCACGTGCCCTTCGGTCACGAGGCGCAGCAGCTTCCGCTTCGACATCACGGTGTAGTTGAGGTTCAGCCGCGCGAACTCGTACTGCCGCGGCCGCGACGGCACCGGCACGTTCTCGATCAGCCAGTCGTACAGCGGCCGGTGGTCCTCGAACTCCAGCGTGCAGATCGAGTGCGTGATGTGCTCGATCGCGTCCGACAGCGGATGCGCGTAGTCGTACATCGGATAGATGCACCACTTGCCGCCCGTGCGGTGATGGTCTTCATGCTTGATGCGGTAGAGGACGGGATCGCGCAGGTTGATGTTCGGCGAGGCCATGTCGATCTTCGCCCGCAGCACCGCCGCGCCGTCTTCGAGCTTCCCGTCGCGCATCTGCCGGAAGAGGTCGAGGTTCTCGTCGACGCTCCGGTTGCGATGCGGCGATTCCTTCCCCGGCTCGGTGAGCGTCCCGCGATACGCGCGGATCTCCTCGGCGGTCAGGCTGTCGACGTACGCCAGGCCGCGAGTGATGAGATGCTCGGCCCACGCGTACAGCTGATCGAAATAGTCGGACGCGTGCAGCGGCTCGCCGCCCCAGTCGAAGCCGAGCCAGTGCACGTCCTCGACGATCGCCCGCGCGTACTCCGCCTCTTCCTTCTCGGGATTCGTGTCGTCGAAGCGAAGATTGCAGCGCCCGCCGTACTCGCCGGCGACGCCGAAGTTGAGGCAGATCGACTTCGCATGCCCGATGTGCAGGTAGCCGTTCGGCTCCGGAGGGAAACGGGTGATGACGGTAGAGTGCCGGCCGTTGCGGAGATCTTCCTCGACGATCTCCCGGATGAAGTCGCTCATGCGCTGCGCGTTATAGCACTGAAAAAGAACAGCACGAGCGGCGTGAGCAGCACCCGCTGCGCCGACCATTCCATGTGCGCCTCGGGGCGCGCATAGGTGAGGACCATGAACGCGAGGAACGCGAGCGTGGCCAGGAGCAGTGGAGCGGCGGGCTTCAGCCCGC
>DATFHJ010000367.1:0-2870 GCA_035248585.1 Thermoanaerobaculia bacterium
CGATGGTACTCGCGAGTGGGTGGCGGCGAACCACACGGCTCCCGCGGCGCTGGTCGATGCCGGAGGCGAGCGATGAGCGACGCGCTGCGCGATCAGTTCGGACGGAGCATCGAGTATCTGCGCATCTCCGTCACGGATCGCTGCAACTTCCGCTGCCTGTACTGCATGCCGGTCGAGGGCCTCGCGTGGCTGCCGAAGGCGGAGATCCTGAGCTACGAGGAGATCGCGAACGTCGTTAGGCAGCTCGCGCCGCTCGGACTGCGGCGGTTGCGTATCACCGGCGGCGAACCGACCATCCGCCCGGAGATCGAACGGCTGATCGCGATGCTGCGCGAGGTTCCTCAGGTCGAGGACATCGCGCTCTCGACGAATGGCGTGCGGCTGCCCGAGCTCGCTCAGCCGCTGCGCGCTGCCGGGCTCGATCGCGTGAACATCAGCGCCGACAGTCTTCGGCCGGATCGGATCACGGCGATTGCCCGTCGCAACATCGCCTTCGATCCGATTGCCGCTGCCCAGGCCGCGGAGACCGCCGGTATCGGTCCGATCAAGTTGAACATGGTCGTGATGCGCGGCATCAATGACGACGAGATCGTAGAATTCGCTCGCTTGACGCTGAATCACCCGTGGCATGTGCGATTCATCGAGTTGATGCCCGTCGGCGGTTTACGCGAGCTGACCGCGGAGCACATCGTGCCGAGCGACGAAGTGCTCGAGCGCGCCGCGGTGCTCGGCGCGCTGGAGCCCGGTGGCGGTCCGCCGCGCGGCAATGGACCGGCCGCTTACTATCATTTCGCCGGCGCACCGGGATCGATCGGCGTGATCACGCCGATGACGCACACCTATTGCGGCTCGTGCAATCGTGTTCGCCTCACGGCCAACGGCCGACTGCGCACGTGCTTGTTCGGCGATCACGAGGTCGATCTGCGAACGCCGCTCCGCGCCGGCGAGCCGCTCGAGAGCTATTTTCGCCGCGCGCTCGCGGAGAAGCCGAAGGAACACGCGCTCCTGCAATTGCGAATCGGCGGCCTGCACGCATTGTCGCAAGTCGGAGGCTGAATTGGTGGACGGTTGACGGTGAACGGTGGTCGGTGAATTCGGAGAGGTCGGCGCACAGCGCCGGCCTTCTTCATTTTCACCGTTGACCGTTCACGGTCCACCGTCAACCGTCCCGCTACACGCCGCGCCGCGAACCGGATAGGTTTCGACCGCGAAGGCGTACTCACCTCAAGCTCAACGAGCGACATGGTCAACAAGATTACGGTCGTCGGCGCGGGGAACGTGGGCGCGACGACCGCGCAACGCATTGCCGAGAAGGAGTTGGCGCGTACGGTGGTGATGGTCGACGTCGTCGAGGGCGTTCCGCAGGGGAAGGGACTCGACCAATGGCAGTCGGCGCCGATCGAAGGCTTCGATTCGCGGATCGTCGGCACGAACGGCTACGACGAGACGAGCGGATCCGATCTCGTGATCATCACTGCCGGCATCGCGCGCAAGCCCGGCATGTCCCGTGATGATTTGCTCAACACCAACGCCGGCATCGTGCGCGACGTGTCGCAGCAGGTCAAGCGCAGCTCGCCGAATGCGATCGTCATCGTCGTGTCGAACCCGCTCGACGTGATGTGCTACGTGACGATGAAGACCACGGGGTTCCCGCGGGAGCGGGTGCTCGGCATGGCGGGCGTGCTCGACACGGCGCGATATCGCGCCTTTCTCGCCGAGGCGATGGACGTCTCCGTGCGCGACATCCAGGCGATGGTCCTCGGCGGTCACGGCGATACGATGGTGCCGCTGATCAGCTACACCTCGGTGAGCGGCATTCCGGTGACGCAGCTCCTCGAGCGGTCGCAGCTCGACGCGATCGTCGATCGCACGCGCAACGGCGGCGCCGAGATCGTGAAGTATCTCAAGACCGGATCGGCATACTACGCGCCGTCGTCAGGCGCGGTGCAGATGGCGGAAGCGATCGTGAACGATCAGAAGCGCATCCTCCCCTGCGCGGCTTGGCTCGAAGGCGAGTACGGCATGAAGGGTCTCTATCTCGGCGTGCCGTGCAAGCTCGGCCGTCGCGGTCTCGAGCGCGTCATCGAGGTGCAGCTCACCGCGGACGAGCGCGCGGCGCTCGCGAAGAGCGCGGACGCCGTCCGTGAGCCGATGAAAGCCGTGAAGCTCTGATCGCGAGCAGCTGGGACGATGCTCGTCCAATTCTATCGTTCGACGATCGGTAAGAAGATCATCATGGCGGTCACGGGGCTGATCGGCGTCGGCTTCGTGATCGGCCACATGGCGGGGAACCTTCAGGCGTTCGTTGGACGCGACAAGCTGAACGCGTACGGCGCGCTCCTGCATGGCCCGTTGGCGGAGCTGCTCTGGGTCGTACGACTCGTGCTCATCGCCGCGGTCGTGTTGCACGTGCTGATGGCGTACCAGCTCACGATGCGCTCGCGCGCGGCCCGACCGGTCGCGTATCACGGGCGTGAGCCGCAGGTGTCCACGTGGGCATCGCGCACGATGCGCTGGGGCGGCGTGCTGCTCCTCATCTTCATTGTCCTGCACATCCTGCACTTCACGACGGGGCAGATCGATCCCGCGGGCTGGCGCGCGCGGGTCGACGCGGCGGGGCGGCACGACGTGTACGGGAATGTCGTGGCGAGCTTTCACATCTGGTGGGTCGCCGCGTTCTACATTCTCGCGATGATCTTCCTCGGGCTTCATCTCTATCACGGGGCGTGGAGCTCGGTTCGCACGTTAGGCTATGCCAAGCCGTCGCCCCATCCGCTGCACCGGCGCATCGCGCTCGTCGTCGCGGCGGTGATCTGGCTCGGCTTCACTCTCGTTCCACTCGGCGTGATCGCCGGCCTCATTCACTAATC
>DATFHJ010000368.1:0-5398 GCA_035248585.1 Thermoanaerobaculia bacterium
CCGTGCTGCCCGGCGGCGAGAAGCTGGAGGCGTTGTCGAGGATGTTCTCGAAGACCTGGATCAGGCGGTCTTCGATGGCGCGGACGACGAGCGGTCCGTCACCGAGCTCGAGGTCGAAGCGCAGGCGGTCGCCTTCGCGGAGCCGGAAGCCGTCGGTGATCTTGGCCATGAGCGCGCCGAGGTCGAGCGGCTGCGGCTGTTCGCGCACGAGGCTCGCATCGATCGTCGACATCTCGCGCACGCCGGAGAGGAGACGTTCCATCCGCGCGACTTCTTTTTCGATGACGTTGACGAAGCGGCGGCGATCGGCGGGATCGCTGACGTCGTGGAGCATCTCGCTGGCGTTGCGGATCGAGGCCAGCGGGTTCTTGACCTCGTGCACGACGTCGGCGGTGAAGGTCTCGATGAACGCGACGTGCGCGTCGAGGCGGCGCATGATGCGCTCGAGCGCGCGCGAGAGCTCGCCGATCTCGTCGAGGCGCTTCGAACCCTTGAAGTGTGCGCGGATGCGTCCACGGCGGTCGAGCACCGCGCGCGCGTCGACGCGCAGCTGGCGCAGCGGGCGGACGACGGTGATGGAGAAGAAGATGCCGAGGAGCAGCGCGGCGAGGATCGAGGCGATGAAGATGCGCATCACGCGCAGGCGGATGACGTAGAGGTCCTGCAGGATCGTGTACGTGCTCTTCGACGTCACGACCGCGCCGATCGTCCAGCCGCCGACGACGACCGGCGTCATGCGATACAGCGTGACGGAGCGCTGCTGGCCGGCGGTGATTTTTTTCTCGAAGCCTTCGCGCCCGCGCAGGACCATCCCGATCTCCGGTCCCTCGAGGCGCGTCGCGTTCGCGTAGAAGTCGGTCTCCAGCGCCTGCTCGGGCGGCATCACCAGGCGCACCAGCGGGCGGAGGATGTACGCGCCGACGCGATAGAGCACGTTCTGCCGGTCCGTGCGCGGCGGCCGCTGCGGCACGGGCGCGACGATCTCGTGCGAGTCGGCAATCACGGTTCCGCGCGAGTCGATCAGCCGCACGCGCATGTCGTCGATCTTCGCGCGGCGGATCACATCCTCGAACGCGTCGGGATCGAGGATCCCTCCCCGCGCGATCGCGGCCGCGATGAGGCGCGAGCGATTGGTGATGTCGCGGATCTCCGCGCTCTCCAATCGCTGCTCGTACTGCCCGAGGAACAACACGCCGGCGATGGGAAAGAAGACGAGGATGAGATTGAACGCCAGGAGGCGGAAGGTCAGGCGGGAGAAGGGGCGGAGGAGGCGCTTCATGGGCGGAGAACGCAGAACGCAGAGCGCAGAACGTAGAACGAAGAAAGCCTTCTAACTTCTGCGTTCTGCGCTCTGCGTTCTGCGTTCACTCTTTCCACCGGTACCCCAGCCCGTACACCGTCTCCACCCGATCGAACGTTCCGTCCACTTCCTCGAACTTTCTCCGCACGCGTTTGATGTGGCTGTCGATGGTGCGGTCGCTGACGTAGACGTCGTGCGGGTAGCCTTCCTGGTGCAGCTGCTTGCGCGTTTTCACGTGGCCGGGGTAACGCACGAGGGCGTGGAGCATCATGAACTCGGTGACGGTGAGGTTGACGGCGAGGGTTTGCCAGCGGACGGTGTAGCGCTGGAGGTCGAGCTCGAGGTCGCCGTGGCGGAGCGGGGCGTCGCCGGCGGGACGCTGCGCGCTTTGATCGATCGCGGAACGGCGGAAAAGGACTTTGACGCGCGCGAGGAGCTCGCGCATCGAGAACGGTTTGCAGAGGTAATCGTCGGCGCCGATCTCGAGGCCGAGGACGCGGTCGAGCTCTTCGTCGCGCGAGGTGAGGAAGATGATCGGCAGCGTTTCGGTGACGCCGCGAATCTTGCGGCACAGCTCGAGGCCGTCCATCTCCGGCATGACGATGTCGAGGATCACGAGGCCGGGAAGCTTCTGTTGAAAGGCCCGCCACGCTTCGAGGCCGGTCGAGTACAGCTCGACCGGAAATCCCTCGCGGCGGAGGGCGAAGGCGACGGTTTCGCGGATGTTGTCTTCATCGTCGACGATGGCGACGACGCTGTTGGCCGGGCGCATTGCGCGAATTCTAACGTCGCCGGCACTCGCCGCCGCTGCATTCGTACGTGACCGGATTCTCCGGATCGGCGGCGAGGGCGGCGGTGAACGGGAGCGCCCGCAGCATCCGGTCGCGCGCCGCGCCTTTCGCCGGCACGGAGACGACGATGCGGAACGGCTCGAGGCGCGCGTGGATCGCTTTCAGCGCGTCGAGCGTCGGCTGGCGGTAGCGGTCGCCGGTGACGACGACGATCTTCGCGTCGCGCGCCGCCTGCGCCGCGGTTTCGGGGAAGTCTTTCGACAGCCGCGTGCGAAATGCTTCGTTGCCGGTGAGCGTGGAGAGGCGCGCGAGATTCATGGCCGTGGTTTGCATGTCGCGCGGGGGGAGCAGACCGCCGAGCATCTGCGGGACGGTCGCGCCGGGCGTACAGGCGTTTTCGCGCTGCTGCAGTGCGACCGCGAGGTCGAGCCACTTCGGATCGTACGAGGCTTCGAAGAGATCGAGCATTCCCTGCGCGAGCTGCGCGTAGTCGTCGCAGGTCGCTTCGACGCCTCCGCTATGCAGCAGCGTTTTCTTCTGCGCGTTCCAGAGCTTCTTCGTCACGGTCAGCGCGGCGAAACCGGCGGCGTCGACGTAGCGCCGTTCGCCGAGAGCGGCGCCCGCGCGCGACAACGCGGAGATCATCAGGCCGTTGATGCCGGAGATGAGATTCGACTCGCGAAACGGCTGCGGGCGTTTCTGCCGCACGTCGAGCAGCTTCGCCAGCAGCGGCGCGATGGCCGGATCTTTGAGCGACGTCGCATCCTCGACGGCAAGCACGTTGCGCGCGCCTTCTTTCATGCCATACGCGCGGAAGACTTTCGCCGCGCCTTCGTGGCCGAGAAGGTGCGTCACTTCCTCTTTCGTCCAGACGTAAAACGCGCCGTTCCAGAATTCGGGACCCTGTGCCGGGACGAGGCTGTGTGCGTCCTGCGACGCGTCGAACGCGCCGTTCTGCGGATGCAGATCGCGCAAGGCGGCGTCGAGCGTCCTGCGCGCGAGGAGCTCCATTGCCGGATCGTGCGTGGTTTGCCACGCTTCGAGAGAGCGGATCGCATACAACGCCTGGTCCGCGGTCATCTTTTCGAAAAGACCGGTGCCGCGATGAAAGCCGCCGCCGAGCTCGTCCTGCACTGCGCCCGGTGCGGCCGGCGGCGCCCCGACATTCGCCCGCGCTTTCATCACGTTCTGATGCGCCTCGGCGGTCACCGCGTCGCGCTCATGCGCCCATCGATTGGCGTTGATCACCAGCATCCGGCTCAAGTCGCCGGTGACGAGCGGGCCCGAGATGGCGAACGGCTCGAGCGCCGGCGTCAGAGCCATCAGAATGGGCGTGCCGCTCACGCCGTTCGTTGCGCGGGCGATCGTGTCGTACGACGCCGCGATCTCCGGATATTCGAAGCGATCGAGGAGCACCGGGACAAAGTACGTGTTCAGCGTCTGCGCCACTTCGCCGTCGAGGAACGCCGTACGCTGCATGTGAAAGCATGCGAACGACGACGCGTAGCCGACCATGAGGAAGATCGGGCGGTTCTCTTTCTTCGCCCGCTCCAGCGCGCGCGTCCCCCACCCTTCCCACTTCACCGGCGCGCCGGCGGAGTCGGCGACGTAGCGCGACTGCGCGTGGAGGGAGAGCGTCAGAATGAGGAGCGGGAGGAGCCTGCGGATCATCCGCGCGTTAAAAACACGCTATCGCGTCGTTTCACTTCCCGTCGGCGCGAGCACTTCGCCGGTGTAGTACGCCGCATCCTGCGATGCGAGAAATACGTAGCTCGGCGCGATCTCGGCCGGCTGCGCCGGACGTCCGAAGACCGTGTCCTTGCCGAACTCTTTCACGTGCTCTTCGTCGAGCGTCGCCGGGATCAGCGGCGTCCAGACGGGACCGGGCGCGACGCAGTTGACGCGAATGCCTTGCTCGCCGAGATTCGCCGCGAGCGAGCGCGTGAACGTGTGAATCGCGCCCTTCGTGGCGGCGTAGTCGATGAGCGAGGGATTGCCTTTCAGCGCGGTGACCGAGCCGGTGTTCAGGATCACCGCGCCTTTCTTCAAGTGCGGCAGCGCGGCCTGGACCATAAAGATGTAGCCGTAGATGTTCGTGCGGAACGTGCCGTCGAGCTGCTCTTCGTCGATATCGAGGATCGATTTCTGTTCCTGCTGGTAGGCGGCGTTGTTGACGAGGATATCGAGCCGCCCGAAGTCGCGCGCGACTTTGTCGACGAAGCGCTTGCACGCGGCGCGGTCTTTCACATCGAAGCGCGACGCGATGCAGCGCCTCCCCGCCTCTTCGATCCAGCGCTTCGTCTCCCGCGCATCGCGCTGTTCTTTTTCCGCCAGGTACGCGATGGCCACGTCCGCACCCTCGCGGGCGAACGCGATCGCCACCGCGCGGCCGATGCCGCTGTCGCCGCCGGTGATGATCGCGGCCTTGCCTTTGAGCTTGCCGCTGCCGCGATAGCTCTCCTCGCCGTGATCGGCTTTCGGGGTGAGCTTCTCTTCTACGCCGGGGGCTTTTTGTTTGGGGGCTTTCTTCGTTGACATGGCGCGCGACAGTGCATGTCGCGCGCCGTGGCGGAATCACCAGCGCCAGCTCGCGTTCACGGCGATTTCGTTGCCGGTCGTCTTCCACGTACCGGCGAGATGGTCGGTGCTCGTGGCCGTCGTGGTGACGTCGTCGAACTGGACGTAGTTGTCGGCGATGTCGATGCCGAAGTGCGTGCCCTGCCAGCCGATGCCGGCGGCGTAGCCGGTGCGATCGGCGTCGGCGAGAATCGGACCGGCGTCGGCCACCGGCTGCGGCGTGTTGTCCTGGAAGTAGCCGAGGCGGCATTTGATCGGCCCAAATTCGATCTCGACCGATGTCGGAAGTGGCGTGGCCGGAAGCGGTACGCCGGGCGCGAGCAACGTGAACTGCGTCGTGAGGTCGTGATCGATGTCGATCGAACTGCGATATGACGCGCCGAGGCGGAGCGGTCCGCCCGGACCCGACTCCCAGAGAATGCCGGCGTTCCAGCCCGTGCCGCGGTTGTCGAAGAGATCGCTGTTGATCTTCGCGCGCGCGACGTTGAGCGGAATCGTGGCGCTGGCTGGACCTTCCAGGCCAGGGTCGGATTGACGTTGAGCGTTTTGAGAATGGTGGTGTACGCGACGTAGCGTCCGCTGAACGTCGCCGGATCTTCCCAGCGGACGGGCAGGCCGAACGGCGTGAACAGGCCGACGCCGACCTTCGCGCCCCAAAGGGTTCCGAACCCGTACGTCTGCGGCAGGAGACTGAGGCCGTCCTAGGACGTCGTACGACGTCGTAGGACGT
>DATFHJ010000369.1:0-10002 GCA_035248585.1 Thermoanaerobaculia bacterium
GACTCTCATGGTGGCGGCCTAACGAGGCAACCGGTATGCCGCGCCGCGGCGCGAGTGCATGGCCGCGTAAATCGCTTCAGGTCAATTGTTTGCGTCTAAGGTGGCCGTGCCGCCGTGAGCTTGAAGTGCGCACGGGGCTGCGCAGTTGTGCGAACTTCTGCGCACTCGACTATAGGCCGTATTTCGTGATTTTTCCCTGCAACGTACGTCTGCCGATGTTGAGCAGCCGTGCCGCGTGGACGCGATTGCCGTCCGTACGCCGCAGGGCCTCGGCAATGACATCGCGCTCGACATCGCCGCGCGCTCCCGCGAGCGACAACTCGCCGCGCGCGATCGCCGTAATCGCCTGAGGCCGCGCATTGAGCAGGATGGTCAATGCAGAAGCTTCGATGATCGAATCGTCCCGGTTCAGATAGGCCGCCACATAGACGATGCTCTTCAGTTCTCGGACGTTGCCTGGCCAGGAGTATTCCTGCAGCAGGTGAAGCGCGTCCGCGGACCAGCGTAGGGCGCGAATTCCGAACTGCACGCGCGCTTCTTCCAGAAATCGGCCCGCGAGGAAGGTGATGTCTTCCGGATGGTCGCGAAGCGGGGGAATGCGTAGTACCGCCCAGGTCACACGAGCGAGGAGATCGGCGCGGAAGGCTCCGTCTTCAACCATCTGCCAGAGATCCTGGTTCGTGGTGAAGATCAGGCTCGCCGGAGACCGGTGAGTCTCGCGGCCGCCCACGCGCTCGAACGTTCTTCGATCGACGAAACGAAGGAGCTTGGCCTGCGCGCGAAGATCGAGGCAGTCGATTTCGTCGAACAGCAGCGTTCCGCGTCCGGCCGTTTCGACTCGACCCTCGTGCCGTTCTCTGGCGTCGGTGAATGCGCCGCGCTCGTGGCCGAACAGCATCGATTCGAACAGCGTGTCGGTGAGGTTAGCGCAATGAACGTCAACGAAACGCTGCGAGACGCGGCGGGAGTTTTCATGAATCCAGAGCGCGAGTTCGAACTTCCCGACGCCGGTCTCGCCGGTGATGAGCAGCGGATACGGAAAATCCGCCAGCCGTGCGCCGACCCGGCGCAATTCGGCCATCGCCCGACCGTCGCCCAGAAAGCTCGAATGCATGCTGCCCCCGAACGTAGACGTCCGGGAGCATCACGATTTTCGAACGCGTCCTGTTATGAACGGCTTGCAATTAGTCCGAATTGGCGCAGGCAGTCGTCCCACTGGCGGCCGGCGGTGGTGAAGGAGTACTTTTCCCGTACGAGCCGCCGGCCCGCTGTGGCGAGGCGGTGGGCGAAGCTCGGGTCTTGGAGAAGTCGGATGATGTAGTCGGCATGATCCGCTGCAGACGTGGCGATTAACAGGTGATCTCGATCGATGACCTCTAATCCCTCACAGCCTTTCGGAGACGTGACGACCGGCAACCCGTATTTGAATGCCTCGAGGATTTTGAAACGCGTGCCGCCACCGAGCTGCAAAGACACAGAGAGCACGGACGCCGATTCGAAATACATCCTCGTGTCGGCAACGCGCCCGGTGACGAAGATACCGGCTTTCCCTTGCACGATGAGCAGGAGCTCGGGCTGTGGCGACATGCCGACGATCCACAATTGCGCAGCCGGAAAGGCAGTACGCACGCGCGGAAAGATCTCCTCGGCGAGATCGATCGCTGCCAGCGCGTTCGGAGCGTAGTCCATCATTCCGGTGAACAGGATTTTCGGAGCCGCCTCGCGGCGCTCGGAAACAGCGTCGTCGGCGGCCCCTATGTCGACGGTGTTGTAAATCACCGCGACTCCATCGTGTGCGAAGCCGCGTTCAACCAGCGCCGCTTTCTCGGTTTCGCTACAAACGATGGCCGGGACGTTTCGATACATTTCTTCCACGCGCCGTATTGATTGCACGGCGATGCCGGCTCGTTCGCGCTCCTGGGGATCGTCTTCGGAGATAAACGCCAGGTACTCTTCCTCGGCCCGGCTTTGTGCATTGTGATAGTCGATGATCACCGGCCCATACTGACGCGCGATTTCCGCATAACGCCAGAAAATGACGTCCTCGATTACGGAGAAATCGAACGGATTCCGGCGCAACAGCCGGCGCAGCGCCGCGGCGCGAAAAGGGTTCCAGGCGTAATCGGACGAAAATCCGAGGTCGTTCTTCCACCAGTCGTACTGCAGAACGAGCTCCGAGCCGTCATAAGGCGCAGGCTCACGCAACAACTCGTCGTCCAGCGAAGTCCAGAGCGCCAATTCCGTCTGCGGCGGCCGCGGCGGCACCTTACCATCAAGCGCCACGACCGACAGCCGCGTTCGCGACGCCAGTGCAACAATGTTCTGCCAGTCCCGCAGACTGCCGCCCGCTGAAGGCGGCCAAGGCAGGCGGTAGACGACTACGACACAGCGAGGGCGCTGTTCCGGCGCATGTCTCAATCGGGTTCTCCTGCATGGCGCATGACGCTGAGTTTGGGAGCGGGTTTGGCGAGGCTTGCCGATAACTAGTGATTATCGAGCAGCCTTCGATGCAGCGCCGGTGCAGCGCGCGCTCGTGGCGGTTGCGCCCCGGTGCTCATGCACGACAGCGCGCATAGCGTTTTAGGGATTTCTTTCGACGGACTCGCAATCTCGGGCATCGTAAACGAGTTTCTTCACGTCGCTGCGATCTTCAGGAGCGACGGGTACCACATCTTTCTGGACCTTGGCGGAGACATCATTCCTCGGGGTGACGGCGGTCCTAGCGACAGATTTGTGCCGCAGTGGTCGCGTTGTATCCGATGCACGGGCGTGCTTCTTCCGCAGGGATACAACTCCGCGCTGATCGAGGAGGCGAAGCAATCCGTTATTCGCGGAACTCCGGTTTCGGCGGTCGACCGCTATATGAATGTCTGTCGCAAGCTTGCTTCCGGCCTGGTCGCAACAATGGAGCGTCATGCCGTGCGCGTTCTGGTCATAGAAAACGGGACGCTGCCGGACAACCCTCTCTTTACAGAGGCCATTTACCTCGCGGTCGACGAGTATGGGGAGCGGCACGGCCTCGATCGTTATGTGCTCTGGCGGGATCACGACCTGATGTGGTCAACGGAGCCACACGTGTATGGTTCCTTTCCATATCCAGGCGTGCGCCGCCCAAAGCCAAACAAGTACATTCACTATTGTGTTGCCACGGAATGGATGCAGCGGCGCTTCGAAGCGTGGGCTCGTGATGTACCGTGTCACGTCATTCCGAATCGCTTTCATGTGCCAGCGCCGGACCTCGCATCGCGCCGTGACCCGACACTGCGACAGACATACGGCGTTCCCGAAGACGCTCTCCTGATCGCGCGATGCACGCGCGTCATCCCGCAGAAAACGATCGTGCGCGACCTTCGGCTGGTACAGGTGCTTCAACGCCGGCTGGCCGAAGCAGGCGATCATCGAAGGATCTATCTCTTCGTCACCGGCCCGACCGGCGAGGACCCCGCCGAATTCCGCCGGCTTCGCGAATTATCGGTGGCTCTTTCGGTCGATAGCCAGGTCATTTGGGGCAATGGCTTGCTTCCGTTCAATTCCGTACTCGGCGCGTCGATGCCTGACGCGGATCGATTTTCTGTGCGCGACCTGCTGGCCGAGGCCGACCTCAGCTCGTTCCTGACTTCCTATGACTATGAAGGTTTCGGAAACCCGCCCGGTGAAGCGATGGCTTTCGGCTTACCGTTCATCGTGACGTCCTACGAGTTGTATGACGAGGTGTACGGGCGCAAAGGCACCGTTGCACCGGTTCTCTCGATCAAACGGGACAGCCAACCAGACGCCCCGATTCCTGATTCTTTCCTGTCATGGGTCATGAGAGCGCTTACAGATCGCGAGTACCGCGAACGAGCAATCGTGCGAAATCAGGCGATCTGCAAGCGTTATTTTTCGCTCGATGCACTTGCAGAACAGGTTCAGGAACTGTTCAACCGCTGAGGTGATCCTACTGCGCTGGCATCTCGATCGCGCCCAGTGCGATCAGCGCGTTTTTCTGTTCAGGCAGCAGACCGGTCGCACCGGTGATGTTCATCGCTTCATAAGGCCGGGGAGACCGGAGAGCATTCGGAGTGGTACACGGCGTGAGGTCCGGGAGCAGCCACAGACGGATCACGCCATCGTCACCCGCCGTGGCGACGGTCTGACCGTCATTGTCCACAGCCACACTCCAAATGGGACCGTGATGCGCTCTTGTTTCCGTGTCGCATTGCTCCGTATCGGCATTCCAGCGGCGCAGCACTCCGTCGTCCGACCCGGAAATGAAAAAGCGCTCCTGTGGCCATACGGCGCCGCAGAAAATCTTATGACCTACGACGAACGTCGCCTCGCAGCGCCCCGTTTTGAGGTCCCATAGCTTCATCGTGCCGTCGTCCGAGCAGCTCACGAGAGTATTCGCGTTGGCTGGGAACAAGGCGTTGATCCATCCACGATGACCATCCAGATCGCCGATGCGACGGCCGTCTGCAGCGGAAACCACCCGAACCACCGGCTCGGAGCCCGCGATGGCGATGAACTCCGACGCGCCGCAAAATGCGACAGCGAACAGCCGCGTCATTCCGCTCTCGACGGTCAAGTGGCGCGTGCCGCTGTCGACGTTCCAGACGATGAGATTTCCATCCTCAGCCGCGCTGGCGAGGCGGCGCGAGTCGGGATCGAACGCCACGGCTCGAATCCAGCCGCGATGGCCGGTTAGAACATGCTTGGCGGTGCGAGAAGCGAGGTCCCAAATGCGGACGGTGCCGTCATCACTCGCGCTCGCGGCCCAGCGGCCATCGGCGCTGCTCGCTACCGCCCAGATTCTCGTCGAATGGCCGCGAAGTTCGAGCGCAGTCCTGCCGTCGCGAGGATCCCACACGCGTACGACACCGTCTTCGTTGGCGGCGATCAACCTTGAACGTGGCTGGCAGAAGTCGAGACCCCAGGTCTTGTTCGAATATCCGTGCAGAGAAAGGAGGCGCTCCCTCGCATCGATATCCCAGACTCGCACGGCACCGTCCTCTGATGCTGCCACGAACGTGCGCTCTTTGGGACTACATGCCACCGCCCATACGCGATTGGCGGATCCCTGCAACTGCCCTACGCCGAAGTACCTCGCCGTGCTCCAGAGACGGATCGCGTAGTCGACGCTGCCGCTGACCAGGACATCGCCGGCGGCGCTGAATGACAATGACGTGACGGTTGCAGAATGACCTTCCAGCGTCGCGAGGTGAGTATCGCCACCGGCCGCCCAGAGATTCACGAGACGATCTTCGCCTCCCGTCGCCATCAGGTCTCCCTGACGGGAGAATGCAATCGCGCGCACCCCGCTTCCGTGGCCGCGCAGTTGCCATGTTGGCTGTTCGGGAGCGTCGACCCGGTAGACGTACACGATTCCACCGCCGCCGCCCGCCGCAATGAAATTGCCGTCAGGGCTAAATGCCACCGCCGCCAGGAAAGAAGCGCCTGGAGTCGGCAGCGTCTTCGATGTTCCAGTTTGAAGGTCCCACAGCTGGCACGTGCCGTCCTCACTGCCGCTCACCAAACGTCGGCCGTCGGGGCTCACGGCTACCGCATATACCCAGCCGTCATGGCCGAGGAGAATGTCCTTACAGCTTCCGTCGGAGGGATCCCACAGACGAATGGTGTTGTCGTAACTGCCACTGGCCATAACCCGGCCGCCGGCATCGAAAGAAATCGAAGCGACGGTGTCGGCATGTCCGCCGCAACTGACGCGCAGCTCGCCGTTCGACGCGGAGAACAAACGCACGTTGCCGTTGTCGTCGCCCGCCGCGATGAGCGTGCCGTCGGGGCTGTAGGACACGGCGAATACGGTTCCAAGAGCGTGACGGAAAGTCGTCTGCCGGAAATTCGCGAACGAGAAGTCGGCGGCATGCAGATGAATGTCATCCACGCAGGCCTGCCACACCGCCAGTCGCGAAACATCGATTCGGTCGAGGCTCAAGCCGAGTTGCGCGAGCAGGTTGATCACATTGCCGGCGGCATATCCGCGCATATTGCCGGAATCGCCTCTCCACACATGAAGCAGGCTGTCAAACGCCAGTCGTAAATCGCTGCTGCACCATTCGTCTCGCAGCTGTTCGGCGATCGGATTGAGGATCAACCTCACCTGACTCTCGCGGACATTTTCCTTCGCCGAGGCTTTGATCAAAGCATGGGAGTTCAGAATTTGCATCGCTGCGACGAGCTCTTTCGCCGAACCGCCGTCGGCAAGAGAATGCAACGCTTGGTCGATCGCTTTACGAAGCGCAGCCGTGACCCGTTTAACGATTCTCGCGGTGGCATGTTCGATCAGGACCGGCTGCAACGCGTACTGCCGACGCACCGGCTCGAGGGGCATGCGGCGTCGCAGACCCTGCAATGTCGAGGCGAGACGTTCGCGCGAGGCATGCGACAGCAGGTCCTCCTGCAGCGCCTCCAGCGTCACCGGCTCGCGCTCGATGGCCAGCCAATCAAGCAGTTCGAGCTCACTCTCGGCGAGACGTTCGACATGCCAGTCGAGAAGAGTCTCGACATCGCGGAAGAGCGCGTGGCCGCTGCGGACGAACGCATCGAGATCTCCGCCGTACACCTCGTGAATGTGCCGCGCGACGAGTTCCAACGCCAAAGGGTTGCCGCCGTACAGTTTGACAATCTCGTCCCAATGCCGGTCGCTGCCCGAAAACGTGCTGATCTGGGCGAATAGGTTTTTGCTCTCGCTGCTGCCGATCCCGCTCAGAGCAAGAGACCGCACCGGCTTTCGGTCACCTTCGAGAGTCGTGATGGGGTGCGGCTTTTCCCGGCTGGTCAACAGCAGACAGCTTTGGTGCGTCGTTTTAGCTACGCGCTCGAAAAAAGTTCCATACAGCTCAAACCCTTCGCGATACCGCATGTCAGGATCATTGGGACGGAGAACAGCTTCCACATTGTCCAGAATCAGCAGGCACCGGCGCTGGTGCAGACAGCGAATGACCTCCTCCATGCGCTCCGTTGCGGACGAGGGGAGGGAACGGTTGTGCTCATCAGTGATGCCGATGATGTCGGCGAACAGTTGCTCAGGAAGCGGAGCATTGAGCAACGAACGCCACAGAACCGCTTCGAAGTGCCCTTCGATGCCCGAGGCTAGCGTCAGCGAGGTATGCGGCGTTCGGTTGCCGCCGCGGCCGAGGCAAGTCGCGAGGTCGGTTTTTCCGATTCCGCCCATCCCTGTAATCAGAACGACCTTGCAGAAGTCTTCGAGGATCCACGACCGAAGCATCTCCGCGACCGCCTCCCGCCCGTAGAGGAGCGACACGGCGGGAGCTCCGTCCCAATCGCGACCTTGTTTGGACAATCGACGCGGAGGACCGTTCGGATCGCGGATGAGCAGCTCCGGCGTGAGATGCTCCGGATGTCCAGCCAATTGAATGGCGTTGCGGCCGAAGTCGAACGCGGTTTCGACCTCCTCCCCGGCGCCGAGTGCATCGTAAAACGCGGCAGAGAACTCGACGGCCGCCTGATCGCCGATCGCCTTGTTCATTCCGACTACAAAGTCGATGTGGCGTGCGATTGCCTGGGCCTGGATCTCCGAGTAGCAGGCGTTGAGGATGACGCAGCGGACTGTTTTCGCGAACAGCCGGAAGAGGTTGGCCAGCGCGCCGCCCGTGACGAGTTGCCCTTCGAGCGCGATTCCGCCGATTCCCGTGCCGTGGCCGCAGAAGTGCACATAGGTTGGTCGATAATCGAAAAGAGCGCGCCGCAGATCGTCGTGCCGGGCGGCCCAGACATGCTTGACGACGAAACGCTGAGGTGATCGCCGGAGACCGTTGGCGATCTCCCGTGCCTCCCGCTCGAGACTCAGGAGGACCTGGTCTTCAGGATTCGCGGCGAATATGAGGATTGTCTCGACATGCGTGCGATCGTCCGGCGAGTTGGTATGCTGCTCGATAATCACTAGTTATCAGTTTAGATCCCGGCGAAACAAGATGCAGTCACCTCGCCGCGACGACGATTCTCTCGTCTTAGGAGTGACGGAAAGCGGCGTTTCCTTACCCTCGAAAACGGTTTGCGCCTACTTGGGGCGGGGTGCGCCCCGCTCGAGCATCTTCCCCTCGAACGTAACCCCCACCGGCCCCCTGGCGGTACTGGCCACAAGCTCGCGCCGCGAGTCCTGGTTCAGATCCAGAATCTGCAGCTCCCGAATCGCGTCGCTCGATACGCGGATGGCTTTCCGCCATTGGGGCGTGAGTTTCTTTGCGTGGAGGAGGAGCAGGTCGGTGTCGGTGGCCACGGCGATTTTCGGCGCATGCATGTTCGTCGGGCGGCCGATGGCGATGTAGCGGAGGAGTGCGGGATACTCTTTCGCACGCTCGTTGCCGTCGGAATCGAAGATGGCCAGGCGGGACGTCGACGAGCCGTTCCAGAGCGCAACGATCTCGTTCGTGTGTTTTTCGTAGAGATCGCCGGTGGTGAAGGTGGCGAGGGTCATCGGCTCGCCGCTTCTGCGCCAGAGCTCTTTTCCATCGCGGTCGAAGACGATGATTCGGGAGCGAAGGCCGACGACGGTCTCGGAGAACGCGTCGGCGTCGAGGTCGGCGACTTCGGCATGGATGACGGGCTCGCCGAAGTTTTTCCGCCAGAGCGGCGTCGTGTCCCTGGCGTAAGCCGTGACGATGGAGCCGTCGACCGAGACTCGTATGTGCGAGTCGGGCTTACGCCAGCATTCGCAGAGCGGCATGTTCCCCGTTTGGCCTTCGATACTCAACTGCGTCGCGGCATTGACTGTGCGCTTCTTGTTCTCGCGGATCCACTCGCGTACCGTGCGGTCCACGAAGCTGTTGAGCGTATCGACGATCACCGTTCCGCGCGGCGCCGAAGCCTCGCAGTTCAATCCGTCGAGCACTGCCTTCGTGAATACGCCGTTCTGATGCACGTCGTCGTCGTACGCGTATTGCCCCGGCGCAGCCGCATAGAAGATCACTTGTCCGCGGTAGTGGCTCATGCGGGTGATGTGGGGCGCGGAGGTGTCGGCGGAGGCGCCTCCGCGCGAGCCCTGGCCGGTGCGATCGCGGCAGGCGTCGATGAAGATGAGCGACCGGCTCGCCTGCGCGGCGATATCGAAGATCGTCGCCGCGCGCAGCGAAGTTTCGGCCGAGCCGAAATCGGACGTAGAGCCGAGGATGTACGCGTCGCCGTTGTGCTGGAAGCCGTGCGAGGCGATCGACAGCACGAAGATTCCGTCGTCCCCGGCGCGTGCGGCCTGCTCCTTTAATAGATGAAGGATGTCGCCGGTTGTCGCCTCCTTCATGATGCGCGCGCCCGCTTCCTTCAGATCAGCCAGCCGCTGCTTCGACTCTTCTTTCTGCGGCGTGCCCGAGATCACCAGCACGACCCGCCTCGGCGGGACAAGGCCGACGCGCTGATCGAGCGCGAAGCGCCAGGCGAGATCGATCGCGTCATCGACGGCATACGGCACGGTGAGCATGCGATCGTGCGGATACTCGCCAACGCCGACGAACAAGCCCGCGGACGCGTCGCGCGAAAACTTTGGCGTCTCGATTGCGCTCGCCAGCGAAAGCGGAGTTACCGATCGAGTCGAGTTTTCTTTCGAGCAGACCAGCAGGAGAACACACAAGCCTGCTCCAGCGAGCGCTTTCGAGATCTTCACGATGTGGGGAAAAACCCGGTTCGGCGAAAAGAGTGGCGCATTTTGCGGCAAAACGCCACCCGCCGGCGTGAGCCGGGTTTTTCTTCTCGATGAAACCACTTTCGTTCGCGGCGGCTCTGCTGTTTCTGACCGGCGCCGTGGGCGCGCAGACGCTCGGTCCCGTCGATTGGATCTTTCTCGTCGACACGTCGAAGTCGATGCGCGGTATTGGCGCCGGGTCGAAGGGCATCTGGGACGATGTGCGAGCGAGCCTCGCCTCGTTCGTGCACGAAGCGGGCGAGCGCGACACCGTGACGATGTACGCGTTCGACGCCGATGTGCGGAAGGTCGAAGCCGACGATCTCTACCGCGCCATCATCACGTTGCCCGCCGAGGGCAAGCGCACGCAC
>DATFHJ010000370.1:0-3468 GCA_035248585.1 Thermoanaerobaculia bacterium
ATAGAGATCGAAGGGCTCACGCTGCAGCTCGAAGAGCTCGCCGAGATTCACGATTTCATCCTCCACACCGCCACCGCGGCGAACACCGCGAGCAGCGCCATCCACGGATCGAACGCGCCGCCGCCTTTCACTCCATGCGACTTCCCGCTGAACATCGGCGAGGAGTTGTCGACGCGCCGGTTCGACGGCGACTGCGACGCGCGCGCGGACTGCGCGTTGCGCTCGATCTCGATGCGCTGTTTGTTGTTGCGGGCGATGCCGCGCTTCTCGAAGGCGTCGTCGGCCAGCACGACCATCGACGTGTAGTCGGTGACGAGCTGGTACTTCACGCCGAGGTCGCGGATCAGCTGCTCCGACTCCTCGGCCGGCAGCACGCCGGCGGTCTCCTTCATCACCGCCTGCTCCACGCGATCGAGCGCCCACATGCGCTCGAGCTCGGGATGCTCGGTGGAGACGTCGGGGAACTCGAACGTGGTCTTGTAAGTCTCGTCCTTGCCGGTCAGCTTCGCTTTCAGAGTGACGTTCGCGGTGCCGCCTTTCTGGTAGCGGCCGAAGATCATCAGTTGCTGGCCGCGATAGATCTTGCCGATCATGTCGTCGGTCTTGTCAAACGTCTTCACGCCGTCGACGGTCAGCACCGCGTCGTGCAGCGCCTCGCTGGTGATGCGCTGCTTCGCGAGCAGGATCTGCCCGATGATGTCGTCGTCGTTCGAGACCGCGGAGTAGAACCCGCCGCTGGTTTCCGCGATCAGGCGCATCAGCGGCCAGTTGGCGTTGTTGCCCATCAGAAAGCCGAAGACGCGCACGTCGTAGTTCTTGAGCAGCTTGTGGAACTCCTTCGGATCGACGATGCCTTCGTTGGTGACGCCGTCGGTGACGAGGAGGATGCTGCTCACGCGATCCGCTTCGACCGCTTTGAGGCCGCGCTCCAGTCCTTCGTACACGTTGGTGCCGCCCTCGGGGCCGAGATGCTCGACCTTCGTGCTCCACTCCTGCACGGTCTGCGCGTTGATCGGCACGAATCCATTGGTCAGCTCGCGCGCGCTGTCGCTGAAGGTGACGATGCGGAAGCGGTCGCCGGGCTTCATCTGTCCGAGGGTTTGTTTGACGCCGGCGGCGAGAGTGTGGAGCTTGCCGGACATGCTGCCCGAGACGTCGAGCACGAAGATGTAGTCGCCGCCGGACGTGATCGGCGCGAGGTCGACGCCGGGCGTGACGGTGAGCATGAACGTGCCGGGCTCGTTCTGGCTCGCTTTGTACGCGAGCAACTCGACGCGTCCCGGCAGGTTCTCCGCGAGCCGGTAGTAGAAGACGAAGTCTTTGCTCAGATCGCCGCTGGTGCGGTCGAGCGACGCTTTGTAGTGTCCGTCCGCGAGCTTCGTCACCTTGGCCTCGGCCTCGGCGCCGGGGACGCGCACTTCATCGACCGGCCATCCCGATCGCAGCTCGACGTTGACGGCGAAGCGCTGCTCCACTTTCGGGTTGCGCGTCCAGAACGACCGTGCCGCGTCGTCCGTGCCGCCTTCCTGCAGCGGATAGATGTAGCGCCCGACGCCGGTGTCGATCTTCAGCGGCTGGTAGTAGACGAAGCGGATCTTCACGTCGCTCTTCGGCTTCACGTGGGCGACGGAGAACTTGTACGAGTTGTACTCGACCTCGTCCTTCGGCTTCGTGCACGCGCACTCGCCGAGGCCCGCGTCGTTGCCGGCGTCGCGCTCCTCCTGATAAACGCGCTTCGCCTCCTTCGCCTCGATCACCTCGCCGTTCAGCTGGCGATCGCCGTTCCAGATCGTGATCTCGGAGAGGCTCGCGCTCGTCGGCACGGGGAAGCCGTAGCTCGCCTCGAGGTCTTTGTCGTTCGGATTGAAGAAGACCTGCGTGACTTCGGTGCGCGCGAAGCCGTTGTCGATCACGACGTCGACGACGTGCTCCTTGATCTGGATCGGAGCGTCGGACTGATTGAGAGGCGTCAGCGTGCCGGCCGCGAAGGCCGTGCCGGTGATGGAAAACAGGATCGCCGCCAGGATTCGTTTCATGCGTTCCTCCCGGCGGCGGGCTGATAGCGAGCGGGCTGCCATGACAGGCTGCACGTGTTTTCAATGACTTGCGCGATGACCAAAGTCGATTGCTGGACGTTTCATGTACAGCGATATACATTTTCTGCATGCAGCTCTTCACCGCCGACGAACGCCGCCTCGCCGAATCGATCGCCGCTCTCGCATTCGCAAACCCGTTTCTCGACGAACGGATCGCGCGCGAGCGGGAGATCCTCGGCGACGGCTACATCCGGAGCCAGCCGTACTGGAGTCTTCTGCCCGACCTGGAGCGGAAGTCGAACATCGAGCGCATCGCGGTGCTGTGCGAGGCGTTCCTGCAGTCGCTGCACGCGCGGCTGCGGGACGGCATGCGCGCGTCACGCGACGAGCTGCAGCTGTACGACGAGATCGCGATCTACGTGCTGTACGAGCGTTACCGCGACTCGATCCTCGAGCTGATCACGAGCGGCGAGCCGGGCGCGCGGGTCGCGTTTTACGGCGCGTTCAAACGCGACGTCGACGAGCATCTCGCGCATCGCATCGACGCCGCGCATCTCTTCGCCTGCTTCTACCAGGTGCGGCGCGCGTTTCACCACATCTTCGAGAACATCGTCGGCCGCACGCTCCCCGCGGCGCGCCTGCGCGCGGCGATCTGGCAATCGATCTTCACCCACGACATGCGCCGCTACCGCCGCTCGCTCTACGCGCGGATGGGCGACGTGGCGACGCTGATCACCGGGCCGACCGGCACGGGCAAAGAGCTGGTCGCGCGCGCGATCGGTTTGTCGCGCTACCTCCCGTTCGACGAGCGGCGCGAGCGGTTCAGCGGCGAGGCGTTCATCGGTCTCAACATCTCCGCGCTCTCGCCGACGCTGATCGAGTCGGAGCTGTTCGGACATCGCAAGGGCTCGTTCACCGGCGCGGTCGCCGACCGGGAGGGATTTCTCGAGTCGTGCGGCGCGCACGGCACGGTGTTCCTCGACGAGATCGGCGAGATCGATTCGTCGGTGCAGGTGAAGCTGTTGCGCGTGATCCAGTCCCGCACGTTCCAGCGCCTCGGCGATACGCAGCCGCGCCGCTTCGAGGGCAAGCTGATCGCGGCCACGAACCGCGATCTCGCCGAGGAGATCCGGAAGGGACGGTTCCGCGAAGACTTCTACTACCGCCTCTGCGCGGACAGCATCACCACGCCTGCGCTGCACGAACAGCTCGAGGCCGATCCGGGCGAGCTGCAGCATCTCGTGCGCTTCATCTCCGCGCGCGTGGCCAGCGACGAAGAGGCGGACGAGCTGGCGGGCGAAGTCGTGCGCGCGATCGGCGTCTCGCCCGGCCGCGACTACCGCTGGCCCGGCAACTTCCGCGAGCTGGAGCAATGCGTGCGCAGCGTCATGCTGCGCGGCGACTATCGCCCCGCGTCGATGCCGACAACCGA
>DATFHJ010000371.1:0-8651 GCA_035248585.1 Thermoanaerobaculia bacterium
ATGTTCGCGTTCGGCCCGCAGATGTACGTCGACGACCTCGTGACCGACGCCGGGCATCGCTCCGCCGGCCACGGCGAGCGCCTCCTGCAATGGCTCATCGCCGAGGCGAAGAGCCACGGCTGCAGGTTCCTCACGCTCGACTCGGGCGTCAAACGCGTCGACGCCCACCGCTTCTACCGCCGCCACGGCCTCGAAGAAATCGCGCTGCATTTTGCGATTCCGACGGACGATGGAGCGCAGTGGACGAGCGGGTGAGGGAGACGAACGCTGAGCTCAGTGGAGGACAGGCACTCCTGCCTGTCCTCGTAGGATCGCTTCGCTCAGGACAGGCAGGAGTGCCTGTCCTCCACCTCAGGCCGGGCCTGACGCCGCTTGTATCGCGAGGAGCTCCCGCACCCGTGTGGCCGCGGCTTCGATCGCGGCTTCGCGCGCTTCGTGCTCTTCCATCAGCGCGTAGACGTCGCCGCCGCAGAAGGGGCAGAGCTCCGTGTCGGGATGCACGTACTGCTCGCAGCCGTGGCAAAGCATGAGCGTCGGGGGAATGCGGTCTTCGGTCGCCCGCACGATGTTGGTGCGCTCGGGCGGCGGGACCTGCACGACCGGATCGCTGCCGTCCATGTTCTCGAGGATCAGTGCGAAGAGCCCGCGGTCGAACGGATTGCCCGGCGCGTCGGCGGTCTTCACGATGCGCTCGCGCTTCCCTTCCTTGGCCAGGGTGAGCGCGCGGTGGTGGCAATACGGATTGTTGCCCGCGCGTCCGAGGAGCGTGTGATTGGTCCACGTGCAGCCGGAGCGGCAGACGTCCGCGTAGTAGCACGTGCGGCAGAAGCCCCACAGATCCTCGAGCGTCCGGTCGCGCGTGAAGCGCAGCTGGCCGGAGTGATTCCAGATGTCCTCGATCGTCATGTCGCGCACGTTGCCGCCGCTGTAGTCGCCGGTGGCCAGGGACGGGCAGCCCTTGATCGTGCCGTCGGCTTCGATGCCCAGTCCCGTGTGACCCGCGGCGCAGCCCTGGAAGTGTCCGTACTCGACGTCGGTGGCGCGCCAGCGATGCTCGTACGGGCCGAAATAGCCGATGTTGTTCCCGGGCTGCATCAAAACGCCGAGTTGCAATCCTTCCTCGAACAGCTCCGCGAGATGCGGCATCAGCTCGAGGATCTGATGCGGCTGCATCAGCACGTCGGGATTGTCGACGGCGTTGCCCATGGCCACGGTGAGCTGGATCTGCCAGTTGCGCGCGCCGGCGTCGGCGATGCGATGGAGCAGCTCGCGCAGATGCGGCAGCGTCGTCCGGCCGATCTGCGTGTTGACGCTGCTGACGATCTCGTACTTTTTCAGCAGCTTCAGCGCGCGCATGGCGTGCTCGTACGAGCCCTTCACGCCGCGCAGCTTGTCGTGCAGCTCGGGATCGCCGTCGATCGACACGCCGCACGATCTGAGTCCCGCTTCCTTCGCCGCGGCGATGCGCTGTTCATTGAGCGCGAGGCCGCCGCTCTGCATGCTCGGATGCATGCCGTGATCGCGGATGGCGCGGATGATCTCCAGCCAGTCGCGGCGCATGTAGGCCTCGCCGCCGATGATCGTCACTTCGCGCACGCGGAGCCGCGCGAGCTGCCGCACCACGTCCAGACACTCCTCGGTCGACAGCTCCGTCGGGCGGGCCTTGCCCGCCCGCGATCCGCAGTGCACACACTTCAGATTGCAGGCGAGCGTGATCTCCCAGACCGCGTGGATCGGATGGCTGCGGGCGAAGTCGTCGTCGGTCGCGTAGCGATGCGGCAGCTTGCGCTCTTGCATCGCTGGCCTATTTCTTCAGTGCCGCTTCCAGCTTGTCGATCGCTTTGCCGAGATCGGCGTGGTACTTCCTCGAAGAGGTGAGCAGCTTTCTCATCGCCGCCTGATTGCCGCTCTTGATGGCGTCGGAGATCGGCGCGCCGTACGGCATGATCGGGCCGCCGGTGGCTTTGGTCGTCTTCGATGCGGTCTTCTTCGCTGCCATGTCGCTCTCCTTACTTTTTCGCCTTCACCGCGGAGGCGAGATCTTCGATGGCCTGACCGAGGTCGCCCTGGTCCTTCTGCGACGCACGGGCCTGCGCGAGCAGCGCCTCGATCTCCACGCGGTTGCCGCGCTTGATGGCATCGAACGCGGGAACGCCGTACAGCGGGCGCGGATCGACGCCCGGCTTCCGCAGCGCCTTCTCCAGCGCGGCGATCGTCTCGCCGAGGTCGCCCTGCTTCTTGTGCTGGGCGCGCGCTTCCTTGAGGAGCGCCTTCATATCGTCCTTGTTGCCGCGCTTGATGGTGTCGTTGATGGTGACGCCGTAGAGAACACGAATCGGGCTGCGGGCCATGTCGTCCTTCCTTTCGATCGCGTCGTTTTTTTTGGGGATGGACAGCTTACCGCATTTCACTCTAGATTGATCGACATCCTGATGGATGTGATTCTCGTCTCGATGCCCTACGCCGCGGTGGAGCGTCCCTCCATCGCGTTGGGACTATTGAGCGCGGAGCTCCGCGGCGCGGGGATCGAAGTCGAGTCGCGTTACGCCTGCCTCGACTTTGCGGCGCGCATCGGATTGCGCGCGTACGACGCGGTGCTGAATTCGAAGACGTCGCTGTTCATCGGCGAGTGGTCGTTCGCCGCCTCGGCATTCCCCGAGCTGGGCGGCGAGCCGCCGACCAGGCGCCGGAACGCCGCCGTCCCGGCGGCTGATGCGGCGGCGTCCCGCCGCCGCGAATACTTCGATGCATGCGCCGCGGAGATCAAACTCCGCGCGCCGAAGCGCTTCTTGCGTTCGCTGCGCAAAGAAGCGCAGCGGTTCGTCGAGGAGCTGGCGGACGAGATCGTGGCAAAGAAGCCGCGGATCGTCGGCTGCACGTCGACGTTCCAGCAGCACACGGCTTCGATTGCGCTGCTGCGCGCGATCCGCGAGCGCGATCCGGAGATCATCACGATGATCGGCGGGACGAACTGCGAAGGGGCGATGGGCATGGCCGCGCGGCGGTCGTTTCCGTGGCTCGACTACGTCGTCTCCGGGGAGGCGGATGAGTTGATCGTGCCGTTCGTGCGCTCGTTGCTCGAGCGTGGCCGCGACGCGGTGGTGCCCCTCGGCGTCATCGATCACGCGACCGCGCAAAAACGTGACGAGCCGCCGCGTGCATCGGTGTGGTCCGTCGACGCGATTCCGACTCCCGACTACGACGACTACTTCACCGCGCTGGAGCGCTCGTCGCTGCGCGAATTCATCCTGCCGGCGCTCGTCGTCGAAACGTCGCGCGGCTGCTGGTGGGGCGCAAAGTCGCACTGCACATTCTGCGGCCTCAACGGCGGCAACATGAGCTATCGCGCGAAGAGCCCCGCGCGCGCGGTCGAGGAGTTTCACCGCCTCGCCGCGCGCTACGGCGTCCGCCGCTTCACGGTCGTCGACAACATCATGGACATGCAGTACCACCAGCACGTCCTGCCGCGGCTCGCGGGGCACGGCTACGACATTTTTTACGAGACCAAGGCGAACCTGCGCCGCCATCACATGCAGGGCTTCTCCGACGCCGGCGTGCGCTCGATTCAGCCGGGGATGGAGAGCTTCCACGACGACATTCTTCGCTTGCTCGCAAAGGGCAACAAGGCCTGGATGAACGTGCAGCTCCTCAAATGGGCGGGCGAGCTGGGGATGGAGATCTCGTGGGTGTTCCTGATCGACGTGCCCCAGCAGCGCGATGAGTGGTACTTCGAGATGCTGTCGTGGCTGCCGATGATCAGCCACCTCTCGCCGCCCGTGTACGCGACGCCGATTCAGTTCATCCGCTTCAGTCCCTATCATCGCGACGCGGCCAGGTACGGCTTCGATCTCGTGCCCGAGCCGGCGTACGCGCATCTCTATCCGCTGGACGAGGAGGAGATGCAGCAGCTCGCGTATTACTTCGTCGAGCGCGAGTCGACCCGCGAGGCGGGACTCGGGCAGCGCCTGCTCGTGGCCTGGCTCGGCATCTGGCGCGATTCGGAGCGGCCGAAGCTGGAGATGCGCGTGGACGGCGACACCATCGAAATCCTCGACACGCGTTCCTGCCGAACGGCCGAGCACCATCGCCTCGAAGGCCTCGCCGCGCGGGTCTATCTCGCGTGCGATGAAGCGACGGAGCGGCGCAGCTTCCAGGACGCCGACGACGTGATTGCATCCCTCATCGAGAATCGCCTGCTGCTCGACTTCAACGGCAAGCTGCTCGCGCTCGCGGTCGACGTCACCCGGCCGCGCAATGAAGAGGTGCCGTTGCCGGGCGGGTTGATCGAGTGGGACGCGCTGGCTCAAGCTCGCTGACGCGGTCGCCGCGGTCTCCTGTTAGGCGATATAGGCGCAAATTTCAATCCATGGCCGCCTAACGTTATACTGAAACTCTTCACGGGTCCGACTTGCAAGTGATCGGAGGTTTCATGAAACCGGCAGGTCCCATTCATCTGCTCGAGCGCGACTACTTCCTCCGGTTCAACGAACATCACGACATCTGGCCGCCGACGGAACTCCCTCTTCTGACGATGGAGCATGCCGAGGCGGACGAATCGGTGGACCCGGTGAACGACCGCCAGGTTCGGCGCCCGTGTCCGAAATGCCACGCGCCTTATCTCCTCGAGAACGAGACCAAGCGCGTGGGCCGCATCGAGTATTGCAGCAATCCAGAGTGCAGCTACCGCACGTCAATCAAGGCGGTCTGGATCACCGATAAGTGGCGGGCGGAGCCGGGCGCAAATTGTGGAGGTTATTTATGCCGCGAGCTGGAACGCCTGCCTGCGAAAGACGAACCGCTGTCTCGCAGCGTAAAGCTTCGCGAAATGATGCTCCGTTTCCCCTCCGCCCCTCTCTTTGGGTCACAAAGCAAAATCGACTTCCAAGTACACATGCGGCGATTTCATCAACACACGCTGCGTCTGTTGAAAGCCCCAGCCGCCGCCGGTGACAAGCCGATCAAGAAACTCTTCCTGATCTTCAATGGCCTCAACGAGCTCGATTTCTACGGCTTCTACTACGAGCTTGCTGCATTACTGATTGACAAGGCGGCAGACCCGGCCGAGGTGGCCTGCCTCGTGGCCCCCTTTCCGGCCCATCTCACACGGTATCCGCTAATCGGGAAATACGCTGAAAAGCCGCTACAGCGGTTCATTTCTGACCCGAGCGACCTCTTTCGACAGTACCTCCGATTCATGGTTGAGACGCAGTGGCTGATCAGCGCGCTCGT
Source organism: Thermoanaerobaculia bacterium (assembly GCA_035248585.1). Lineage (GTDB taxonomy): Bacteria > Acidobacteriota > Thermoanaerobaculia > Gp7-AA8 > Gp7-AA8 > QHVT01. The sequence goes on from DATFHJ010000371.1 coordinate 5,230, forward strand.
ACCGGTTAGTCACTACCCGGTGACCTCAGGAATCCCGCTTCTCGAGCCGCACACAGATCCATTAGCCGGACGTTGCGACACCAAGCTGCTCAGCGTCGCAGTTTACAAGGCGTGGAAGGAGATCTTCGATGCTTCCACGAGACAGGAAGCACCAATCCAGGAAGACGACGTTCTTCAGGCGATCACGGTCCTCAGGGAGCTCATTGGATGGCAACCGAGTACGACTCCGCTCACTAAGCGGGAGGAAGACAAACCGCTCGATCCTCCTCAACTCCACGTCATTGGCTACAGCCTCGGCGGGTACCTGGCACAATGTGCGTTTTTCACCTGGCCATACGCCATCGGAAGTTGCAGCACTCTCTGTTCCGGCGGGGCACTCACGAATCTAAGACCGGAAAAGATCATTCACGAAGAGGAATGGCGTGCTATTACCCATGGACTGAAATACGAAATCGAGAGCGGAATGCTCGAAGGGCGAATCGGCGCGGACGATCGCAATGATCCGCACTCGGTCTGTGGCATTCCCGTGTCCTACTTTGCCTCGCATTTCCAAATGTTCACGGACATCTTTCTGCAGGATCCGCACGGCACATATCGCCACCGCGTCTCCGAGTTCGCGCCACGGCTGTTTTTCGTCGTTGGCGGTAATGACCCAATCGTGCCGACGCAGTCGGTGCTCGAGACCAGTCCACCCGAGGGCGTCAATATGATTGCGATTGCGAGGCTGTCGCACTTCATTGCCATAGAGGGCGGTGAATGGCCCAGCTTTTGGCTTCCTACCATCGCCGGCATCATCTCGTCGCTCTCCGATCACAGCGAAAGCCTCCTCAGGACGACGTTGCTCAAGAATCTTTGGAATGACCAGTCCACGAACGCACCCGGAGAGGACGATTTGGATCTGCTCATCCTGGAGAAGCATTTCTCAGACGTGCTGAAGCGCGGCGCGAAATCGGGTCGGCGCGACGCCGAGCCTCTCGACAGCGAGCAGCTTCAAATGGCCATCCTTTCCTTCGTGGAACTGCTCGAGCAGCAGGCATTTCTGATCATCCTCCGAAACCAGATTCCCGTGACTCTGATGGGAAAACGGGTCCTGCATCGGCGGGGAACGGTTCCCCATTACGATGACAATCAGATCCGCGGATTCTGGGCACGGCTCCAACTGCAGCGCCTGGGTATGAAGGCGTGCGTCGATCGCCTCGCGATCGTCGTGCCGGGCCGACTGAACCAATGGTTCGTGCAGAGACCTCCGACGCTGTCATTCAAGCACCTGCCGGTCGTGCAGGAGTTTCACGATCACGATGAGCAGGAAAACATCTGGCAGGAGTTTCTGGCGGATTGGGAAGACAAGGGAGTTCTTTATCGATTCGATCCGGAGTACCCATCTGACATTTCCGGGGAAAGGTTTGCTCTCGAAGAACGGATTCGGATGGAGACCGCGACTCCTAAGGATTTCTGGGTTCTCAATTGTCTGCCCGACACGTGGATCAGCCTCTCTCGAAAAGCTGTGACGGACCTCGCGGGAGGTGTCGCCCATCGTGAAGCCATCCTCAATAACCTCGGCGAGCGCATGCTTCTCGTGTACAGCGGAAAAGGACGAAAGGACAGTGAGCTCACGGACGACCAACGAACGGCGAAGCAACATCTAAACGATTGGCTCGAGACCGGAGCGCTGCAAATCATCCGGATCTCGGCGGCGCAGACCAGTCCTCGCTTTCTCGGCGAGCGCATCCGCGACCGGGATTCCGCGATCGAGCTCCTGACGCATACCGTTCTCGCTCTCGCTCGTTCGAAACAGTGCAGGTACAAAGGTGATTTTGCCAAGAGGTGAAACAACCGCCGGCTGTCGCAGCGAACAGTGCGATCACGTGATGCCGCTCCTCATCCACAAGCCGAACCGCGTGGGACGCGCTCGCGCTACGCGAATAACGCTTCCCGCATCCGCCAGCCGTTGCGCGCTCCCGCGATGCTCGCGCAGGCACGAGCGGGGGAGCTGAGCACCGTGTAGTTGACGCAGAGCTCCTGCAGGATCCTGATCGCGGCGGGGTAGGGGCGCGCGGCCTTTCCGCCTCTCCTTTCACGAGGAGAGAGGCCATGGATCAACGACACTTCCCGCCAATCCAATGGATCACGAAGGAGGGCCGATCCGGGGAGCGCGCCGCTGTCGATCTGGGTCATTCCGAGCGGCGGCGGCAAGGCGTTTCCGGTGACGAACGGCGTGAACGTCACGCATCTGGAATGGTCGCGGCAACAGGACCGGATCGTGTTTGCATCGAACGCCGGCGCCGGCGGTCTCGGCATCATCGACTGGGATCCGAAGCTGCTCGGCGACTAAAACGCCCGCTGCACGATCGAGAGGATGTCGCTCTCGCCACGCTCCATCGCCGCTTCCACGGCGAGGCTGACGTCGTCGCGGAACAGCGTGACGACCGCGGTGACGCGGCCGTCTTCGCGATAGACCGCGGCGGCGTTGGTCTCGTCGAGCGAGCCGAAGAGCTGCACGTCGTCCGCGTGCGCGGCGAAGCCGACGTAGGCGAAGACGAGATCGTAGTGCTGGCTCCAGAAGAACGGCACGTGCGCGAAGCGCTCGCGCCGGCCCATCGCGTTGCGCGCGGCGGCCTGTCCCATCCGCCCGGCATGGACCCAGTGCTCGCTGCGGCTGGCGATGTCGCCGGCGGCGAAGATGTGCGGATCGCTGGTCCGCAGGTACTCGTCGACGACGACACGGCCATCGATGTTCAAACCCGCCTGTTGCGCGAGCTCGAGATTCGGCGTGACGCCGATGCCGGCGATGACGACGGCGTCCTCGGGAATCTCCACCGGCCACCGTCCGCGAACGAACTGCACGCCGTGCTTTTCGTGAAGGCCGCGGATGAACGCGCCGACGTCGCGGCCGAGGACTTTTTCCAGGGGATATTCGTCCGGGCCGATGACCGTGACCTCGATGCCGCGTTCGCGCAGCGACGCCGCGGTCTCGAGACCGATGAAGCTCGCGCCGATGATGAACGCCTTCCTCGCGCCCTCGGTCGCGGCGCGCAGCGCGTCGGCGTCGTTCCAGGTGCGGAGGTAGTGCACCGGCGCGGTGGTGTCGAGCTTCCGCGGCGATGAGCCGGTGGCGAGGATCAGCTTGTCGTAGTGCAGCGTCTCGCCGTTCACGCGAAGCTCGCGCCGCGGCGCGTCGATCGAATCGACGCTCGCGCCGAGGCGCAGGTCGATGTTGCGCTCCGCGTACTCTTCCCGCGTGAGCAGCGGAATCCACTCGGCGGGCGCTTTGCCCGCGAGGTAGTCCTTGGAGAGATTCGGCTTGTCGTACGGCGGGCGATCTTCGCGCGTGAGCAGCGTGACCTTGCCGGCGAAGTCGAGGCGGCGAAGCTCGGCGGCCGCGAACGAGCCGGCGGCGCCGGCGCCGAGGATGACGATGTGGG
>DATFHJ010000372.1:0-20885 GCA_035248585.1 Thermoanaerobaculia bacterium
AGCTCCGCGCACGACTCGATCACGCCGTCGCTGTAGAGGACGAGCGTGTCGCCGCGCTCGAGGCGCGTCGTCATGGCCGACCACTTCGCGTGGTTGAGGATGCCGAGGAGCGGACCGGTCGAGCCGATCTCCTCGATCATCCCGTTCGCGCGGACGATCAGCGGCGGGCAGTGGCCGCCGTTCGCGATCGTGAGCGTGCCGTCGTCGCGCAGCGAGCCGATGACGCCGGTGGCGAAGCGGTTCTTCGGCAGCACGGGACGCAGGAACTCGTGCAGGCGCGTCATCGTTACCGCCGGATCGCAGCGCGTCTCGGCGCAGGAGGTGATGCGATGCTCGAGCTCTTCCTGGATCATGGCCATCACGATCGCCGCCGGCAGGCCCTTCCCCGCGACGTCGCCGTGCGCGAGCCAGAGGCGGTCGCCGTGGCGGTGCGTGAAGTAGAAATCGCCGGTGAACGTCCGCGCGGGCCGCGAGAGCGCGCGGATGTCGGCGATGTGGCGGCCGCTGCCCTCAGCGGTCGCTAGTGCGGACGGGCGGAAGAGCGGGATCTGGACGACGTTGTCGAGAGTGCGGACGGCTGACATTTCTTGCATGGCCTGAACCCCTTCGCCCGTGCGGCTTCCGCGTCCCGAAAAGGGACGGTGTTTTCCTCCCGCGTCCGGCGCGCGTAGTGGCACGTCGGAAAGCAGAAGATCTTCGTGGTTTTCGATCCGGTGAAACGCACGCCCTTCTTCGCGAGCGCGTCGAGGGCGTCGACGTCGACACCTTCGCGGCGAAGCAGCTCGCGCTTGAGCGCGGGGCCGAACGCGTAGTTGCCCACGCCGCCCGCCGCCGGCACCACACGATGGCACGGCACGACGAACGGCACGACGTTGCGCGCGCAGATGTTGCCGACGGCGCGCACCGCGCGCGGGTTTCCGATCTGCTGCGCGACCCAGGAGTAGGTGCGCACCTCGCCGCGCGGAATGCGCGTGAGCGTCTTCATCACGTCGCGCTCGAGGCCTTCGATGTCGTCGCTCCAGTCGATCTGCGGATCGTCGACGCCTTGCCCGCCGAGGGCGGCCGCGAGCTGTTTGCGGAACCGCTCGGGGAGACGACCTTCCTGGAGCTCGCGCCCGTGGCGGCGCGCGTAGCGCTCGCGGACCTCATCGAGCGTGCCGCCGCGATGAATCATCCGCAGGCCGCGGTCGGTGAAGACGACCCAGACCGTTTCTCCCCCTTCGGTGAGGCGCTCGTACGAGTCCTTGCATTTGCCGGCGACCGTGTCGCGGCAGGAGCGCGGCGGCGCCGCGAAGAGAGACTTCACGGATTGCGCGAGCGCTTCGACGTCCGAGATGGAATCGTTGCAGCTCGGGCACGTGCCGACGTGCTCGTGGATTTCGTCGCGATCCGTCGAGGCCAGCTCGCCGGTGCGCATCGCGTCGATGCGAGTCAATACCGATCTACACCGCATGGGTGACTCCTTTTTTCTCCAACGCATCCCTCAGGAGCTTCAGGGAGCGGAAGACTTTGCCGCGCAGCGACGCTTCGGTCGCGCCGACGGTCTTGGCGATATCCGAGTACGACATTTCTTCCATGAATCGCAGGACGATCAGCTCGCGTGCCTCGACGGGCAGGGCGCCCATGGCCCGCCGCAGCAGCTCCGCATCTTCGCGCCGCTCCGCATCGTCCGATTGTTTGACGAACGGACCGAGGCGGCCGTCGTCAAAGGTGTCGAGCGGCTGCTCGAGCGCGCGCGTTTTCGAGCGGCGCTTGTTGAGACAGAGGTTGCGCGTGGTGCGGAAGAGCCAGGGACGCAGGAGCAGCTCGCGACAGCGCTGCTCGTCATATTGCTTCGTGAGCGCGCGGTGGGCGCGAAGGATCGCGTCCTGGACGACTTCCTGCGCGTCGAACGTGTTCTGCAGGATGCCGTAGGCATAGCTGTAGAGCGCGCCTTCGAAGCGATCGATCATCCGCTCGAGCGCGCCCGGCTCGAGCCGATGGACGGCAACGGCGAGATTCTCTTCGGCCGGCTCGGATCGCCACGCTGCCTCGCCGCCGGTCCAGGAGTTCTTCATGCAGATCTAGTAACACGCTCGCGAGCGATTCCGTTCGCGTCCTATTGGTCGTAGGACGTCCTACGACGTCCTAGGACTTGATAGGAACGTATGATGCACGCAAAACTCGCATGGCCAGAGGCTTCGAAAGCAAATCCGTAGAATCCCAGCAGCTCGATGAGCGCAGGGCGCCCGGGCGCGGGGAGCCGCCGAGCCGGGAAGAGCTGGAGCGGCGCGGGAAGCGCGAGAGTCTGGAGCTGTCGCGCCGGCGGGTGAGGAACGAGCTGGCGAATGCAAAGTCGGCGGTGCACCGGGCGGCGCTGGAGAATGCGCTCGCGCATCTCGAGAACGAGATACGCTCGCTGGGATGAGTGTTCTCCTCTCCACCGAAAACCTGACCAAGTCGTACGGTGCGCGGCCGCTGTTCGCGGAGCTGTCCTTCGCGCTGAATGACGGCGATCACGTCGGCCTCGTCGGTCCGAACGGCTCGGGCAAGTCGACGCTGCTGAAGATCCTCGCGGGGATGGAAGATCCCGACTCCGGCACGCGCACCGTGCGCAAAGGCGTGCGCGTCGGATACGTGCCGCAGGATCCCGTCTTCGCGCCCGGCAAGTCCGTCGAGGACGTGCTCACCGCGGCGCTCGAAGGCGAGGAGCACGAGAAGTTCGCGCGCGTTGCCCTCACCCTCGGCAAGGCCGGCTTTCCCGACCGCGAGGCGAAGACCGACACCCTGTCCGGCGGCTGGCGGAAACGTCTGGCCATCGCGCGCGAGCTCGTCCTCGAGCCGGACGTGCTGCTCCTCGACGAGCCGACGAATCATCTCGATCTCGAAGCGATTCTCTGGCTCGAGGCGCTGCTGCGCGACGAGCCGAAGGCGTTCGTCGTCGTCAGCCACGACCGCTATTTCCTCGAGAACACCACGAAGCGGATGCTGGAGCTGAATCGCACCTACGCGAACGGCCTCCTGCAGGTCAGCGGCACGTACAGCGACTTGCTCGAAAAGCGCGACGAGGTGCTGCGCAACGAGGCCGCGTATCAGGAGACGCTGGCGAATCTCGTCCGCCGCGAGATGGAATGGCTGCGCCGCGGTCCGAAGGCGCGTAGCACCAAAGCGAAAGCGCGCATTCAAAACGCGGAGCGATGGATCGATGAGCTGGACGAGAGCCGCGCGCGCTCGATGACCTCGTCGGCCGACATCGAGTTCGCCGCGTCGCAGCGAAAGACGAAACGCCTCTGGTCCGCGCGCGGCCTCACGAAGTCCCCTCTCTTCTCCAACCTCGATCTCCTCCTCACTCCCGGCTCGCGCCTCGGCGTTCTCGGCCCCAACGGCTCCGGCAAGACCACTCTGCTCCGCATCATCGTCGGCGAGCTTCCGCCCGACGCCGGCACGATCGAGCGCGCCGACGGCCTGCGCGTCGTCTACTTCGAACAGAATCGCGAGAGCCTCGATCCGTCGCTCACGCTCAAACGCGCCCTCGCTCCCGAAGGCGACAGCGTGCTGCACCAGGGCCGCTCCGTGCACGTCGCGGCCTGGGCGAAGCGCTTTCTCTTCCGCACCGAGCAGCTCGAGACGTCGGTGTCGAAGCTGTCCGGCGGCGAGAAGGCCCGCATCGTCCTCGCGCGGCTCATGCTCCAGCCGGCGGATCTGCTGGTGATGGACGAGCCGACGAACGACCTCGACATCCCCACGCTCGACGTCCTCGAAGAATCGCTCCTCGAGTTCCCCGGCGCGCTCGTCCTCGTCACGCACGATCGCTACCTGCTCGATCGCGTCGCGACGCGCGTGCTGGCGCTGGATGGGCGGGGGAAGGCGGAGTACTTTGCGGACCTGGAACAGTGGAGCGGCGGGCTTCAGCCCACCGAAAAAACAGACGGCGGGCTGAAAGCCCGCCGCTCCACGGACAAGCCGAAACGGCTCGGGTATTTAGAACAACGCGAGTTCGACGCAATGGAAACGGCGGTCCTCGAGGCCGAGGAACGGCTCAGCGAAGCGAAACAGCGCGCCGAAGATCCCGCTATCGCCAGCGACGCTCTTGCCTTGCAGGAGCGCTACGCGGAGCTGGACGCAGCGCAGGCCGCGGTGGATCGGCTTTACGCGCGGTGGGCCGAGCTGGAAGCGAAGCTGGCGTAGCGAAGACCGGCGCGCGATCCGTGTAGTCGAAGCCGTCGATCCGTTTGCGCGCGATCGTCCGCTTGATCATCTTCTCCAGCAGGCGCACGTACTGCTCGTCGTCAGGCGTCACGAAGCTCACCGCGTCGCCGGTCGCCGCGGCGCGGCCCGTGCGTCCGATGCGGTGCACGTAATCCTCGGGGTGCATCGGGAAGTCGAAGTTGACGACGTGCGAGATGCCTTCCACGTCGATGCCGCGCGAGGCGATGTCGGTGGCGACGAGCACGCGCGCGTGCCCGCGCTTGAACGCGTCGAGCGCGGCGATGCGCTGGCTCTGGCTGCGATTGGAATGAATGGTCGCGGCGTCGATGCCGGACTGCTTCAGCTTGCGCGCGATCTTGTCGGCGCCGTGCTTGGTGCGCGAGAAGACGAGCACCGAGTCGAGCGACTCGTCGCGCAGCAGGTGGATCAGCAGATCGATCTTGCGGCTCTTCGGCACGGCATAGAGCGTCTGCTCGACCGTGTCGGCCGGGTTCGAGCGGCGCCCGATCTCGACCGTCTCCGGCGCGCGGAGAAACTCGGAGGTGATGCGCTCGATGTCGGGGGACAGGGTCGCGGAGAAGAGCAGCGTCTGCCGCTCTTTCGGCAGCGCGTTCACGACGCGGCGGATCTGCGGGAGGAAGCCCATGTCGAGCATGCGGTCGGCTTCGTCGAGCACCGCGATCTCGACGCTCTTCAATGAAACGTGGCCCGCGCCCATGAGGTCGAGCAGGCGTCCTGGAGTGGCGACGATGATGTCGACGCCGCGCCGCACCGCGTCGATCTGCGGCCGTTCGCCGACGCCGCCGAAGATCGTGGCGCAGCGGATGCGCGAGGTTTTGCCGAGGAGGCGAACATTCTCTTCGATCTGCGCGGCGAGCTCACGCGTCGGCGCGACGACGAGCGCGCGCGGACCGCGGCCGTGCGCGGGCTTGCGCGCGAGCCGCTCGAGGATCGGCAGCACGAAGGCCGCCGTCTTGCCGGTGCCGGTCTGGGCAATGCCGATGAGGTCACGCCCGGCGAGCACGCGCGGAATCGCGGCGCTCTGAATCGGGGTCGGAGTGGTGTAGCCGGCGTGGCGGATCGATTCGAGAATGGATGGACAGAGTTGTAGCGTACTAAACGAATTCATGTATGGGATCGAGAACGGGAAGCGCGCGGAAGTTATTCTCGGAGAATCACTTCCCCGCTTTGACGAGCTCGCGCGCGGCCTCGATCTGATTGTCGATCGCCTCCTGCCGCTGCACGATGTCCTGCCCCGGCGAGCCACCGCTGCGCACGGCGTTGTCCATGTCCGAGACGAGGCCGCGCAACTCCGCCAGCGCGTCTTTCGCCTTGCGGCACGACTCCTCCGCGCACGAGCACGCCGACTGCGCGTCCATCACTTTCGAGTCGATGTCGCGCTTGAAGCCCGACCACGCGTCGACGTCGACCGGCGGGTTGATGAAGCGATTGAGTCCGCCTCCCCACGCGCTCGACGCGTTCTCCGCCGCGCTGATGCACGGCGAATTGCCACCGCCGCGCGAAGTGCTGGTCGACTTCCCGAAGGATCCCGCTTCGTTGCGCGCCCACGGCAGCACGTACTTCCAGATCGCGAACAGGACGACGAGCACGACGAGCCACTTGACGATGCGGCCTAAATCCATGAGCTCGATTGTACTTTGGGTCTATTCTGATGAGGTGCGTTGGCTTTGCTGGCTCGTCCTGGCGGCGGTTCCGGTGCAGGACGTCTGGCGCGGTCTGACCTGGGATATGTCGATCGACCGGGCGGTGCAGGTGCTGAAGCGCCAGCGCCTGAAAGTCGACGACGCGCCGCGCAAGGGCTTCCGAGAGTGGATCTCGACGAAGGTCGATGGACGGGACGCGACGGTGTACTTCGACCCGTATGGGCGGATGAACCAGATCTCGCTTTGGGGCGACCCGGTCACGAAGAAAGCCGCGGACGCGGCGAGGGAGCGCTTCATGAAGCGCTTTGGTCCGGTGAAGGAGACGTCGCACTGGACGGAGCACATCTGGGGGTGGAGCGCCGCGCCGCACGCGAGGCTCTACGTCTATCTTCCGGAGGAAGGATGGGTGGCGCGCGAGGAGTACCGGCGCGACAAACTCGGCGATCCTGTCGGAGTCTTCGATCTCAAATGGGGCCACACCGCGCCTGACGTCGAGCAGCGCCTTCGCGCCGCGGGCTTCGAAGCGCGCACGATCGCGCAGGATCCCGACCCGTGCCGGATGCCGAACCATCCGCCCAGCTGCGAGCCGGGGGAAAACCTGATCGTCGAATTCGATGAAGGAAGCGCGACCGTTCACAAAACGCGCGGACTCGAAGAGTTCCATTTCAGCGTGAAGGTCGCGTCGTATGAGGACGGAATCGCGCGCGCGAAGGCGATGGAGAACGTGCGCGGACCGGCGACGGAGATCGAGGACGCGACGATCACGGAGTGGGAGGACGCGACGACGCACGTGTCGCTCGACGTCCGCGTGACAAAGCCCGCGGGCACGGTCTACACGCTCGAGACCTATCGCCCGCGGCGCTGACTACGAGTGCACGCCCGGCGCTTCGCGGCCGGTGCTTTCCACGTACTCGACGTACGAGCCGCCGTAGGTGAGCGGCGTGTCGCCGATCTCGAGGACGCGCGTCGAGAGGCCGCGCAGGAACGTGCGGTCGTGCGAGACGAAGAGCATCGTTCCCTGGAAATCCTGGAGCGCTTCCACGAGCATCTCCTTCGTGGCCAGGTCGAGGTGGTTCGTCGGCTCGTCGAGCACGAGGAAGTTCGGCGGGTCGAGGAGCATGCGCGCGAGCACGAGGCGCGACTTTTCGCCGCCGGAGAGCGAGCGGATTTTCTTGTCGACGTCGTCGCCCGAGAACTGGAACGCGCCGAGAAGATTGCGCAGCGTGCCGATGCCCTCCAACGGAAAGTCTTTCTGAATCTGCTCCCACACCGTCAGCTCGGGATCGAGCAGATCGAGCGACTGCTGCGCGAAGTAGCCCATCTTCAGGCTCGCGCCGAGGCGCACCGATCCGCCGTCCGGCGCCAGCGCGCCGGAGATCATCTTCAGCAGCGTCGATTTGCCCGCGCCGTTCTTTCCCATCACGCACCACCGCTCCCCGCGGCGGATGTGAAAGTCGAAGCCGTCGTAGATCGTCCGCGCGCCGAACGACTTCTGCACGCCGCTCAGCTGCACGACGTCTTCGCCCGAGCGCTGCGGCGCGCGGAAATCGAACTTCATCACCTTGCGCTTCTTCGGCGGCTCGACGCGCTCCTGCTTCTCCAGCATCTTGATGCGGCTCTGTACCTGCGCCGCCTTCGCCGCGTGCGCGGTGAAGCGCTCGATGAAGCGCTGCTCCTTGGCCAGCTTCGCCTGCTGCCGCGCGTACGCCGCTTCCTGGTTCGCTTCGCGCAGCTCGCGCTCGCGCACGTAGAAGTCGTAGTCGCCGGAGTAGGTGAGGATGTCGCCGTCGTCGATCTCGATGATCTTCGTGACGATGCGATTCATGAAGTCGCGGTCGTGCGAGGTCATGAGGATCGTCGCCGGAACGTTCTTCAGGAAGCGCTCGAGCCAGACGATGGACTCGATGTCGAGGTGGTTCGTCGGCTCGTCGAGCAGCAGGACGTCGAAGTTGCCGAGCAGCACCTTGGCCATCGACACGCGCATCTTCCAGCCGCCCGAGAGTGCGCCAGCGTCTCCGTCGATCATCTCGTCGGAGAAGCCGAGGCCGAGCAGCACCTCGCGGGCGCGCGCCTCGAGCTCGTATCCGCCGAGATGCTGATACTCCTCCTGCACCTCGCCGTAGCGCGCGAGCGCGGCTTCGTCGTGCAGGTTCTGCTCGAGCTCGATCAGCTCGTGATGCAGGTCGCCGAGCCGGCCGCTGCCGGCGATTGCCTCATCGAGCACCGGCCGCCCGCGCATCTCGTCGACTTCCTGTTTGAAGGTGCCGATGGTGATCTTCTTCGGCACGTTGATCACGCCGTCGTCGGCGTCTTCCTCGCCCGAGATCATCCGGAACAGCGTCGACTTTCCCGAGCCGTTCGGTCCGACCAGCCCGGCCTTTTCACCGGGATTGAGCTGGAACGACGCCTCGACGAAGAGGACCTGTTTTCCGTACTGTTTGCTGACGTTGGCGAAGCTGATCATGCGCGCGGCGGAACAGTCCGAGCCGCGAGTTACTTCCGAACCGCGTCCACTGTGTCCCGATACAACTTCAACTCCACCCTTCGCGGCGTGCCGGTCGCATCGAGGCCGAAGGCCGCGAGCGAATCGGCCCACTCGTAGGCGCGGTCGTGCCAGCGGACGCGGAAGGTGTCGTACTGCCAATGCGTGAGGTCGGCTTTCTCGCCGCGCGCGAACTGGAGGACGAGCTTGCCGTCGCTCTCCGTGATCGTGAGATCGCCGTAGAGCGGGTCGTTATACGTGCCGGCGTAGGCGGCGAGCGGGCGAGACGGCGAGGTGCCGAGCTGGCGCGGGGGATCGGGCGGGATCGTCACGTTCGGCGGCGGTGGAAGCTCCTGCGGCGGAAGGCCGAGGAGCGAGTCGAGGATGCGCGCGGCGATCGTGCCGTGCAGTACCTGCGCTTCCGCGGAGTTGAGCATCACCGCGACGCCGATCTTCTCCACCGGAAGGATGCACATGTAGACCGGCATGCCGTCGGCGTTGCCGCTGTGCCAGAGCATCGAGTGGCCGCGATAGTCCATCACCTGCCATCCGAGTCCGTACGCGGCGAAGAAGTTCACGTTGCGCGCGGCGCGCATCTGCGGCGTCGTCGCGATGATGTTCTGCGGCGACTGCATCTCGCGCATCGACTCCGGCGACACGATGCGTTTCCCTTCCCAACTGCCGTCGCCGAGGCTGAAGAGCAGCCAGCGGGCGAGGTCCTTCGCCGTCGAGTTGACGGCGTTCGCGGGGAGGATGTTCATCGCCTTCTTGTTGCGGATCGGCTGCAGGACGCCGTCGATGCGCTCGTGCGGCGAGACGTGATTCGGGGCGAGCGTGTGCTCCACGCCGACCGTCGAGTCGCGCATGCCGAGGGGCTCGAGGAGGCGCGTGCGCACGAGGTCGACGAACGGCATCTTCGCCGCGGCCGCCGCCGCCTCGCCCGCGGCGGTGTAACCGACATTGGAGTACAGCATCGACGTCCGGAACGGGTCGCGCTCCTTCAGGAACTTCATCCGCCGCAGCACTTCCTCGGTCGAATACCCGGTGATGCGGAACATCCAGTTGCCCGCTTCGACGCCGACGCGATGCGACAAGAGGTCGCGGATCGTGACGTTCGCGGTGCGGTACGAGTCGCCGAATTCGACGTACGGCAGCCAGCGGCGCACCGGATCGTCCCAGCGCATCTTGCCTTCGTCGACGAGCGTGGCGATCGCGGCGGCGGTGAATGATTTCGAGAGCGACGCGATGTCGAACATCGTGTTCTCGTCGACGCGCTCCGCACTGCCGAGGCGGCGCACGCCGTAGCCTTTTGCCGCGACGACCTTCCCGTCGCGCACGACCGTGACGGCGATGCCCGGCACTTCCCACGTCGTGCGCGCGCGTTCGATGTACGCGTCGGCGTCGGGCGGAAGCTGCGCCGCGGCGGGGAGCGTCAGCGCGAGGAGCAGCAGCAGGCGTCTCATTCTTCCGCCGCTCCGCGGACTGCCATGTGACGATCGCTGCGCATCGCCGCGATGTCGGCGCGATGTCCGCCGATCGCCTTCAGGTAGTGCACGACTTCGACGCGCACCTGCCAGGCGTCGTCGCCGAGGTGATCGAGCATCGCCTGCTCCGCGGCGCGATCGCCGAGGTTCGCGAGTGCGTGCGCGGCCATCGCGCGGACGCGCCAGTTCGACTCGTCGAGCAGTGCGGTCAGCGGCAGCGTTGCGCGCGAGTCGGCGTGGCCAAGCGCCCAGGCCGCATACGCGCGGATGCGCCAATCATTGTCTTGCAGCAATTCGAGGAGCGACGGAACGAGCTCGCCGTTGCGCACTTGCGTGAGCGCCCAACGCGAGCGCTCGGGAACGAAGTCGATGTCGTGCCGCGGAGGTCGCGCGGCGCTGTCGTCGAGCAGCGCGATGAGCGCGGCGTCGGGACCGGCCGGATCGACGTAGGTCAGCGGCGCTGGCGGCTCGACGCGCTCGCTGTACGGCGACGCCGTCCAGTTGCCGAGGAGGTCGGGCTCGATCGCGCGGGGGCGCGGAAATGCGTCGCCGAGCGCGGCCAGCAGCGGTGCCGCCGCGACGACGCAGGCCAGCGCCGCGAGCGCGTGCGCGCTGCGCCGCCGCGTCGTCGGATCGAGAATGGCCCGGATTCTCCGCTCGATGTGCGAGACCTCGGCCATCGGCATCGTGGCGGCGTGTCCGCGCGTCATCGCCCGGGCGACATCGAGCATCGCCGCGGCGTAGTCGCCCGGCGCGATTCCGGCGGCGAGCACGCGATCGTCACACGCGCGCTCGCGCTCGAGTCCCGCGCGCGCCGCGACGAGCCACGCCAGCGGATGGAACCAGTACACCGCGCAGGTGACGTCGCTGAGGATGCCGTGCAGCGTGTCGCGCCGCGCGACGTGCGCCTGTTCGTGCAGCAGGACGATGCGCAGCTTCTCTTCGCTCCATTGTTTGGCGGAGAGGGGGAGGAGGATGCGATTGCCGAAGGTGGCGGGTTGGTTGATGTCGGCGCTGAACATGCCGTTCGCGCGGCGCGTGATGAGGAAGGCGCGGGCGTAGGCGGTGGCTTTGGTGGCGAGGATCAGCGTCAGGCCGGTGAGGTAGAGGATTGCGAGGACGTTCGGCCCCTCATCCGCCCTTTGGGCACCTTCTCCCCGCACGCGGGGAGAAGGGCGTTCGATCGACGGTGTCGCGAGAGCGGGGGGGCGATGCGCGGGGATGACGCGGATCGGGGGGAGGGTGATAGTGAGAAAGGGGACGATCAACGCCGCGAGTTGTGCGCCGGCGAGGAGCGCATGGCGTGTGGCAGCGGCTCGTGCGAGCAGCATGGAAAGCAACGCGCCGCCGAAGAGGAGCGTGAGCTTTGCGATGAGGAGGATGCTCATTGTTTCTTCCGCGCTTTCGCGACGAGGTCTTCGAGGCGGTCCAGTTCGTCCTCGGAGATCGAACGCTCGCTGCCGAGGAGCGCGGCCATGGCCGCGGAGGGGGAGTTGTCGAAGAACGTGTTGACGACGTTGCGGAGCACGGACTTTGCGGCGCGCGTCCGCGACATCGTCGGGAAGTAGACGTAGCGGCCGTCTTCTTCTTCGTGCCGCACGTGCCCTTTCGATTCGAGCACGCGCAGGAGGCCGCGGATGGTGGTGTAGGTCGGCGCGTCGGGCAGCGCCGCCAGGACGTCGTTCGCGGTCGCCCGTCCGCTCTTGAAGATCACTTCGAGGATTTGGCGCTCGCGGCGGCTGAGGTTGAGGGGATCGTTCTTTGGCATGTCAATTTTTTGACATCTTCCGTTTGAAGCGTGCGGATGTCAAGATGCATTTCAATGAAACGGATCCTTTTTCTCCTCGTGTTGTTGGTCGCGTTCGCTTCGCATGCCCAGGAATCGGTCGCGCAGAAGTATTTCTCCGGCCTCCCGCTCACCGATCAGGACGGCAACCGCGTCATCCTCGGCGAGCTGATGAAAGGCCGCACCGTGGTGGTGTACTCGTTCTTCGCGCAGTGCGCGGCGTCGTGCCCGATGATGGCCCACTCGCTGACCGAGCTGCAGTCGCGCTTCGCCGATCGCCTCGGCCGCGATCTCTGGTTCGTGTCCATCACCGTCGATCCCGAAAACGATACGCCGGCGAAGCTCAAGGCCTACGCCGCGCGCAACATGGCGAAGAAGGGCTGGTCGTTTCTCACCGGCTCGCGCGAGGAAGTCGACGCGGCGCTGAAGAAGCTCGCGCAGTGGCGGCCGACGCGCGAGGATCACATGAATCTCTGGATCATCGGCAACGACACGACCGGCCTCTGGATGAAGGCGAACGGCCTCGCGAAAGCGAACGAGCTCGGCGACATCATTCAGAAGGTCGCCGACGACAAGAAGTAGAAACCTACTTCGACGCCGTCGTGCTCGCGCGCTGCACGGCCCCGTCGCGGCCCGCGATCGTGTCGAGATGCGCGGCGAACGACTTGAAAATCCGTTCGCTCACTTCCGGCGAGGTCTGCTCCTTCGACAGTTCCTCGGTGTAGTCGCTGGCGTGGAGCTGGAGCTCGGGGTCGCGGAGCATCATCATGATGAGCATCTCCGAGATCGCGAACTGCTTCGGCAGTTTCACGCCGCGATCTTTGGCCGCGGCGGTGACGGCTTTGCGCGCCGGGGGCGAGAGCTCGCGCAGCGAGCCGACGAGGGTGTTCTCGATGTGACTCGAGGCCGGGGTGATGACGGTGACTTTCGTGCGCGACGGGTCGAACGAGTCGGTCGCGTCGATCACGCCGAGTGTGGCGGGAAGAAAGAGGGGATCGCCGGGCTCGCGGTTGAGCTTCAGATAGATCTCGGGACGAAGCAGGCGGCCGGAGTTGCAGGCGCTGATGATGATGTGCCGGACGCCGACCGGCTCGACCCATTCCTGCAGCGCGCCGACGGAGATGTAGGAGCGATCGTCGTCCGGCTTCTTGCCCTTCTGCACGCGCAACCCGTGGCCGTTCGTGCCGTGCGTTTCGAGAATGAGCGTCCGGATGCGATTGCCGGGATGCTCCATGTTCCAGGAGTGAATGTCGCCGAGGATCTGCAGCCAGTCCGCGCTCTCGAAACAGGCGAAGCCGAGGGCGCGGTAGAAGGAGCAGTTGCCGGAAACGCTGAGGTCGGGTGAAAAGACGATGCCGACGCCGGTGCCGATGTGCTCGATGCCCGCGTACGGCCCCGCGGGCCACGCCCGCGCGAGCAGCGCCTCGGTGCGATCCCACGCGAGAGCGCTGTTCGCGAGAAGGAGAGAAATGAAGATGAGACGCGCGTACTTCACGCCGTTGGCTTATTCAAGAGTTGAACCGGGTTCGTGCGGCTGAGGCCGCTGGTCGTGGAGCGGCGGGCTTTAGCCCGCCGGGGCATTCAGTCGGCGGGCTGAAGCCCGCCGCTCCACGCTAGCGCGTGAGGTGGCGCAGCGCGGCCTTGAGAACCGCGGAGAGCTCGGCGTCGGCGCCGACGTCCTTACGCGCTTTCTCGAGCGCGAGCTCCGCATCTTTCGGGCGGTAGCCGAGATTGACGAGCGCGGAGTGCACGTCGTCGTCGACATTCGGCTGCACGGGCAGGGGAGTGGCGCTGGGAACGCCGACGACGAGCTTGTCGCGCAGCTCGAGGCAGATCCGCTCCGCGGTCTTCTTCCCCACGCCCGGGATCGAAGAGAGCTTGCGGGCATCCGCGCGCGCGATGGCGTCGGCGAGATCGTTCGCGTCGATACCGGAGAGGATCTTCTGCGCGAGCGTCGGGCCGATGCCGGAGATCGAGATCAGCTTCTCGAACGCGAACTTCTCGTCGCCGGTGGCGAAGCCGTAAAGCGCGAGCGTGTCCTCGCGGACGTGCGTGTAGATGTCGAGCGCGGCGTCGCGCTTGCCTTCGAGCTTGTAGTACGTGGAGAGGGAGATGTGGATCTCATAGCCGATGCCTCCCGCGACGACGAGCGCGCGCGTGGCGTCGAGCTGGCGCAAAGTGCCTTCGACGTATCCAATCACTTGCGCCGCCACCTCGTGCCGCCCGGCGTGTCTTCCAGCAGGATCCCGCGCGCGATCAATTCATCGCGGAGGCGATCGCTCTCCGCGAAGTTGCGCGATTTGCGCGCCGCGTTGCGGGCTTCGATCAGCTGCTCGATCTCCGCGTCGAGCGGTACGTCGCGGCGCGGGAAGATGTCGAGCACGGGATCGACCTTCATCAGCGCGGCCTTGATGCCGTTCGCGTCGCCGGCGGAGAGTTTGCCGGCGTCGATGGCCGTGTTCGCGTCGCGGATCAGCGTGAACAAGGCGGCGAAGGCGCCGGCGGTGTTGAGGTCGTCGTCCATGGCCTCCTGGAACTCGCCGAGGAACTTGCCGATCATCGCGTCGCCCTGATCGTCCGCGTGCGCGGCGTCTTTGGGCGCCGACGCGATGACGTCTTCGAGCCGCAGCAGGAACGACTCGATGCGCGCCAGCGCGTTCTTCGCGTCGTCGAGGGAGCTCGTGGTGAAGTTGAGCTTCGTGCGATGCGGCACGGACATCAGCGCGTAGCGCAGGACGAGCGGGCTGTACTCCATCTCCTCGACCTCGCGCAGCGTGTAGATGTTGCCGAGGGACTTCGACATCTTCTGCGCGTCGATGTTGAGATGCTCGCCGTGCACCCAGTAGCGGACGAACGGCTTGCCGCTCGCGCCTTCGCTCTGCGCGATCTCGTTTTCGTGATGCGGGAAGATCAGATCGACCGCGCCCGTGTGAATGTCGAACGTCTCGCCGAGGAGATCCATCGACATCGCCGAGCACTCGAGATGCCAGCCCGGGCGCCCTTCGCCGAGCTCCGTCTCCCACGACGGCTCGTTTTCCTTCTTCGCCTTCCAGAGCACGAAGTCGCGCGCCGATTCTTTCTCGTACTCGTCCGACTCGATGCGGCTGTACTCGCTCGTCGCGTCGATCTCGACCTTCGAGAGCTTGCCGTAGTCGGGCAGCGTGGCCACGCGGAAGTACGTCGAGCCGTCGGCGACGTACGTGTGGCCGCGCGCCTCGAGCCGCTTCACGAGGTCGACCATCTGCGGGATGTACTCCGTCGCCCGCGGATAGTGATCGGCGGGACGGATGCGCAGGCGCTTCAGGCCGTCGAAGAAGGCTTCGATGTACGGCTCGACGTACGTGCGAATGTCCTGGCCGGCCTTGTTCGCATCGCGGATGATCTTGTCCTCGACGTCGGTGATGTTCATGACCTGCGTGACTTTGAGGCCGCGATATTCGAGGTAGCGGCGCAGCAGATCGCTCCAGAGGAACGTGCGCAGGTTGCCGATGTGCGGGTAGCTGTAGACCGTCGGACCGCACGAGTACATCCGGGCCTCGCCGGGGCGGCCGGGGATGAATGTTTCTTTCTCGCGCGAGAGGGTGTTGAACAGCTTCAGGTCCGACATGGCCTCGCGATTATAGTTGGCCGCACATGCTCACTCGATCCGCGTTTGCCCGGCGCACCGTTTACGGGATGGTGCATTTGCTGCCGTTGCCCGGCTCGCCCTTGTTCGTTTCGCTCGATGCCGTGATCGAACAGGCGGTGCACGACGCGCGGGCCATCCTCGCCGGCGGCTGCGACGGCTTCGTGATCGAGAACTTCGGCGACCGTCCGTTCACGCGCGGACGCGTCGAGGCGGAAACGATCGCGGCGATGACTCGCGTGATCTGCGAGCTTCCCCGCGAGGCCGCGTTCGGCGTGAACGTGCTGCGCAACGATGCGCTGTCGGCGCTCGCGATCGCCGCCGCGACGCGGGCGTCGTTCATCCGCGTGAACGTGCACACCGGCACGATGCTCACCGATCAGGGCTTGATCGAGGGCGATGCCTACGCGACGCTGCGGAAGCGCGCGTCCCTCGCGCCGGAGGTGCTGATCTTCGCCGATTACCTCGTCAAGCACGCCACGCCCCTCGGCGAGCCATCGCCGAAGGACCTGCGCGAGCGTGGGCTCGCCGATGCCGTCATCGTGACGGGCGCGGAGACCGGCGCGTCGGCCGATCCGTCGCGCATCCGCGCGCTGCGCGAGGCGATCCCCGACGCGCCGCTGCTGCTCGGCAGCGGGCTCACGGCGGAGAACGCCCGTCAGTTCGCGGAGGCCGACGGCGCGATCGTCGGGACGTCGATCAAAGGCGATGACGGCCGCGTCGATCCGAGGCGAGTCGAGGCATTCGTGCGCGCGTTCAAGTCCGCCGTCTGAACAGCAGCGCGTCGAGCGACCACGGCCCCGGACCGGCGAAGGCGAGGTAGAGGAAGACGAAGCAGTACAGCGCCGCCAGCTCTCCCTGATTCATCGTCGGCCAGAAGCCGTTCGGCGCGTGGACTTTGAAGTAGGCCACGGCCATCTGCCCCGAGGCCAGGATCGCGGCGATGCTGGTCAGCAGACCGACCGCGATCAGCGCGCCGCACACGAGCTCGATGATGCCGGCGGCGATCATGAGCGTGGGACGGTTCGGGTTGATCGGCATGCTCGAGTCGGGGAACGCGAGCATTTTCTGCGTCCCGTGCAGCATGAACATGAGTCCGGCGACGATGCGCAGAATGCTGCGCAGCTGCGGTGCCCAGGCGGGCGAAAAAGCGACTGCCATTGCGTACTCCTTGTACGCCCGCACCCTGCACGAAAGCTGCCTGATCTACACGCGTCTGCCTGAGACGAGGCGCACGATCAATACGATCAGCGCGATCACGATCAGGATGTGGATCAGATTCCCGCCGATATGCAGCGCGAATCCGCCGAGCCACAGGATGATGAGGACGATGACGATCAGCCAAAGTAAATTGCCCATGGGTGGCGGACTGTGCAAGCTGATTGCCTGAACCACCCACCCATCGACGGAACCATGTCGTGAGGTAATCTCGGCCTGTGACTCCTCCCGGTGGCCCGGCTGCGGTTTATGGCTTTCTCTATCAGATTCTCCGGACGGCGGAATGGGCCCTTCAGATCGACCTGCGCGCGCCACGGCGCAACGCGAACAATGTCACCCTGATCGCCGAGCCGCGCGGTTCGGACCTCGAAATCCGCTCCCGCAAGACGCGTCGCGTCCTGCAGTTCAAGACGCGCGAAGGACGCCCCTGGAGTCTCACCGACATTGTCAAGAACGTCCTGCCCGGTCTGTATGGCGCGATCGATGACGAGAAGGCGGACGTTCACTATGAATTCGTCACCAATGGTTCCATGGGCCGATGGGCAGAGGCGCGTGAGTTTTTCGGCGCTCTGGCTGACCGCGCGGATGCGCTCGACGCGACGATCAAGCGCTTCGAACTCGGCCAGAAGCGGCACACGGAGCGATCGCTGATCGACGCAATCGTTCACTCTCTCCGGCAATCGAAAAAGGTCAAGAAAGAAGCACGAGCGACCACACATCGCAAGGTGATTCACCTTCTGTCGCGGTTCGAATTCACTTCCACCGGCGACGCATACCAGGCGGAAACGAACATCCGTAATCTGCTCGCCGCCTACGTGATGGACGATACGCGGCTCGACGACAAGATCGGCCGGCTCGTCAAGACGGTGCTTGGGTATGCCGCCAAAGGAAACCACGCTTTCAGGCCGGATCAGCTTCTCCTCGATGCCGGCATCGAGGGCATCGCCTTTACCAAACTGCCTCTCGTTCGCGAATCCGTGCGCCGGCTGACGCTCGCGGACATGCGCCATGTGGCGCGATACGAGCCTTCGTTATCCGTCCGTCCGCCGTACCGCTGGAAGCCGGGCCATCGCCTCCTGGCGTTCTCCGGTGAAAGCGGGCAGGGGAAATCGTGGGCGCTGGCCGATCTCGCGTATGACTTGATGGAGCACGACCGCGAGATGCTGGTCGTCTTCACGAAATCCGTAGGCCATCTGCAAACTGACCTCTCGCAGGCGGTTCAGCGCGTATCCAGGGATGCGCTCGGCCATCTCGAACCGGTGACGATCGAACAGCTGGCGCTCAAACTGCGCGGCCTCATCCCGCGCTTGCCGGACCCGTGGCTCACGATCTGTCTCGACGATGTGAGCGACGCCTCAGAGATCGAAGCGATCGCCGATGCGCGGCTGGAAGAATGGGGGATCCGCATCGCTTTCAATGCCTTTCCCCGGCTCACCGGCCATGCGGCGCTGAAGCGGCGCGGTGCGATCGTAGTAGCTGTACGGGATTTTTCCGAGGACCAGCTCCACGAATTCCTGCGGCGTCACGAACGCGAATGGAGCGCAATTCCTCCCGACGTCCGCAGGACGATGCATCGCCCGCTGCTGGCGGAGCTGTTCGTTCGTCAGTCCAATACATGGACCGTGAAGGTCGAATACGAGTTGTACGACGCATGGTGGCGCCGGTTGTCGACCGAGCGCAGACAGCCGGAGCACCCCGGCGATGTTGCAGCCATGCTCGCTCTGGCCTCCGATTTCCGCCGCGGCGGCGAATATCCGTGGTCTCAGTCGAAGCTGCGCGGCCTCGGGATTACGAGCGACGAGCAGCTTCGGCTGGAGGCAGTCGGCTGGCTGCGGCCGGAGCCGGCTGGCGGCGCGCGAATCTGGCACGACCGTCTGCTCAATTGGGCCGTCGCGGAAGCGATCGCCGAAGAAATCCCGTCGGTTTCCGACGATGAGGAGAAGCTGGCGGCCGTGCTGCGTCCATACCTCGCGGATCGCGCCGCGAACACGGACCGGCCGCACCTCTCCTACGTGCCGATGGACGTTTTCTGGATGGCCGCGACGCGCGGAATTCTCTCTCCGGAAACGTTGGCGCGAGTGATTCGCGGTCTCGAAGAAAACCACTACCAACGGATGAAGAGTCTCTATGGCATGCTTGGGAGCATCGGGCCCGCGATCATGCCGGCCTTGATCTGCCGTCTCGTCCTGTCGGAGCACAAAGAAGAGCAGTACAGCATTGAGACGCTCGTCCCGCGCGCGGCGCTCCGCGCCCTCGCAAGCTCGAGCGACAACGTCGCATCCGACATTTCCATGCTCCTGCGGCACGATTCAGCTGCAGTGCGGGAGATCGGCGTGCGCGCGGGCGTACAGCATCCGGCCGGCGCGCATGCACCGATCCTGTGGAAGCTGCTGGTCGAACATGACGCGGCAACCGAAGAGGCCAAGGACAGCCGCTCGCATTGGCGACGAGAGCGTTTGTTTCGAGCGCTTACGTTATCGGCAGGCCAGGCACGGGACTGGCTCGAACAACAAATCCGGGGAATCGAAGAGGACGATCGCCATGCGGCCAGTCTGGCCTGGCTGCTCGCCACATTGGGAGACGACGACGGGCGAGATCTGTGGCTGAAGATCAAGAGCATCTTGTTCGCGAAGACCCCGGCGTACAAGCCAGGAGGCCTGATCCATTGCATCCAGGCATTTCGCGATGGCTTCGAGGTGGAGCGGCTGAAAGCATGGCTTACCTCCGACGCCAATTTCGCCGCGCAACGCGCGCTGGCCGCGTTGTCCGTCGTCGCTCCGGATGAGGCCTTGTCATTCGCAAAAAACTCCGCCAATGCGATTCGCGAACACGTCAGCTCCTGGTGGATTCCATGGCTGATGCTCGTGCGGCGAGACGAGACACTGGCGGTCACAAAAGAGCGGATGCAAGGCGATGCCCGCGCTGCCGCATGGCTGGAAGACATGGAGCATGAAGTCGATTCCGCGACCGCGCACGCGCTCGTGGGAAAACTCCGCGCGGAGCTGACAGTTTTTATGCAACAGGACGCTGATCAGCGCCGGGTCAGCTTCGCCCCGATCGTTGACTTGTTGCATAAGGCGGCACATGTCGATGTCATCGATGCTCTGGCAACGTATGCGGGAAGCAATGCGGAGCAGCAGATCGTCGCAGCCCTCGAACGCCTGCCGGTGGTCGAATGTGACTGGCTGTCTGACGAAGCTTTCGATCTCCGCGTCATTCTCCGCAGAATGAGTGAAGAGGCTTCGTCAGGAGCGACCGCCACCGCCAATCTGCGCGACGGGGATCCGCCCCTGCGGCAGATCCGTTGGGCCGCGGCATATCCCACGCCGCAAGTTCGGGACGCGCTGCATGAATTCCTGAAACGCAGCGTCGCTACATGGGACGATCGCGATCACATTCCCGAACACGTCACGGAAGCAGTTCGCTCACTGGCGTTGATCGGCGATGACGAAGCCGTCGTGGACGCTGTGTGGACCTTCGGCGCGAATGTAATCGACGACGATCTGGCGTGGCTGATCAACGACCGTGAGCCGATGGACGAATCGCTGGTCGAGCGCCTGCTGACCGCATTAGAGTCCGACGATCCCGAGAAGAAAGTGCGGGCCATCGGCGCGCTGAATGTCAGCCGGCGCCCCGATCTCGTACCACTGATTCTCGAGAAGGCATGTGCCGCAGATGCGACGGATGTCATGCACTGGCATGGGTTGCGTGCGGCGCGTGACCTGATCCGCCCTGGAACCGAGTTGGGTCCTCAGATTGCGGCGCTCGTGCGCGGCGAGCACGCGAAGGTGCGTCATGTTCTCGCGGAGCTGTTGTTCCGGTCGGCAACTTCGGCCTCCCGCGATCTCGCATACGAGCTCGCGAAGAAGTTGCCTTTCGACCACGTGCAGGACGATCACATCGTCGCGAAATTGGTAGATCAGTCCGAACGCGGAAGAGAAATGGCCGAGCTCCTCCGACCTCATCTTTTGCCCTTTCCATATCAGGACTTATTTCATGGCCGCGCCTCACTATGGGTACGCATCTTCCCTGTGCTCGACAGCGCGGAGCTCCGCCAAAAGGCCTTCGACGCAACTCTGCGGCCGGGCTTCGATCAGCGGCTGGTGATCGAATGTATCGCCACATTCGAGCCCGAGGCGGCGTTCGACCTCGCTGCATCGGCATTGCGCTCCGACGTGAAAGGCCGCGAAATCCTGCCCGGGTATCTATTGAAGTTCAATGGGGCTCGTGTGCTGAATGTAGTCGCTCCATTGCTCGCCGACGAACAGGTGGGTGTCGTTCGCTGGGCGATCGGGCGAGTGCTTCGATGGGCCGAGGACGAAGCAATCCCGCGCCGGATTCGGGAAATGTCGTCCGACGCGAAGCCAGCGGTTCGCCAGGCGGCATACGACTGCGCGGGCTGGCGGCTCGATGGTTTTGAGGACCGTGAGTTGAAGCA